>CALGQU010000154.1 GCA_937959125.1 uncultured Croceitalea sp.
CTACTTTGGTCTTTAGTTACATTGGTTACAAGACGCAAGAAGTCGCAGTCAATGGACAGAGTACACTAAATGTAACTTTAGAAGAAGATTCTGCAAAACTGGATGAAGTTGTTGTCGTAGGTTTTGGTTCCCAAGCCAAAGGAGACGTGACAGGGGCTATCTCCCAGATCAAGCAGGAAGAAATTAAACAAATCGTTAGTGCTGATCCTACCAATGCCCTGCAAGGAAGACTTGCCGGTGTTCAGGTAGAAAGTGGAGGTGGACAGCCTGGTGCGCCCACTAACGTAATTGTTAGGGGTATCAGTTCATTGACCAATACTTTTCCATTATATGTAGTGGATGGGGCTATCGTAGATGATATTGCCTTTTTGAACCCTAAGGATATTATTGATATCCAAGTATTAAAAGATGCTACCTCGGCTGCTATTTATGGTACTCGAGCAGCAAACGGTGTCATTATTATCTCCACGAACAGAGGAACTGCCAATAGTGCCCCAAAAGTGTCCATAGATATTAGGGGAGGGGCAAATACCGTGGCAAGGACCTTAGACTTCTTAGATGGCCCGGAGTTTGTTCAATTTTTGAACCAACGAAGTATCAATGAGGGACAGCCTGCCAATATTGTGGATAATGGTGTGAATACCGATTTTCAAGATTTAAGCTTGAATTCAGGTGCCATACAGGATATAGGGTTTAACGTTTCCGGTGGAGGCGAAGGGTCTTCGTACTATTTCTCTTCAAACTATTATGATGAAGAAGGTATCGTAACAAGCACCGATTTTCAGCGTATCAATATTCGTTTGAATAGTAGATTCAATTTTGGAAAATGGAAAATTGAGGAATCTCTTTCGTATAACCAGAGGGACTTGAACCAAAACCCGTTTTTTGGTAGTGGTACCTTTACCGCTCCCGTGGTGAGGGCCGAAGCTCCTGAAAGGCTTGGTGGTTTTGAAGCTATCGATTCTAATCTGTTCAACGGATCAGGAGGTACCAATAATTTTGCATTGGCCCAATTGGTAAGGGATGAAACCATACAACGTAATTTATTGGGTAACTTTAAAGTGGAATATGAGGTAATTGAAGGACTTACTTTAGGATTAAACTATGGTGTGGACTATAGGAATACTTATGGTAATTTTAGAAGACCTCGTTTTGATTTGAGCCCAACAGATGCTCAGGTAAATCTTAATGCACTTAATGATTTAACAGAGGCTCGCGGTGAAATCCTATCTACTAATATTGAGCCGACTATTAATTATAAGAATCGTTTCGGTAAGCATGATATCGACGTATTGTTTGGTGGTGCAAGACAGCAAACGGATAACAATTCGTTAGTTATACAAGCGGAAGGCCTACCTTCTGATGATATTACCAATATTGCAGGTTTTGCAGATAACATTGTAAATTCTGGAGGAGGTAGATTCTTATCCAGGATTTTCTCTGTGTTCGGTAGGGTAAATTATAAGTATGACGATAAGTATATATTTAATGCTATTGTTAGACGTGATGCTTCTTCAAGGTTCTCACCGGAAGGGGATTTCAATAATATCGTATTGCCGGCGTTCTCTGCAGGTTGGGTAATAAGTAATGAGGACTGGTGGCCAGAAGATTCTATTTTCAATTTGCTTAAGTTTCGTGCGGGTTATGGGGAATTGGCGTCACAGAATATTGGAGACTTCCTATTTCAGTCCGTTCTTAACCCCGCCTCAAACGTAAGTTTTAATAATGTTACTGCAGGTGGTTTTGCCATCACTTCTTTGGTGGATCCGAACATCTCTTTTGAAACGGCCCAGTCCACGAGTTTTGGTGTCGATGCGGTACTTTTAGATAATAATTTATCTGTGGGTCTGGATTATTATGTTAGGGACAATGAAAATGTTTTGGCTGCTGTTGCAGTACCTTCAACAACTGGGTCTGCAGCTCCTGTAACCCAGAATGCGGCATCCATCCGTAACTCCGGTTTTGAATTACAGGCCAACTACGATTATGATATTGGTGGGGACTTTAAGTTTAATGTTGGATTGACCTTTGCTACTTTTAGTAACGAGTTGACGGCGTTGCCAAATCCTTTAGTAGGTCCATCAATTGATGAAGAAGGAAATACGCCAAATAGGTTCGAGATTGGTCAACCAATAGGTTTTTTCTTTGGTTTCCAAAACGATGGATTGTATAGGAGTCAAGCAGAGATTGATAATGATCCGGGCTTGGCAAACGATCCAGAGCGAAGAGCTATATTACAACCTGGTGATTTTAGAAGGGTAGATGTAGATGGTAATGGTATTATTAATAATGATGACAGAGTGAACCTTGGTTCTCCAATTCCTGATTTTACCTACGGTATCAACTTCAATGGTGAGTATAAAAACTGGGATTTTGGATTGAACTTCAATGGGGTTTCTGGCAACGAGATATACAATGCCCAACTCTTTACCGGAACTTTCTTCTTGGACGGAAACAAATTTGGTTTCTTAAGGGATGCTTTCGGTTCTCCTGGAGCAGACAATGCAACAACCAATATTCCTAGAGCTTCTCTACCAAATGCAGCAGGTAATCAGTTGCCATCGGACTTTTTTGTGGAAAATGGTTCTTATTTAAGGTTGCGTTCCATTGAGGTAGGTTACGATTTGACCAAAGCAATAGATTTGCCATGGGTAAGTAGCGCACGGGTATTCTACAATATGCAAAACGTATTTACGATTACTGGTTATAGCGGTTACGATCCTGAAGTTGGATCTACACTAGTTGGTACAGGTGGAGGATTCTTTGGTAATCCTAACAATACACAGCCAATTCTTGGTAGGGGAATTGATTTAGGCGCGCAACCTAGACCAAGATCCTTTATCTTAGGCTTACAAGTATCTTTTTAAAAATTGTTATGAATTCTGAAAATTAAAAAAATGAAGTTTAAAACAAGTAAAATTTTGATTGTTACAGTGTTGGCCGCGCTTATGGTGCCGCTCAACGGGTGTAATGAAGATGAGCTGGAAATTGCAAACCCAAATACGGTATCGCAGCTCGCTTTCTTTAATGACGAAGCAGATTTTAGGGTTGCCGTAAATGGGATGATACACCCCATTACCGCCGTTTTCTTTTGGGGTAGGGTAGTACATACAGGTCCTATGTTACGTTCAGACGCTTTCAACGTGGTGCCGTTTGCGAACAACACAACCATGTCTACGCTTCAAGGTGTTCCAGGGGTAAGTCGTTGGTCTGTGGATATGTTTCCTCAACTGTATCAAACCGTATTTAGGGCAAATACGATTCTGGAAGAAGCGAATGATGAAAACTTGCCGGCAGGAAGCGGTCGGGATGAAGTTTTGGGACAGGCATACTTTATGCGAGCGTTTGCCAATTGGTATTTGGGCGCATTCTGGGGAAATGTTCCCTTAGTGTTGAGTACTCCGGAAAGTCAAGAAGATTTCTTCCCTACGGCATCAACGCAGACGGAAATCTTTAATTCTGTACTTTCTGATTTGGCTATGGCGGCAAGTATGTTACCTGCTACATGGTCCGATAGCGATTTGGGTAGGCCAACTTCCGGTTCTGCTTTGGCCCTTAGGGGTAAGACAAATTTGTATATGGGCAACTTTGCGGATGCCGCTACGGATTTAAGGGCAGTGGTAACAAGTGGGGTTTATAGTTTGCTGCCAGCGGCAGAATACGAGAACAACTTTAACGTAGTTGGTGAAAACAATGCGGAATCTGTTTTTGAGTTGCAGTTTGCTGAGCAGGATAATTTTGTGTGGGGTTCTGATATTCCATTAACAGGCTCACAGAGTAACTATATTATCGATTATGCGCCACCGACCTATAGTTTGGATAGGAGCCATTATATCAATCCTCATATTTTACAGACATTTGAGGATAATGGGGATACAGTTCGTAGAAATGAAACCATTGCTTTTGATTATCCCGGAGCTACCGGATATGGAGGTACGCCATTCTTGGAGGATTTTGCGGGCGATATTGAAGCAGCAAATGTTGCTGGTGTAGATGCCTTGTTTACCCGTAAGTACGCCATGCTTTTCGCAGGGACACGCGACCAAATATCCCCTTTTGGAGAGAATATAGGTCTAAACTGGAGAATCATTAGATATGCTGATGTATTGTTGATGTTGGCCGAAGCTGAAAATGAAAATGGTAATTCAGGAGAGGCGATAAACTTGATTAATCAAGTAAGGCAACGTGCTGGAATTGCAGACCTTGCGGCTGGTCTAAGTCAGGCTGAAGTTTTTGATGCTGTCGTTGCAGAACGGATTATGGAATTGACCGGGGAAGGTCATCGCTATTTGGATGTGGTACGTTGGGGACTTGCTGATGAGGTTTTAGGTGCTGGCTCAACAATTGCGGGAGGAAGACATCCAAAATCATTAGCGGGAGCAAGTGCTGTGTTTACTCCGGGAAGGGATGAGTTAATCTGGATTCCTGTACCAGAGTTAAATGCAAATCCAAACCTGAACCAAAACCCTGGTTACTAAACACTGACCATTGATTTAAGTAATATTGATTTAGTTTAAGTTCAGAAGTTGTTGATAGCCAAGTAATCTTTTTTACTTGGCTTTCAATTTAATATGGGGGAACGTATGTCAAAAAAAATCCTAAGGTATTTTATATATCTCTTGGTGATACAGTTCTGTGGGTGCACAGTAAAAAAGGAATCCAATACCGTATTTGAGTTGGTTTCCTCTAGCGAAACGGGTATTACCTTCAACAATGCGATAACCATTGGTGAGGAAATCAATGTTATAGATTTTCAATATTGCTATAATGGTGGCGGTGTTGGGATTGGGGATTTTAATCAAGACAATTTACCGGATATCGTATTCACGGGGAATCAAGTATCGTCAAAAATATATTTGAATACCGGGGAGCTTCGTTTTGAAGATGTGACCGTAGAAGCACAAATGAGCACTGAATCCTGGGTAACGGGGGTATCCATTGTGGATGTCAATGCAGATGGGTGGGACGATATTTATTTTAATGTGGGTGGTGCAGATTGTCAAAACAACTGTGAAAATTTACTTTTCGTTAATCAAGGGACCAATACTAACGGCATTCCAACATTTAAAGAAGAGGGCAAAAGTTATGGTTTGAATGATGCGGGTTACTCACAACAGACCGTTTTCTTTGATTATGATAAGGATGGGGATTTAGATGCCTATATCGTTAGAAATGGTAATGTGCGCTTCGATAAGAATACGCCAATACCGGAAAGGTATTATCCGGAGCATTTAAGTGATGTGTTACTGGAAAATAAAGCTGGAGAGGGCTCCCAGCCACAATTTGTCAATGTTTCACATAAACTGGCAGGTGCAAAAAAAGGGTTTGGCCTTGGTGTAGGAATCAATGATTTTAATAATGATGGCTATGTAGATATCTATGTATCCAATGATTTTATAACAAACGACCTAGTATATGTAAATACAACCTCCAAAGATAGTTTGCAGCCACTATTTCAAGAATACTCAAAAAAATTTTCCGGACATCAAACCTATAATGCCATGGGGGTGGATATAGCGGATATCAATAATGACCAATACCCAGACGTTATGGTATTGGATATGTTTCCCAAGGATTATCGGCGGATAAAGACCATGGCGGGAGCTATGAATTATGACAAATACCAACTGGCCTTAAGAAATGATTATACACCACAATATGTGCGTAATACATTGCAATTGCACAATGGCGCTGATTCCCTAGCACAAATAAGGTTCAAGGATGTTAGTTTTCTATCACAACTTTCCCAAACAGATTGGAGTTGGGCACCACTGTTGGTAGATTTTGACGCGGATGGGGATAAGGATATTTTTGTGACCAACGGATACGGGGCGGATATTACCAACTTGGATTTTATCAATTATACCAAACAGAACAATGTTTACGGAACACCGGAAAGTAGGGACAAAAGAATAAAAGAGCTTGTTGGCGGTTTGGAAGAGGTTAAATTGCCCAATTTCTTTTTTGAAAATAATAGGAATCTTGAGTTTGAGGATGTTTCGGATAGGTGGGCGTCTTCCATAAACTCCATTTCCAATGGTGCAGCTTATTCCGATTTGGATTTGGACGGTGATTTGGACCTTGTGGTCAATAACATCAATCAAGAGGCGTTCATCCTTAAAAATAAGATGGCGGACAAAGAGGACTTCCACTATCTAAAAATAAAGTTACAGGGACCAGCTAAAAATAAAAATGCCATCGGTGCAAAAGTTACCGTTTGGAGTAACGGTGGGGTACAAACCCACTTTCAATCGGTTATCAGGGGGTATTTATCCTCTATGGACCCTACTGTATTTTTTGGTTTACAAACGAATACTATTGATTCTTTAGAGGTACTATGGCCATCTGGCAAAAGAACAGTAGAAAAAACTATTTCTTCAAATCAGACACTGACCCTTACTTATGGGTCTGCTGTGGAATATGAAAATAAAGTGGCTAGGGACACGTTGCTTTTTACCCACAATACCCAAATGCTATCCTATCAGCATAAAGAAAACAACCATAATGATTATTTGGAACAACAGTTATTATTGACCCAATACTCCAAAGAGGGTCCTTGTTTTGCAGCTGCCAATTTAGATTCCAAAGCAGGGGATGAACTTTTTATTGGGGGTAGTGCCGGAAATCCGGGAACGCTATGGTCGTTGAATGGGAACAAGGTCTATGGCATTACACAAGAATTGGATCCGGAAAACGAGGATAGTGACGCTGTTTTTTTTGATTATGATGGCGATGGCGATTTGGATCTATATATAGCCAGTGGAGGTAATGAGTTTGCCGTAAATGATGGGAAATATAGAGATCGTTTGTATGAGAACAAAGAAGGGACCTTTCAATTGACCACAGGAAAAATCCCGGAAATAACCACTGTCACCAATGTGGTAAAACCATTGGACTA
>CALGQU010000155.1 GCA_937959125.1 uncultured Croceitalea sp.
AAAGCCACCACTTGCGGAAATACCTTCTTTTGGACCGCCATAAATTCTTGGGAGCCTTGGATGCGTATGGGACAGCGGCCAGGTTTTGTGATGTGGCGCGCTACGGGAAGAAAAATTTTTAATAGTGATGATATTCCGCCCGCAATGCGAGGTTATGTGGAAAAGGTACAGCCCAATTATTTTAGCGAACACCGTCCTTGGAAAGCCCGAAGAAGCACCTATAGTAGTTATATGGAGGCTAGAAGTCCCGAGGTTAAAAAATAGAAAACCTAAGAACCAGGCCGTAGTTCTTTTTGCAGTTTTACATTGCGAGCGGTTTTTATGTCGCATTGTACTCGTATCCATCCGGGATTGAAACCAATCCGGTCCGCACCGGGATTTCCCCAGGAATAAATCAAGGTTTTCTTGGTCTCCATATCCAAAATATAGATCACAAAGGTTTCCCTATGCATACCAAAAGACCAAGTATTGCGCATGCCCAAGAGCATTTTACGGCCATCTGGATAATCAAAGTTGAAACTACCACCTTGGTCCCAGATATCAATATAATGTTGAGTGACCGTAGGCCTGCCGCTAGTATCGTTAGGAAAATCGACCATACAGCTAAAGCAACGTGCTTTTTCCAAAGTATAAGGACTGACCTGTTCAGTATCCGGGGCCCGTTTTCCATCAACATATCTAATTTCTTGAAAACCAAAAGTGTTTTCGTTTACGGTAAACTGATAGTCCGTAGCTTCATTTTTGTCTTCTGTTGTCCGAATACAGTTTTTATCCACGGTTGTAGCTAGAAACCCATCCCCATTTCTTCTTAGGATAAGCGGACAACCTTCCCTTAATTTAGGGGAGTCCGGGGTTAGGAAGGCCACAACATCAAAACCTTTTTCTGTATTCAAGTACGATTGTTTTTCTCTAAAATGATAGACCTTTACCTGCAGTGCTTTTTCGGCATCATCCGGTAAAAGTTGGTAGATACATTGTCGGGTAATATGGGTAGGGTCATTATCCCGATATTCCTCCACGTAAACCGCTCCCACCCCAAAATTGGAGTTTTGGAATTGCCTAACGGAGGCATGTACCCTTTGGTGTACTTTTGATGGTTTTTCCTCCTTTTTCTGGATGTTATCCACATCCAACTGTTCCACATTATCATATTCCCCTTCCCAAATATGGGCTAGGTAATCCAGTTCGCGTTCCGCATAGGAGAATTTTCGGTTAGGTTCTACCGTAGTTGCCAAACGCTTTTTTGTAGTTTTTGAAGAGGTTCCCATAGCGGGGGAGCTAGCACTTGGCTTCGCTTTCTCTTCTTGACTTTGGGCTATAAAAAAACCCACAAGAAATATAAGGGTTAGCATTACTTTCTTCATGGGT
Organism: uncultured Croceitalea sp.; assembly: GCA_937959125.1. Lineage (GTDB taxonomy): Bacteria > Bacteroidota > Bacteroidia > Flavobacteriales > Flavobacteriaceae > Croceitalea. The sequence goes on from CALGQU010000155.1 coordinate 1,369, forward strand.
TCTTCCGTTTTTGGTTTATGGTTATTTCTTCCAATCCCCTATTCCATAGGGGTCTTCGTGCGGAGCGGATACATGCTCGTGCCTTATTTTCCAATCGTTGTCCTCCCTTTTAAAAACAAAAGAAGAACGAAACGTATTGAACACTTTCTTATCACCTACGGTTAGGTACAGTTCCGTAATACCGCTTATCCAGCCCATATCTCCAACAATTTCTTCAAAAGGGCCTTCCGTCCAAACAATGTTGTCCATTCCAATAGGCGAATCGGTAAAATCTGACCACCCTTCCGCAATCTTAGCGAAACCTTTGGTGCTAAACCTGGGACCTTCCAAAACCACATAGGTTTTCTCGTCCTGGCAATACCCATTTTTGATTTCTTCGATATCCCTTGTGATAATGGCATTAAAGAATTTGGTGATCCTATCGTGCAATTCCGCCATTACATTTCGTTAATGTCGTTAGCAATTTCTTCCAAATCCTTATCGGGATTTTCCAGTTCTTCCTGTTCCTGTTGCACAATGCGCAGCACGCGGCCAATATATTCCGCATGCCAAGTTTGGCGTTGTTCTTCTTGTTCCTTGGTTTCCGGGACAAAGGTCTCAATATCCTCTCGGGTGACCACGCCTTTCTTTTCCAATAGCCTTTCAATGCTGTCCATACGTTCCCTCATCACTGCCAATTCCCCTGCGATTGCCATGGTGATATTCAGAACACGCTCTACGGCAGGGTCATCATGAAAATAAGGTCGTTTTCCCTTGGGCTTGTTCGATGCTAATTTTATGTAATCCAATTTTTCTTCCATCGCTTAGTTTTTAATGGCCCCAAATACGTTCCAAATAGGTGATCGTCCATGATCTTCGGGTTCGTCGGCAGTTTCCGAACCATCTGCCAAATCATTTTCCGCTTTTGCCCCTATCTGCATAAAATCTTCTTTCTTGAATCCTGAGGATTCCATAAGTTCTATAGGTTCAATATCGTGCATTTTTGACCAATAGGGTTCATTGTTGTACAAAGCATCCCAATCACGAATGAACTTTTCAAACAAGCTCATATCATCGGTATATTGTGGCTGCTCAATATGTAAAGTAAGTCCGCCCGGGCGTAATACCCTATAGACCTCATCCATAATCCGGTAAATGGATTTCCCTCCTGTTTCATGAAAGAACATGGTAGATTGCACCCAGTCGAAGGATTCATCTTCAAAGCTTGTTTTGGCCGCATCCATTTGCATGAACTTTACGTTGGTAATGCCTAAATCCATTGCCCGTGCATGTGCATAGCGCAACATGGGTGCCCCGGTATCTATTCCAATAACCTCTGCATCTGGAAAGGCTTTGGCTATGGGCAATACATTATGCCCCATACCACAACCGATATCCAAAATACGCTTTGGGTTGAAATCTGGGTATGTTTTCTTTACCCAACTCACTATGGCCTTTCCACCACCATCGCTATAACGGCCCAACAATCCCGCTGTAGTCACAAAAAGTCCGGTATCATAATTTGCCGCTGGGGTAACGTCTTCTTCAATAAGTTCCGTATGGTAACTGCCCGGCATAATATGGTTATCGCAAGCCAGGAGATAGGCGGGCACTTCTACGGAATCATCCAATACCAAACTATCTTTTCCAGCATTCAAGGCTTTTACCTTGTCCCGCAGTTCTTCCGCTTGGCGCAACACAATGGAACGCCCTGCCTGCTGGCGCATCTCCATGGTACTGCGTCTTAAGGAAGACCACACTTGATAGTGGGCATCCTTGCTAATGGCTTCTTTCAACTCTGCGGTAGAAGTAATTTTTCTGCCGTGTTCTTTTTCAAAATTTGGTGCTACCCTATTTTCAAAGGCTACCTTATTTCCTTGGGATACGTGTGCCAAATGTTTGTTTAAATTGGCCAAGAAATTATATCTGGCCCGCTCATCATGGTTCATTTCTGGAAAAACAGCATGCTGTGCTATTTTGTTGTATACCGGAGGTAAATTCCGTGCACTCATAGTTGTTCTTTTTAACTTATATAACCTAACATCTTATCTTCTGCTATCGCAGCTTTATCCCTATCGGCAGGGTTTCCATACCCGCCACCCCCGGGCAGGGTCAATATCAATTCTTCCCCGGGATACAATTTATCCAATCCTTTGGGCGGGAATTCCCTAGCTGGAATAATTTCCATAGATCCCATCTGACCGTCGTTCCCCATTAGGATTCCTTTGGCCGCGGTCTTCGTTTTTTCCGTTAATAAAGATATATTTAAAGGGTTCTCCCCAACATTCTTAAAACTAAAACGCTGACCCAGTCCCCCTCTAAACTCTCCTTCCCCAGCGGAATCTGCCACTAAAGATTTTTCCGTAACCAAAACGGCAATATCCGTTTCCAATACCTCAATGGGCACGTTGGCCACATTGGTGGGGAAACTAAGGACATGCTCACCATCCATATTGGGTCTGGCCCCATAGCCGCCATTCAGAAAGAAATATTCCACAAATTCCTTGCCTTTATGTTCCCCGTTAAGTACTATACACCAACACGCACTACCACAGTCTGCCTGTACCTGCTTGGGTACGGCTTTTGCCAAAGCACCAAACACCACGGAATGTAACATATTTCCGGTAATATTGCGTGCGCCCAAGGGCGAAGGTTTTTGTGCGTTGACCAAACATCCTTTGGGCGCGGTCACTTTTATAGGATAAAAAGAACCATCGTTGTTGGGTACATCGGGACTAAACGTACATTTAATGGGATAGGCCGTGTAGGCATAGGTATAGTTTAATACCGCATTGATACTCAAAGGGTGCGCCCCGGAAGTCCCGGTATAATCCGCGTGGATTTCATCCCCTTTGATATTTACGGTTATTTCAAAGTGACAGCCGTTGCCCTTACCATCACCATCAGTATCATATTCATAGGTATAGCTGCCGTCCGGAGCTTCCAATAGGGCTTCTCGCATGGCTTTTTCCGATGCATTGATTACGGCATCGGCTAAATCTTGAAGGTCTTCCAAATCATTTTCCTCCATTAATTTCATAAGGGATTTGATGCCTTGGTCATTTGCGGCAATCTGTGCGCGAATATCCCCAACCGTCTGATCGGCCGCCCTAACGTTATGTTCCAAAATATTAAAAAGGGTGGTATTGGATTTTCCGGCAGCTATCAATTTTGTTGGTGGCACCATCAAGCCTTCTTCATATAAATCCCTGGACCCTGCACCCCAGAGGACACCGCCCATATCCGGGGAGTGCGCTATGGTACCAATAAACCCAATTAAGGTCTTGTTATAAAAAATAGGGGAAACGATACCAATATCCGGTTTATGGCCTGCACATAACCAAGGGTCATTGGTCATGACCACATCGCCTTCCTGCCATTCTTCCTCCGGAAAATAGTCTTTTAAAAGCGCCTTGGTCAGCATGGGCAACACCCCTAAAAATGAAGGTACGGAAACACTGGATTGTGCAATAGACCTCCCTTTCCTATCCATCAACACTACCGCAAAATCATTGGATTCCCGGGTAACCGTGGAAAATGATGTCCGCTGCAAGGTAGTACCCGCTTCATCTACTATGCTTATCAGTCTTGACCACAAGATACTCAGTGCTATGGGGTCAAATTTTGTTGCTGTACGTTGCATGCTCTGAAATTAGTTAACTAAGTTAACTATTTTTTGTTTACCTACCTTGTTTATTGGGGAAAACTTATAGTTTAACTTATCAAATTATGTTTAAAAAATCTATTTTTTTGCGAGTCTTCTCCCTAAAATCCTACCAAAACTTAAGGCTGGGGTTATGGCCATTCCGCTACAGAACGAACTGCCGCTTGTTGCCCCAAGTCCCAAAAATTCACCTGCCGCATAAAGGCCAGGCATTACCTCACCCTCCGCATCCAAGATTTGGAGGTCCTTGTTCACTTGTATACCCCCAAAGGTCACCAAAACGGAGGCGTGTACCTTTAACGCATAAAAAGGTGCTTCGGTAATCGCATCTTCCAAAAACTCCCTTCCAAAATCTGGGTCGTGCTTTGTGGCCACCATCTGGTTATAGCCTTCAATGGTCTCTATTAAGGTAGCCGCCGGCAATCCCGCTTTTTCTGCCAAAGCGGTTATGGTATCCGCAGCAAAAAAGGATTCTTCCCGTTTTGCTTCTGCTTTCATTTGTGCTACGGTCCATCCAATCACCAAAGGGTTATGGTTGCCGTTATGGTCGTTGGACACCAACGCCTTTTCATCAAAAACCACCCAAAAAGACCAATCGGGTTGTTTCATGGTCGTTAGTTCCCTAGTTTCTGCATCTATTTCATCCTCACGAATAAAACGCTTCCCATGGCTATTTACATAAATATCACGGGGTTGGCGGTATACCGATGTTAATACCATGGCCCAAGCCTTGTTAAAATCCACACGGCCACTCCCTTTTTCCAATTCCATTCCGCCCAAACTTGGCAAATGAAAATCACCAAAGTTGAATTGGGCACCCTTCTTTTCCAAAATAACATGACCATCCGCCGTTGCGGTCGGGTAACAACTGCTTACCAAAGGAATATCCCCATGTTTTTGTTGAAAGTAAGCTGGATTGCTTCCATACCCCCCCGTAGTAATGACGATATTCTTGCCCATAACGGAGACCGTACCTTCTGGGGTGTCACAAATAACGGTATCATAAGTATCCGCTGTTTTCTCCAGACCTGTAAAGGGATGGTTAAAATGGATAGTAATATGACCGCTTTCCACATACTTTTCCCAAAGTGGTAACAACACTTTATAAATGCTCAGTGCTTTTTCGGTTCCATAAATGGTGCGCGGGGTCTCATAGGCCACATGGCCATAAATGATTCGTGGACATTCTGGAGCAAATTCGAAACCGAGGTCTTGAAGCCAATCCACTGTTTTTGGCGCTTCTTCGACCGCCATTTCAATCAATTCCAGATTTCCGGTCTTCCCGTTTATTTTATAGATTTCCTCCAAATGTTTTTGGGGACTGTCGGTAACACCACGTTCTTTTTGTATTCTGGTCCCTGCGGCACTCATATGTCCCCCGGACCAGTGCATGGCTCCCCCAACATAATCGACTTTCTCCACGACACCTACGCTAAGGCCGCGTTCTGCCGCGGTTATCGCACAAGCCATTCCTGCTGTACCTGCCCCCACAATGAGAATATCGTAAGCCATGGATTAGTGGTGTAAATCTATGATAATGTTCTTGTCCTTATCTACCATAACGGTACTATTTATACCTATTACCGTGGTACTTTCCGTCTCCTCGATAATCGCAGGGCCATCAAACTTTTCATTGGTTTTTAAAGCATACCGGTCATACACCGGGCAATCCAGATAGCCTGTTTCTTCAAAATACACCTTCCGGGATCCTTTATAGGCCTCTGCGTCTGAAGCCGTGGTCGAAAATTGCTTTACTTCCATTTGCGGAATGGGTCCTTGTACGATAACCCGCCACGTCACCATTTCCAAGGCCATGCCTTCTATGGAGCGATTGTATCTAAACTCGTATTCTTTCTTGAATCTTTTCTCGATTTCCGGAATACTGGCGTCCGTCAACTCCCCATCTGGCAGTTCTATGGTAATTTCGTGGCCTTGACCGGCGTAGCGCATTTCCACTACCCGTTCGATATTAGCATCTGTTTTGGCAATATTGGATTGCTCTAAAAACTGATAGCCCTCTTCTTCCATTCCTGCCAAGAACGCATTCACGGCTTTCCAGTCCAATCCTTCCAATTCCCCAATAAAACTGTGTATTTTTTCACTAGCGACCGGCGATACCAAAAAGCCCAAAGCTGAAGTTACCCCAGCACCTACTGGAATAACCAATCTTTTCGTATTCAATAATTTGGCTACCCCAAAGGCATGAACGGGGCCAGCCCCACCAAAACCTATCATATTAAAATGACGTGGGTCCATCCCTTTTTCCAATACATGTACCCTAGCCGCATTGGCCATATTTTCATTGACAATTTTATGGATACCCATAGCGGCATCTTCTACGGAAATTCCCAGTGGGTCTGCCAATTTATGCTGAATGGCATCTCTTGCCGCTTGTACACTTAATTGCATTTCACCCCCTAAAAAGTAATCTGCGTTAAGGTAGCCCAACACCAAATCGGCATCCGTTACCGTAGGGTCTTCCCCTCCTCTATTGTAGCAAGCGGGCCCTGGGGTGCTTGATGCACTGTCCGGTCCTACCGTTAGCAGTCCGATATTGTTGACCCGAGCGATACTTCCGCCACCTGCACCGATCTCAATTAAATCGATTACAGGAATACGCACGGGTAGCCCACTTCCTTTTTTAAATCGTTTTACCCTACCTGCTTCAAAGTGGTTCGTAATCTCTGGTTTTCCTTCATAAATAACACAGGCCTTGGCCGTGGTTCCCCCCATATCAAAACAGAGCAAGTTCTCCTCTTCCAAATGTGTTCCGTAGAAAACCCCGGCCATAGCACCTCCGGCAGGACCGGATTCCAACAAATGGATGGGTGATTTACGAGCACCATCAATAGTGGTAAGCTTTCCGCTGGAAATCATGATATTGATATTCCCATCAAAACCGGAATCGCGCAATTGGGTCTCAAAATCCTTTAAATACTTATCGGTAATCGGTTGTACATAAGCATTCATGGCCGTAGCGGAACTACGTTCGTATTCCCGAATCTCCGGCATAATTTCCGAAGAAAGGCTATAGTACATATCCGGCACATTTTTAGAGAGAAAATCGCCCAAAGCCTTTTCATGTGCGGTGTTGGCAAAGGAATTCAACAAGCAAACCCCAACAGCCTCTATACCGTTTTGCTTTAACGTATTTGCCAAATCCTGCAAGGCGTTTTCGTCTAAAGGGGTAAGCACATTGCCATGGGTATCTACACGTTCCTGCACTCCCATTCTAAGGTTCCTGGGCACCAAAGGTTTGGGCATGGTCAAGAAAATATCATAAATGTCATAACGCATTTCCCGGCCTATTTCCAATACGTCCTCAAAACCTTTTGTGGTTATGAATGCTGTTTTTGCGCCTTTACGTTCAATCACCGCATTGGTCACCAGCGTGGTTCCATGCACAATGCCATCCATATTTTTTACTGGAAAACCATATTTGGTGGCTATCTCTTTGACCCCGTTGAATATCCCCACCGTCGGATCTGGATAGGTGGTTAAGGTTTTGGCAAAGTAGAGCTGATTACTATCATTATCAAACAATACAAAATCTGTAAACGTACCGCCAATATCTATTCCTAATTTCATTTCTTAAAATTCAAGTTTCAAATACAGAATCTAATTTCCCTTTGAAGGAATTTTGAATTTAATTTCTGGGTTTGTATTTGTGTTTCCTTTTTAATGGTATTCTTCCCCTCCCGAAACGTTCATAGCTTCCCCGGTAATATAGTCGGCTTGGTCCGATGCCAAAAAAGCGACCGCTTTGGCAATATCTTCGACCAATCCTGTTCGTTTCAATGGATTCTTATCTACAATGCTTTGCAGGTAATCATCATATTCCAAACCTAACTTATCGCTAAAAAATTTATTCTGCCAATGCCCCAATCCCGTTGTAATGTGGTTTGGGCATACTGCATTTACCCGTATTTTATGTGCCCCCAATTCCACGGCATTGGACCGCGTAAGGCCGATCATCCCATGTTTTGAAGAAGTATAGGCCGCCGCAAAGGGAAAACCGGATTTGGCAGCTTGACTGGCAATATTGATAATGGCCCCACCTTTTCCTTGGTTGATCATCTGTATGGCCGCGTGTTTGGAGCATAGGAAGGCCCCTTTAAGGTTAACATCCAAAACGGCATCCCAACTGGCTTCCTTAAATTCCGTAAAGGGTTCCATAATGTAACCCACGCCTGCATTGTTCACCATAATATCCACGCTTCCAAAAGCTTCGCGGGTCTTTTTGACCAAACTGGCCACCTGGTCTTCAAACCGGATATCACAGACAATGGCCATAGCGTTGACACCTTTGTTCTTTGCTTTTTTAACAATGGTCTCCATATCAGCGGTGGTCCCTATGTGTTCCTCACTGAATTGTTCGCCTTTACTTTCCCCAATATCGGTGATGACCACATTACAACCGCTTTCGACAAGTTTTAATACAATGGCTTCTCCAATACCATCAATACGACCGGAGCCGGTTACGATTGCTGTTTTGCCGTTTAAATTATACATGGTTACGCTATTTGTTCCGAAATAATAAACATGGGATTATCCGCAAAAGATTGAAACTCTGCCGCTACTTTTTGCATTGCCTCGGACCCTACTTCCTCACCTAATTTTGCCATATCGTTTATCTGCAGGACCTCACAATACTGGTAAGGCGATGGGTTTTCCGTACCCATGATATTTCCCAAACGGAATACTTTAAAATCATCTACCGAATCCATATTGGATGCCGTTGGTACGTCGGTCGTTTTTGCCCAAGCTTCATACGCCTCTTTAGCGCTGGCATCCTTAAGATTAAATAATACCACTAATGCTGCCATAATTCTATTTGTTTTAGGTGGCCGTCGCCATTTTTGATTTCTGTTAGCCTCTTCCCTGTAAAAATCCGTTTCCGGCCACTTTAATTAATCCCTGAACGGAATTCATGACCATGGAAGCACCTTGGTCAATGAGCGCCTTGGCTTGATCTGCATTCCCCGCCACGGTGCCGAACCATTTGTCCGATGCGTTGATAGTAGCAAATATATCTGTAAGCACCTTTTTTACCTCATCATGGGCCGGGCCATCATAATAACCCATGGACATGGCCAAATCCCTTGGTCCGATCACAAAACCGTCCACACCATCTATCGTACAGAGTTCCGGTAGGTTTTTTACACATTCCATGGATTCTATCTGCGGTAACACCAAGGTCTGCGCATTGGAAAACGCTACATATTCTTGCTGAGACATTGGACCCTGCATATAATCAGCAGCCCTAACGGGACCTAGTCCCCTATTCCCTATAGGTGGATATTTTATAGCCTCTACCAATCGTTTTACATCATCGGCATTGTTAATACTGGGCATCATCACACCCATAATACCGGCATCCATATACTGTAAGATCAATTTGGCATCTACACTTCGAATACGTGCTAAAGGTGTTGTATTCCGAAGCTCACAGGCCCGTACCATATTAGTGACATCAGAAGCGGTAATGGCACCATGTTCTGCATCGAGCATATAAAAATCCATGCCCAGAAGGCCTATATACTCGCAAATGATAGGATCCAAGGTTGGGGAGATTACTCCAAAACCAGCCTTACCTTCCGCAATGGTTTTCTTTAGTTTGTTTTCTTTCATTTGATTTATACTATAGGTTCCCCTTTGGCTATTTTTTCACGAACATAGTTCATAAGGCCGCCTGCTTCTCCCACTTCTGCCACAAAAGATGCTGCGGGAACGGATTGAAATTCCGTTCCTTTGGTAAGATTTAAAATGATACCACTCTCCGGGTCGTATTCCAATTCATCCCCCGTTTCACAGCCCTTGCTTATATCGTCACAGGTAACGAACGGCAACCCATAATTAATGGCATTCCTGAACTGTAGGCGTGCAAAGCTGGTCGCAAATACGGCTTTTATGCCAGCCCCCATGAGTCCGGTGATCACATGCTCAATGGATTTGCCCCCACCGGCAAAGTTATGTGCCGCCACAATGAAGGTAAACTCATTGTCCTTAAACGCGTTCTCTTTATTAAATTCTTCCTTTACGCCGGCCATAACCCATTTGCTGTTTTCAGCAGGATCGATGGCGGAAGTCCAGTATTCCTGAATGATAATGTCATACGCCATTACATAGTCATCCGCTACCCAACATTTACCTTTTATCATAATATTACCTAATTAAGTCAAGTTTTACATTCCATACATTCTTTACGGTTTCGTATTATTGTATACCGTCACTCAATAAAAAATACATTTTATGTCAATTCCTTTGGAACTTGACATAAAAATAGTTAATTTAATTAATAGTTAACTATATTAATTAATTTTTTTTCAATGGTATCTTACCTAGTACGAGATTTTAGCTTAGGCCATTCTTGTTTTATGCCATTGACACATTTTTCAAAACCTAACCTAATTAACTAAAAAACAGCAATTTAAACTGCCTATGGATTTTAAAGACCTCATCAACCAACAATGGACGCTTAACACGAGGCCCGACCCAGATGTTATCATATCCAACTTTACGTATAACGAAAGTCCGGTACGTGCACCAAAAAAAGGAGAAGTATTGCTCAAAATCCATTATTTGAACTTGGCACCGGTAATGCGCATGTATATGATGGCAGACGGGGGCGGGTATTCTACGGAACGTATATTGGACATTGGGGACGTTATCCATGGGAGGGGTGTAGCCGAGGTTATGGCATCAGAACACGAACACTATAACATAGGTGATTTTGTGCAAGGACAGGTGGGTTGGCAGACCTACAAGCTTTCCCGCATGACCAAACAGGAAAAGTTTCGGAAAATGACCCCAAGAAAACTACCCATTTATTACGGCCTTTCCGCTCTGGGCATGACCGGATATTCTGCCTATTGTGGCTTTGTATCCCGTGGGCAACCTAAAAAAGGGGATTCCGTTTTGGTATCCGGTGCTGCTGGTGGGGTGGGCTCGTTAGTTATACAAATTGCCAAAGCAATGGGTTGTTCACGGGTAATAGGTATTGCCGGGGGGCAAGAAAAATGTGCCATTGTAAAACGTCTTGGAGCGGATGCCGTTATCGATTACAAAACGGAAAAGGTGGAAAAACGGATCGAGGATTTACTCCCAGAGGGATTGGATGTCTATTTTGATAATGTAGGGGGCGAAATCTTGGAGGCTTCCTTGATGCACCTTAAAAAAGGGGCTAGGATAGTGCTTTGCGGTGCCATATCGGAATACGCGCGTAAGGAACCCTTCTCTTTAAAAAATTACGGTTTGGTACGGCAAAAAGGGGCTGATTTACGCGGTTTCTTCGTCTATAACCACCCCCATATGTATGAAGAGGCGGAAACCAAGATTGCCCATTGGATCAGGGAAGGCCAATTGGAAGCGCTTATGGATATTGAGGAAGGCTTTAAAAACGTACCACAATCATTAATAGGGTTATATACGGGCACCAATATTGGGAAACGCATTGTAAAGGTTTCCGAAGGGCCGGAAATCAACTATTAACTTATATCATTGTTAAGCATGAGTACGGATATTTTTAAGAGAACCACCTTTATCGTGGCCGATGCCGTAAAGGCCGCCAAATTTTATCAAGATGTTTTTGGATGGAAAATTTGGTATGACAATACCTTGGAAGCTGATTATAGATTTCCACCATCCGGAGCTCCAGATAAAGCAAAAGTACACTTGATCGTCCTAGAGGTTGCCGACCCCAAAATTGGAAAGCTGGGATTGTTGAGTTATGAAAATCCCCCTTTTGATACGGGCACCCCAACCAACCGAACAAAAGTTCGCATGGGAGAAACCATTTTGGTCGTCAACAGCCGAGACGTAAAAGCGGTATATCAACGGGCAAAAAAAGCGGGAGCAACCATTATTTCCAAACCCGTGGATTGGACGGTCCCCGGTCCGGGCGATACCCCAGAAATACAATTGCGCACCTTGGCCATGTTCGATCCCAACGGCATCTATATGGAAGTAAGCCAACATTGCTGATTGTTATTTATCGTGAATTCGATATAACTTTATTGAATATCCATAATCTATACTAATAGACTTACGTCAACCTGAACTTGATTCAGGTTCTCACCATAACTAGTTGTTTATGGGAGTCATGGGATTCCGAAATAAATTCGGAATGACGTTCAAGCAATGATCATGGACTTAAAATAGTTATTCAATACCTTTATTCGTATACAAATGATAATCTGTACTTTAACTAAAATGTCAGATTGAGAATTTCGGTTGGACTCAAGATAAACCAAAGTCGGAACCTAATTAGAAGTTACGCTTTTGAAGTCTTCTTGACTGCCTGCCCGTCCGACAGGCGGGTGCTCGAAGTGACTTTCCCAATAGGTATTGGTATTTTCGCCAAACACTGTACATCCTATATCGAACTCACCTTGTTTAAAACACTACTTCCTTGAACACCCTATTGGCGGATTCTGCCGCTGCCTCCATCCCCCTATTTTTATGTGCAGTATGTTCCCCGGCAAAATGGATATTGCCAGCGGGTTTGATCATATCCAAAAACAAATTGGGCTGTGTGGGGGCAAATTCTACGTAGGCCCCTTTGTTATATTTATATTTCCCCCAATTCTGGGTACCCAAATATTCCAGTTTTCCAACGGATGCTGGTCGAATGGCATTGATTTGATTGATGGTGAAATCAGCAATTTCCTTTTCGGACATCGCATCAAAAAAAGCAGTTCCCTTACCATTGACCCAACACGCAATTTCCCTTTCTGTTGGGGAGGAACTCATGTTCATAATACGTTCAATAGGCGTATCCGTCCACATATCCAACGGAATACCATCCGTTTCCCAATAGGGTTCGCTGTGCGCCAAATGGATTTGGGTAATGTTTGTGTATGCCAATTCCTTTATAGCCTTGGCTTGATTTGCATTGACCGCCACATCAAGCGTCACATCCCGCAAAGTGGTAAAAGGCAATGTACAGATGACTTTTTTGGCACGGTAGCTGGTTCCATCTTCACAGCTGACGGTAACCCGGTTGTCCGCATCGGTAATCTTGGTGACCATTTTATTGGTCAGTACCGGTTTCTTAAGGGTTTTAGCGACTTTGTCAATAAAACTCTTGGTCCCTCCCTTAAAGTTCAAGGCCCGTTTGGAACCGTTATACTTGCCAAATGCCCTGCTGTGGTGCGCATTGATGGCCGATGTTTCGTAAATATCGTTATAATTGGCACTGATATCCGCAAGGGCGATTTCTTCATCGGTAAGGCCTTGGCGTTTTAAAAAATCGGCGTAAGGTTCATCCCAACTTTCTTTTTGATACCATTCATCCAAACCGGATAAATGATTCTCTTTACCCAAAGCCTTAAACTGGTGCATTTGGGGCTTTACTTGACCTTCTGGCCAAGGATGCCGTAATTCCCCATCCAAATAAATAGCCGAAGGGGAACGCATAAAGGAAGTGATATCGATCATTTCTTGATCCACTTCTTCAATCAACGGCAGCAAGTTTGTGTACTTATCGCCAATACCCCGTCCGCCAACATCCCTGTTAATATCGGTTCTGGTAAACATTCGCCCCCCTAGCCTGTCGCTACCTTCCAAAAGCATATAGTCCTTACCTGCTTTTTCCAAAAGATTGGCCAAGAACAATCCGGAGATTCCCCCACCAAGAATTAGATATTCCGCATCCAGTTTTGGATTTGTACAACTTAAGGGCAAAAACCCGATGCCTGCGCTGGCTAAAGTGGTGTTTCTTAAGAATATCCTTCTTTTCATGGGATTTTAGGGATTATCCATTGAACGTTCTGGGGTCGGTAATTTCTCCGGTAATGGCAGAAGCCGCCACCACACTAGGAGAAGTTAAATAGATTTCCGCTTTTTTACTTCCCATACGCCCGGTCATGTTTCGGTTTCCGGCACTCAATACAATATCCCCATCCCCTGCAACACCGGTATGGATTCCTGCGCAAGCGGCACAGCTTGGGGTATCCACGGCGGCTCCCGCTTCTACCAAGGTCTCTATATATCCGGCCCGTAGGGCTTCAAGATACACGGTCTGGCTAGCAGGCACTAAAATCATATTGACGTCCTTATGTACTTGCTTGTCCTTCATTATTTCGGCCATAGCCGCAAAATCTTCCAAACGTCCATTGGTACAAGTTCCTACAAAGGCTTTGTTGAATTTGGTCCCTATGAGTTTTTCTATGGGTTTGGTATCGTCCAGTTTTCCGGGCATGGCAATGGTAGGTCCCAAATCAGATATATCGATATCATAGACTTGATCGTAATGGGCATCCTCATCACTAGTAATAAAATCCCAGTGATCCTTGGTCCTGTTGCGCAAGTAACGTTCGGTAACCTTATCCGGGGCGACGATTCCATTTTTGGCCCCAAGATCCACGGTCATGTTACAGAGTGTCATTCTCCCGGCCATACTCAGACTTTCAATAGCAGGGCCGGTAAACTCCAATGCCTTGTACAACAGATGTCCGTTCCAGTTCATCATCCCCATAATATGGAGGCTTAAATCCTTAGCCATGACCCATGGCTGCCATTTTCCGGTGATGTTGAACTTTACGGATTGCGGTATACGAAACCATGCCTTGCCCGTTGCCATGGCAACAGCGGCATCGGTTACGCCAATAGCGTTGCCCATGGCACCAACTGCCCCATAGGTATTGGCATGGGAATCCGTTCCTATACTGATGGTCCCAGGAAGTACATGCCCTTGTTCCACCATAATCTGATGGGCAATCCCTTGCCGACCCAAATCATAAAAATTGGTGATATCATGTTCTTTGACCACTTTGCGCCATTCATTGAGCATATTGGCAAACTTCTGGTTGGGAGGCGGCACCAAATGGTCAGACACACAAATAACACGGTCTTTGTCAAAAACCGCTGTCTTTCCCAAGGATCGGAACTTGTCAAAACAGGTTTTACCAAGGTAATCCATGGTCATTACCGTATGAATGTCCGTCCAAACCAGTTCTCCTGGCACTACTTTTTCCCTCCCGCTGTTGCGAGCCATTATTTTTTCCGTAATGGTCATTCCCATACTATCTATCAGTTTTATAATTTTAAGTGTCGGTTTGGTTTTAGTTATCGGAACGGGACTCTTGTCCGTTGGTCCTCATCTTGGGAAGGTCTACCCAAAATTGTGGATCAATACCGTCTTGTCCACATACTTTGCGTTCCTCAATCATGGTTACCCCATTGAATTTATCATTATCGGACCATTTCCAAACCCTAATGCGATGATCATCATTACCGATCAAATCTATTTGTTCAAAAAGTGTCATTCCAGGACGGTGTTTGTAATCCCAAATAAGAATCACACTACGTCCGGATTCCCAAGCTTTTCCAGATAATCTAGGGTTCTCAAAAATGAGTTCGTTCTTTTCATTGAACGGGCAGATTCCAAAATCCAAACATTCCGTAAATCCATCATCCCAAGTGTATTGGTTCACTTGATGGTATTTTCTATCTGGCAGCATAGCGCATGTTAGCCTACTCTTCCATTGATCTATCAATTGGCCATCCGCTCCAATTCTTCTGTACGTACCTTCCCAAATACCAGCATGTTTCGGAAATAACTTTAATTCTGGTGGTTGCATATTTGTAAATTAAAAAGGTTAAATTTCGAAATGTTCCATAAAAATAGTTAATTTAATTAACTATTAATATACTTAATCATTAAATTTATGAACAATTTTGACACAAGCACCAGTAAAATCAGTATTCATCATCATTTTTTAAACTTTTGATTTTCCCCGGAAAACTATAAATTTTAAGGATTTAAGGGTAAAATAGATGTAATTTTAGTAAGCAATCCGGTCTTTAGAAGGTGTTTTTTAACCAAGTCTTGTGTTTAAACCAACCAAACTATAAAAAAGAAATTTATGAATTTTTCAAAGCTCAAAGAATTTAAATATGGATGGCCTGTCATCATGTCCTCTACTTTTGGTATTGGATTGGGCATGTCTCCCCTACCCTTTTATACCATTGGCGTTTTTGCAATTCCTTTAAGCAAGAACTTTGGTTGGGGCATGGATACCGTTATGGGCGGGTTGACCATTTTTACCTTGGTGGCCTTGGTGGCCAGTCCGGCTATTGGTTATGTGGCCGACCGTTTTGGTGCCAGGCGCACCGCAATTACTTCTCTGCTGTTGTTTGGGCTTGTTTTTATGGCTTTTAACTTTAATACGGGAGACAAATGGATGTATTACGGGCTTTGGGGTGTTATGGCAGTTGCCGGGGCCGGTACATTGCCCATGACGTGGACCCGGGCCATTAACAATTGGTTCAATGATAACCGGGGCCTAGCCTTGGGACTTTCCTTGTTAGGTACGGGAATTTTTGGGGCACTCGCCAAGTTGTTCTCGTATTCCATCATTGAAAATTATGGTTGGAGAGCGGCGTATGTGGGGGTTGGACTCCTTCCCCTGTTGATCGCCTTGCCTTTGGCCTATTTCTTTTTTAGGGATGTCGATGACCCCAAGGTTGCGGATAAAGTAGCCCGCTTGCGCGCAGAAATCCCCAGTCATTCCAAACGAGTGAAAACCGGAAAAACGGTAGCCCAGGCCTTACGGGACTGGAAGTTTTGGTTATTGGCCTTTTGTTTTATCTTAATCTCTTTTGCCATTGGCGGGCCTATTCCCAATTTGGAGCCTATGTTGGGCAGTAAAGGGTTTGAGGCTACAGATGCCGTTATTCTTGCCAGTGCCATTGGGTATGCCGTGCTTTTTGGTAGGCTGATTGGTGGTTACCTCTTGGATCGTTTTTGGGCCCCGGCAGTAGCATTTTTGCTTTTGAGTATTCCCGCCCTTTCCTGTTACCTGTTACAAGGCGCGGATCTTACGTATATCAATGCCTTGATCGCCGTGGTTATTTTGGGCTTTGGTGCCGGCGTGGAATATGATTTAATGGCCTATTTGGTCTCCCGTTACTTTGGCATGAAAAATTATGCCGCCATCTACGGATTTCTCTATGGGTTCTTTGCCATGGGTGCCGGTTTTGGCCCGGTTATCTTTGGAAAATTCTTTGCAGCCACCGGAAGTTACGATACCGTCTTATTTTACGCCATGTTGGCTTTCTTGATCGGTTCCTTTCCCCTACTCTTCTTGGGCAAATACCGCAACTTTGAGGAGGAAGTGGAGGCAACTCCCGTAAGCTAGTCCAATGGGAAAGACCAAAAATCTACGTTGGTGGGTTGCGGGGACCATATTCTTGGCCACGACCATTAATTATATTGATCGACAGGCCTTATCCGTAGCAGCACCCGTCATCCGAAAGGATTTAGGGCTGACCAACGAACAGTATGGGTGGATCGTAAGTGCCTTTTTACTGGCTTACGCCATTATGCAGATGGTTTCTGGTCGCTTGGTGGACATTCTGGGCACTAAAAAAGGGTTCTCCATGGCCGTGGTTTGGTGGTCCATTGCCAATATGTTGCACGCTTTTGGGACCGGAATGATGAGTTTGGGGATCTTTAGATTTTTATTGGGTATTGGCGAAGCGGGCAACTACCCCGCCGCTATGAAAGCCATATCGGAATGGTTTCCAAAGAAAGAACGGACCAAAGCCGTGGGCATCTTAAATATGGGGCCTGGGCTGGGTGCCATCATAGCACCACCCTTAATGGCATGGTTAATACTCGATTTTGGTTGGAAAATGGCCTTTGTAATCACTGGAGTCATTGGGTTTTTATGGTTGCTCCTATGGCGATGGGTCTACTATGAACCCAACAAACACCCTAGGATTACCCCTATCGAACTACAATTGATTCAAGATGGGCAGGAAGAAGAGACCCATACCGTTAAACTGCCATGGTTACATTATTTTAAATACAGGGAAGTTTGGGGTTTGGCCTTAAGCCGATTTGTCTCTGACGGGGCCTTTTACTTTTTTGTTTTTTGGTTGCCCTCATGGCTGGCCGATATCAAAGGATTTAGTTTAGTAGAAATAGGATTGTTCGCTTGGATTCCTTTTTTGCTGTCCGATGTTGGGAGTTTTGTAGGCGGATGGACCGGTGGACGTTTAATGACCAAAGGCTATTCCGTGGACAGATCCCGTAAGACCGTGATTTGGTTGGGAGCGGTATTGGTCGTCCCCGTTTTGGGATGCCTATATGTAGCCTCGCCCTATTGGGCCATAGCCCTGATCAGTTTTTCCCTCTTTGCCACTCAATTTAAACAGGCGGCCCTGTTTACCCTTCCCATAGACCTTTTTGGAAAAAAAGATGCCGCTTCCGTTTGGGGTATCTCCGGTTCCGCGGGGAGTTTTGGTGCCATGCTGTTTACGCCACTGATCGGGTGGTTGGTGGATACCATCTCCTACTCGCCCGTATTTATCATTGTGTCCTTTTTGCATATCATTTCGGCTTTGGTGGTCGTATTTTTTATCCCTAATATAAAGAGAATTGCATAGTGGAACTATCAAGCTCCTTCACCAGAAAGGGGTCGGGATAAATCAAAACTACCGGATTAAAATGCACAAGGGAAAATTGAAAAATGGAACTAGCAATAACCTAATCACCCCTTCCGACCTTGTGATTTACCTGTAGGTAAGTCAAAAGAACTAACTCCATCGAAGGCCTTTTATGGAACCAACTACGCGGAAAAAAATTTAGGAAACAGCATGGTATTGATCATTATATAGTTGATTTTTATTGTGCTTCTGAAAAATTAGTAATCCAATTGGATGGTGAAATACATATGAATCCTGCGGCAGAAGCGTACGATGCTAAAAGAACCACGCATATAGAAAACCCTTGCCTTATCCGATTTTGTTTTGAAAATAAAATGGTTTATGAAAATTTCTTCCTTCTTAAAAGTATTAAAACCTCATAATCAATAGATTAATCCATAATAAGATTTTTTCGAACGTCGAACTTCCCATATATTTTGAATTTTTAAAAGGTCTCTACTTCACCATAAAAAGTAGTATAAATACAATTTTTCATTTATTACTAATTGTAATTTGAAAAACAATATTTTAACAAGCAAATTTAAAAATGAAGTTTTTAGGAAGTATAGAACAATACCTTCATTTACAAAAAATAGATAGTTCAACCTGTCATATCCTTGAAGAAAAAATACCTGGAAGCCTTACTATACTTTGGTTTAAGAGCAACAACAATATAATTGATGTTGATAATAAACAATGTGAATTTAACACTAATGAGATTATTTTTTTAACTGAATTCCATAAAATAAAACCCAAACACATTAACCAAATTCGTTTTCTTCGTTTTAATCGTCCTTTTTATTGCATTTTAGACCACGATAGTGATGTTAGTTGTAAGGGAATGTTATTTTTTGGAGCTTCTCAATTACCTCTAATTCAAATTCCTAAAAAGGAAATTTCTAAGTTTGAAACCCTTTGGCAAATGTTTTGTATTGAAATGCAATCTAATGATAGCTTGCAAATTGAAATGTTACAAATGATGCTCAAAAGGTACTTAATTTTGTGCGCTCGTATTTATAAAATCCAAGAAAAATACCCTGATACTAAAACAGAGTCTGACTTGATACGAGAATTTAATTTTTTAGTTGAGCAATATTTTAAAACAAAACATACTGTAAAGGAATATGCTGAATTATTATCTAAATCCCCAAAAACACTTTCAAATTTATTTTTAAAAATTGGTTTTAAATCTCCGCTACAATACATACACGATCGTAAAGTTTTAGAATCAAAAAAGCTGCTTCGTTATTCCTCCCTCCATATTAAAGAAGTTGGTTTTGAAATTGGTTTCGAAGATTTACAATCTTTCAGTCGTTTTTTTAAAAAACATACAGGCATGTCACCTTCTCAATTTAAACATTCTATAAATTAAACCCCTTAAGGGAATAATTGTAGAGCATTGAGGAAATGTTGCCTATCTAAAAACATTTTAATAGTTACAAATTTGTTTCATAAAATTGATGTTTAATTAAACAAGCTGAATTATGAAAAAAATAGTTTTAACATTATCTGCCGCCTTATTAGGCTTTACTGCTTACGCTCAATTACCTGACCCTGGATTTGACGTAGATTTGGAAACAGCTATTGTAATTACTGACCCTCAAAATGATTTTTTAAGTCCCGATGGAGTGACTTGGGGAGTTGTTGGCGAAAGTGTTACAAAAAATAATACAGTTGATAATTTACTGCAGTTATTCAAAATTGCAAAAAAGAAAAACATTAAAGTATTTGTTTCTCCCCACTATTATTATAAACATGATCATAGTTGGAAAATTGAAGGAGCTCTAGAAGCTTTAATGCATAAGATAGGTATGTTTGACAGAAGCCATACCCTTAAAACTGATGGGTTCGAAAATTCTGGGGCTGATTGGTTAGCACAGTATAAAGAGTATATCGATGGAGATAATG
>CALGQU010000156.1 GCA_937959125.1 uncultured Croceitalea sp.
TAGGAATAGATTGTTATACCCAATTCTTGGGCCTTTAGCAATTCTGGATTATCGGGTTGGGCATGCATCCCCAAGATTACCGCATCCAAAGTAGTATTGATCTTATCCGGAAACCAGCCAAACGAATCTGGCAGGAGCCCTTTACGTTCCAATCTGCTTTTAGAAGGGTCATAGATGACGTCATCACTTCCGCTTATGGTATATCCCTTATGGTGTAACGCCAAGGCCAAATTGTGCATGGCAGCTCCCCCAATGGCAATAAAATGTACGTGCATTTTCTTTCTTTGGGATAAAAATAGGGGGATTGCCCGAGGCAAAAAAATAATCTGTTACAAGGCGTATATTTTAGCCTTTTCCTTGGACACCAAAGTAGCGTCCACTTGTGTTGACGAGGCCTTGTTTATCCAAAAACTGGCTTCTTTCTTATCTTTTTTAAGCCTATACAACTTTGCCAAATGGTAATACGCTTGGGAAACCGGCACCCCGTCCCTTACGGAGTAGCGGTCTATATAGGCCAACAGGGCGGTAATCCCTATATGCGCATCGCGCTCAAACTCTGCACATACTTTGCCTATTAGAAAATTCAATTGGTTGCGTTCCCTTTTCTTTGCGGTATCCAGATAATCAAACACCTTTAAGTAGTTTTTTTTTGCTTGTTCGCCCTCTCCTTCCAACTCATGCAGATAGGCCTTGGCAAAATAGCCTTCCAGCGGGGATATGGCCAGTAATTCTTCTGCAAAAGGGTGACATTTTTTGATACCTCCCCCTAAAAAACCCGGAATGGCCAAATAGTATTCAATAAGCCCCCAACGCGCATCGATATGGTTTTCATCCAATCTGGCCGCCTCCGTAAAGCCTTTTTTAATGCCTCCAATAAGGGTCAATGCGGTAAAACGGCTCACGTTTTGCGCCTTTCTGCCAAGGGCACCGCCATGTTTAAAATTGTATTGGGCATTTTTGGGAAATTGCCGTACCAATTCTTTGTAGATGCTAATGGCATTGTCCCATTTCCCTTGGTAGGCATAGGTATCACCCAGCAGTTCCCGTAACTCCGCCGATCTATCCCCTTTGACGGCATGTACCAGTAGCTTTTCCGCTTCCGCATACTTTTTAAGGGAAAGTAATTCGTTGGATTCTTCCCATACCGCTTCTTGACCAAGAACACCTCCAAAGGTCAATAATAGCAATAGGCCGTTTAACAGTGTTCTCATAAGTGATTTTTATTTGTGCCGCCAGAAGGATATACTACTCTAAGGTCCGTCCGACGGGCGGGCCAACCTTGACATTAAAATCCTGTTTCTTGCAACTGTATCTTAGTCTTGTTCCAAGATAGTTTACCTAAATGTCGATGTAACCCGCCAATACTTAAGTTAAAAGCTGTTAAGTTTTTGGATATAGGCTAAAATCTTCTTTTTAAAGTATCGTATAAAACAAAATGTAGTGTCATTTTCAATAGACCCTATCCCAACAAAAAGACCATCGGTGTTCCTCCTATTTTTACTACCTTCCTACTGTGGAAGAAAACATCGCCATATTCGAAACCGCTTTTGTAACGGCAGACTTTAGGGCCATGGACACCGCTTTAAGTAAGGATGCCCATGCGCATCTCTGGCCAACGCCCCGCACCAAAGCGTACCGCAAGGATTATGTGGCGCAGGTTTCTGCCTATGAACCCTTTGCCCATTGCCTTAGGAATCGTTTTTTCTTGGACTATATGGCGCAGCTAACCACCAACAATGAAATTGAAATGCTCATTAATTTTGGCTGTGGGTTTAGCATGTATCCCTTTTTACTCCCCAAAACCTTGGGGCATATAGAAATAGATATGCCCAATACCATTGCCTTTAAGGAAGAAAAGGTAGTACACTGGCAAAAAACGGGGGTATTGCCAAAAAGGGAAATACGGTTTTTAAGTGCCGATTTTAATACCGATTATGCCGCAAGATTGAAAGATAAAATCTTGGAAATCAAAGGAAATAAACGCTGTTTTATACTCTTGGAAGGGGTGCTTTTTTTTATTGATCGTAACGATACCCATGTGCTTTTTCAATTGTTTGGCGAACTGCAGCAAGAAGGGGATTATGTGGGCAGTGTTTCTTTTCCCAAAGCGGTTGAAAACTCCTCCGCTTTTAAAAAAATGACAACCTTTGCCCTAGAGCGCTTGAACGCCAACGAAAAGTTTGAATACCAAACGGTGGAAGACCATTTTTATGCCACGCTTCCTAAATACCGCTTATTGAAACATGAGCATACGCTAAGCTTGGCAAATTTGTATGCCCCGGAGCGCCCTTTGCACAGCACGGAGGTCCTTGATGAACATATGTATATTTTAAAAAAATACTGATGGAATACAATTTAAGTACACTAGTATCAAAAGAAATAATGCCGGGATACCACGGCAAACTGGTCCATTCCAATAGCATGAGTTGGGTGTTTTGGACCGTTGACCAAGGTGCCGTAGTCCCGGAGCACCACCATGTCCATGAACAGATCATGCATGTGGTAGAGGGTAGTTTTCAATTTACCTTGGATGGAACTACTAAAACCTACGGCCCCGGAGACGTTGTGGTCATTGGCTCCAACGTACCACATGGTGGGAAGGCCTTAACCCCCTGTAAGCTTATGGATATCTTTAGCCCTGCCCGGGACGAGTATAAATAATGGCTTTTTTGCGGTAATGGCACATTTTTGGTAAAGAAACTCGTCCAAAAGGGGGCTACACTCATTTTTGATTGGAAAACCCTCAACTTAGCTGGAGCTTCGTATTTAAAATAACAACACATGAAACAGTATTTACCTATCCTTCTTATGGTGTTCTTTTCGCAATATAGTAGTGGTCAACTAGCATCGGATTCCTATGAAACGCTTTGGGCAAAGGTGTTTAAACTGGAAACGGAGACCTTGACCAAATCTGCCTTGGAGTTGGTTTCCCAAATACGGGAAAAAGCGAAAAAGGAAGGGAATGAGGTACAGCAGGTAAAAACCCTACTGTTTACGGCCAAGTATACCCTAATTTTAGAAGAGGACGCTAAATTAAAGGTGGTCAACGACTTAAAAAAAACTATCGCCACCTCAAAAACACCGGTATCCAACGTACTAGAAAGCTATTTGGCCCATCTGTATTGGCAGTATTTTAAGCAGAACCGTTATCTTTTTTACAATAGGACGGAAACGGAAGAAAAAGTAGATGCTTCGGATTTTAGGACTTGGGACCTTACCACCTTGTTTAAGGAAGTAGGCCTTCATTTTGAGCATTCCCTAAAGGATGCTGGGGTCCTTCAAAATACCAGAATAGGCGACTTTGAAGACATTCTGGAGTATTATCCGTCTTCCGATGTATATCGACCAACGCTTTTTGACCTTTTGGGGCATACCGCTTTGGAATTTTATACATCCTCTGAAAGCAGTATCAACAAACCATTGGACATATACAAGATTACGGATAGTGAGCTGTTTTGTGATGCGGTTACCTTCTCTAGTTTTCCTTTACCTGAATCCCAAGGCGTTTCACTACAGCTAAGGGCATTAAAACTATACCAAGCACTTACCCAATTCCATTTGGGGGACGACGAACCGGAGGCTTTGGTGGCCCTGGATTTGGAACGGCTCCAATTTCTTTATGCCAATGCCTTGATCGACGGTAAGGAAATCCAATACGCGGAAACCCTTAGCAATGCCGCATCACAATATAAAGACCATCAGGTTTCCGCTTTATACAATTATGAGGTAGCCAAAGTGTATCAAGGGCAAGGGAACCAATACAAACCCCAAAAGGAGGATACCCATAGATGGAAGCTCAAAGAGGCCTTGGAACTGTGCAATGCGGTCATCGCCAACTATCCTAAAAGCAAAGGGGCCGAAAAATGTGAAGTCCTGAGGGGCGAGTTGCTACATTCCCAACTGCAACTTACTACGGAACGCTACCTGCCCAGCAATATCGAAGCTAAGCTTTTGGTCCAGTATAAAAACCTGGATAGCCTGGCATTTACGGCCTATACCGTTTCCCAACGGCAATTAAAAAAACTACGGGAGCTCTACCAACAGGAAAAACAACTGGCCTATATCCAAAAACTCAAACCTGCAAAACAGTGGCAAGCCCATTTGATCAATGAGGGCGATTACCAGTCCCACAGCATTGAAGTAGCCTTACCTGTTCTCCCGCACGGGCAATATCTGATTTTTGCCACTCCCAATACCGCGAAAACGGAAGAGGAGAAAAGTTTTGCGTACAGCACCGTAAACGTGACCAATCTAAGTTTAAACCAGCGCAGCACTAGTACAGAAATGCTTTTTCAGGTGGTGGACAGAAGAAACGGCATGCCTAAAAAGGACGCCAAACTTACCCTAAGCTATCGTAAAAATTACCGTGGCAATGTGCAGCAACGAAGCCTTACGACCAATGCCATGGGCTTTGCCCGCTTTCCTTTTAGCAATGCCAATTTTAGGGTAGATGACATTAAAGTGGTCCATGGCGATGAAATGGCTTTTTTTGGGAATACCTATATCAATTCCAAATCAAGGAAAAGACAGGAAAGCGTTACTTATGAAACTTTTTTCTTTTTGGACCGAAGCATCTATAGGCCCGGCCAACCTGTATTTTTTAAAGGGATCGTCATAGAACGGGACGGTACCCGTACCCAACCCGTTGCAGGGGAACTGGTCACTGTGGTACTCCATGATGCCAACGATCAAGAAGTGGCGGAACTGGATTTGGAAACCAACGACTATGGCTCGTTTTCAGGGGAATTTGTAATCCCCAATGGCGGTCTTAACGGACAGTATCGTATAGAGGCCCACGGTGCTTCCAACCTGTTGGATGATTCGCATTACTTTTCCGTGGAAGAGTACAAACGTCCAAAATTTGAAACGTCGTTCCAACCCGTAACGGAAAGCTACCAATTGAACGATAGTATTACGGTGACCGGAAAAGCGGATTCTTATGCGGGTAGTCCTATCTCCGATGCCAAAGTGGCCTATCGCGTTCGGCGAAACGTCAATTATCCCAGCTGGTTTTATTGGCGACGGTCCTATGTGTATTCCGAGCCCCAAGAAATTGCTTTTGGGGAAACGGTGACCAAAGCAGACGGCACCTACGCTATTGATTTTAAAGCGGTACCGGACCTATCCACGCAAAAAGAAGACCTTCCCGTTTTTTCCTACACCATTACTGCCGATGTTACGGATATCAATGGGGAAACCCGAAGTACCAGCACCACGATCCGCGTGGGCTATCATGCCCTTACGGCAACCATAGACGTAGCCCCACGATTGGAACAAACGCAGAAAGAACAGGAGCTCACCATAAGCACCCAAAACCTAAACGGACAGCCCATCCCCACCAAAGGGACCGTGAGCATCTACAAATTAAAAGGCCCGGATGCCGTACTTAGGCCGCGCCCTTGGACCGCACCGGATTACCAAACCTGGACCAAGGAGGCTTTTAGAAAACGATTCCCCCATGAGGCATATAAAGACGAACAAGACCCTAATACATGGAAAAAGGGAGAACAGGTGTGGACGGCTCCTTTTGATACCGAAAAGGATACCAAAGTAGTCCTAAAGAATATCAAGAAATGGACCCCGGGCCAATACATTGTTGAATTGGAGACCTTGGATAAATTTGGGCAACAAGTCACGGCAAAAGCGAGGACCTCCCTGTTTAAAGAAAAAGGGAAAACCTTGGCGGACAACCAATTGTTCGATGTCCGTTTGGACCAACCCGCCTACCAACAAGGCGATACGGCAGAAGTCTCCTTTTACACCAATGCAGAAGACCTAAGGGTCACCTATTGGGTAGAAAAGAAAAATACCATAGTAAAACGCGGTGTCCTGCACCTTAAAAAGGGTTGTGAGTCCCTACAATTCCCTGTTTTGAAAGAGGATTTAGGCGGATTTTCCATCAATTACAGCTACTCGGTCTACAATTCCTTTCAAGCCGGGAGTGTGTCGGTTGCCGTGCCTTACCCCAGTACGGATTTGGAGATTACCACCAACACCTTTAGAGATAAAATAGCACCGGGAACGGACGAGACCTGGAGTTTTATGATTAAGGGGCCCAAAGGGGAAAAAGTAACGGCGGAAATCTTGGCCAGCATGTACGATGCCTCTTTGGACCAGTTTAAAGGTCATAGCTGGTACTTTAACCCCATACGCAAGCCTTACCATTACAACATTTCGCAAGCGAACGCCAACTTGAGTTTTGGTACCCAACGTTTTAAAAGTTTTAACCCAAATACCGGTCTTGGGGCCATAGCCGGTCCATCTTATAGTAAACTGGATTGGTTTGGGCTAAGTTTTGGGAATGCCTATTGGGCACAACAGAACTATGTAAACAAGCAGCGCACCAAGCTCCGGGATATAGCTTCTGTAAAAGCCAATATCCCAGAAGGCACCATCCAAGGTACCGTATATGATAATTACGGCCAACCGCTTCCGGGAGCAAGTATTGTTATAAAAGGTACCACTACAGGCGCGACTTCGGATTTTGACGGCAACTTTAGTATTAAGGCAAAAGAAGGGGATGTTTTGGTATTCCATTATGTTGGATTTACATCGACTTCAAAGAAAATCGATACCAACAATTTTTATAAGGTGCATCTACAAGAAAATTCCGCCCAGCTGGATGAAGTGGTTGTTTTAGGATACGGCACAGAAAGAAAACTGGCAAGAAGTGCGTCAGCAAGTGTTTTGGAAGCGGAGTCGTTTGAAGCTAATGATAAATTTGACATAGCACCGGCTGGGAAAACCGCCGGGGTACAACCATCGGAGAATGCCCCAACACCTGCACAAGAACGGCAGGAAGAAGAGCTTAAGGAAACCAATTTTGATCAGGTACAGCTTCGGAAAAACCTACAGGAAACCGCTTTTTTCTTTCCGCACCTCAGCACGGACAAGGACGGTAACGTGAGTTTTAGTTTTACCACACCGGAGGCGCTCACCCAATGGAAGTTACAGCTCTTGGCGCATACCAAGGACTTAAAGCAGGGGATCACGGCCTTGACCACCGTAACCCAAAAAGAGCTGATGGTACTCCCCAATCCGCCACGTTTTTTACGGGAAGGGGACCGTATTACCCTAAGCACCAAAATTGCGAACCTATCCACCAAGGACCTACAAGGTTCAGGGCAGCTGCAACTTACGGATGCCCTAACGGGGAAATCGTTGGATATCCGTTTGGGCAACCAACAAAAAACCCAAAACTTTAGCGTTGCGGCCAACGGAAATACACAATTGTCCTGGAACTTGATGATTCCCGAAGGGGTACAAAGCGTAGCCTATACCATTGTGGCCAAGGCCCATGATTTTAGTGATGGGGAACAGGGATTCCTACCGGTATTGACCAATAGGACTTTGGTGACCGAAACCCTACCCTTGTGGGTACGCAGCAATCAAACCAGGACCTTTACCTTGGAAAAACTGCGGGACAATACCTCCACTACCCTTAGGCACCATAAACTTAGTTTGGAGATCACCTCCAATCCGGCATGGTATGCGGTGCAGGCGCTTCCGTACCTTATGGAATACCCGTACGAATGCAATGAGCAGACCTTTGCCCGGTACTATGCCAATAGCCTGGCCTCCCATATTGCGAATTCCAACCCTAGGATACAGGAAGTCTTTGTGCAATGGCGCAATTCCGATGCCTTATTAAGCAATTTGGAAAAGAACCAAGAGCTAAAAGCACTTATGATCCAAGAAACCCCTTGGTTGCGCGATGCCCAATCTGAAAGTGAGCAGAAAAAACGTATTGCACTCCTGTTCGACCTTAACCATATGCGTACCCAACAACAGGCCAGTTTGCAAAAATTGTTGGACAACCAGATGCCCTCCGGGGCGTGGCCTTGGTTTAAAGGCGGAAGGGCCAATAGGCATATTACCCAACACATCATCACCGGACTTGGGCATTTGCAAAAATTGACAGGGACGGCCACCAAAAACACGGATGTCGCTCGAATGATCAACCAAGCCGTACGCTATCTGGACAAGGAATTTATAAAGGAATATAAAGAACTTAAAAAGTATACCACAGACCTTTCCAAGGACCATTTGAGCCATTCTCAAGTCCATTACCTGTATATGCGTAGCTTTTTTACGGATATCAAGACCTCCAAGGAAGTGGATGAAATTAGCGCCTACTACCTAGGGCAAGCCCAAAAATACTGGAGCAAGCGCAGTTTGTATAGTAAAGGCCTATTGGCCATGGTACTCCATAGGAACGAGCTCCCAAAAACGGCCAAAAAGGTCATTCGTGCCTTGCGGGAAAACAGCATTGTATCTGAGGAATTGGGCATGTATTGGAAAGCCAACACGGCATCTTGGTACTGGTACCAAGCCCCCATAGAGACCCAAGCCCTGCTTATCGAAGCTTTTGCGGAGGTCGATGCGGATACGGAAACCTTGGACAACCTTAAAATTTGGTTGTTAAAGAACAAACAGACCAACCAGTGGAAAACAACAAAGGCCACCACGGAAGCGGTGTACGCCCTTTTGTTACAGGGCAGCGATTGGTTGTCCGTTACGGATGCCGTGGACGTATTGATCGGCGGAAAACCTTTAACGGAAACGCAAAAAGAAGCCGTAACCGTAGAAGCGGGTACAGGCTATTTTAAAACCTCTTGGGATTCCGCGGAAATCCAGCCTAAAATGGCAGAAGTCCAAGTGACCAAAAAAGGGAACGGTATTGCATGGGGGGCTTTGTACTGGCAATATTTTGAGGATTTGGACCGGATTACGGCAGCGGAGACGCCCCTAAAGCTCCAAAAGAAACTCTTTTTAAAGACCAATACGGCCGCTGGGGAAGTCCTCAAAGAGGTTAGCCCAAAGATTTCTCTTAGCGTTGGGGATTTGGTGCGGGTGCGTATTGAGCTTAGGGCAGACCGCGATATGGAGTTCATCCATATGAAGGACATGCGGGCCTCTGCTTTTGAGCCGATCAACGTGTTGTCCCAATACAAATGGCAAGGCGGTTTGGGCTATTATGAAACCACAAAAGACGCAAGCACCAACTTCTTTTTTGACTATTTACGAAAAGGGGTGTATGTCTTTGAATATGATTTACGGGTCAATAATGCCGGGGATTTTAGCAACGGCGTTACTACCATACAGAGCATGTATGCCCCAGAATTTAGCAGCCATTCAGAAGGAATACGGGTGACCGTTGGGGAATAAGGTATAACGGATCTTTTTATGGATTGATTGCGGGTATTTTGTATAACACTATACGGGCGTTTTGTATAACACTTTAAACAAATACATTACTTTGTTATACAAAATGCCTGATACCATTATCATTGACAGCTCCTTATTTTTTAGGTATTGGCAAATAATTGGTACTTTAGTCTTAACCAACGTAAATACCATGTTATTTACGTGTTGTGTGTAATGTAAAAATCGTGCTATAATTGAACATTTGAACTAAAAAAACCAGCCATACAAACAGCACATTTATTTTTTTGCCAACACGAAAAGCCAACGCTCGAAAAAAATAAAAGAGCTGTTTCTTGCCAACGCTCACTCGCGAGAATAC
>CALGQU010000157.1 GCA_937959125.1 uncultured Croceitalea sp.
CAAGGCGGGGTTTGCAGCAGTTGTATTGCCCGGGTAACCGAAGGGAAAGCGGAAATGGTGAAAAACCAGATATTGACGGATGGTGAAATTGAAGATGGCCTAATCCTTACGTGCCAAGCCCACGCCCTGACCCCAACGCTAAAAATAGATTATGATGATGTCTGACCAACGGCTTTTTCAAAAGCCCAGCAGGCACTATCATACCCTATAACAAAGGCTTTTTCAATACCCTTACGGTCCAATATGCCTATCTTTTCCAGTGCTTTTGGCGAAATGACCAAGTCGCATTGGTCTATCTTTTGTTTATTGATGGCATAGACCATCAAACCCGTGGTGCGGCCGGTGAGCTGAAAAGAATTCCTTAAGTCCCTCTTTTCCAATTTTGACACGATGGATACATTGCTCCCTACCGTAAAATCCACCTGCTCTTTTAAGGGTTCCAAGGGAAAGTTGTTCATGATTCCACCATCAGCATACAAAACATTATTATAGGTAACCGGGCTAAATACCGGAGGCAAGGCCGCTGATGCCAGCAATGGGGCAATCAATTCGCCTTCCGTAATAAACTCTTCGTTTCCTTCCTGTAAATTGGTCACCACAACGGAAAGTTTTTTGTCCAAGGACTCAAAACTATTTTGGGGAAAATAACGCTTAAAGATGGGCAGGTATTTTTCGGTATCGATCAAACCCGGTTTTGCGATGGTGAGAAAATTATACTTGAACAAGGGTGTTTCCTTAAAAAACCTCAGCATCTCATCTATAGAGTTTCCATTGGCATACAAAGCCCCAACTAGTGCGCCCACACTGCTGCCAGATATAAAATGGGCAGAAAGACCGAACTCTTGCATGGCTTTAATGACACCAATATGGGCCATGCCCCGCACACCGCCTCCGGAAAGCACAAGGCCTAAATTTCCCTGTAATGGTTTTTTTGTCTCCATAACCCCCTTTTTACTATAAAAATACGCCCTTTGTTAAAATAGTACGCCCCTTGTAATGCTGTCGTTACCTTTACGACCAAATCGCAAGTATATTTTTATCGTAAGTTTACAAGAAAAACAGCGCGCGCATTGAATTTAACAAAAAACACGGCCGTTTTAGTGTTTGCACGTTCCGCAAAAGCGGATATGCAGCACAAAAAGTTCGTTACCGGCGAACGACTGTTTGATGCGCTTACCCAAGAAACTTTAAGAAAAGTAAGGCGTTCCAAACTTCCCTATTTTCATAGTACGGAAGCGGAACAAGAGGGTAACACCTTTGGCGACCGTTTTGTAAATGCCATACAGGCCGTTTACGATCAAGGTTACACCAATGTCATTACCATTGGGAACGATAGTCCGCAGTTAAAAACCAAACATTTGTTGGAAGCTTATGAACAGTTGCAGCAGGGCAATACCGTTCTTGGACCAACGTATGACGGTGGTTTTTACCTTATGGGCCTCCATAAATCCAAATTTGACCCGCAGGTATTTTTGCGCTTGCCTTGGCAGCGTTTTGGGTTGCTCCACAGTATATCCAAAGTATTGGAAGGCAGCAGTTCCGGTATTTTTAGCTTACCCACCTTTACGGAACTGGATTCTCTACGGGATTTGGAAACCCTTGGAAACTTTATACAGAGTATTCCCCAACACCTACTCGTGTTGGTGCGCCAATTTTTGGCAAAAAAATACACACTATTTTCAGTTATTTTAGAAGGTCCGATCAGTGGCCATCTACAAACCTTTAAGAATAAAGGTTCCCCTTCTTTTCTAGGAATCGCCTAAGGACAATAGCCTTAGCACTCCTATTCCACACAAAATTGGTTTTTACTAAAAAACGGCATCAAGGTTCCTTTTCTTGATGATGATCCTTATTTAATACTATTCATATAATTAAGCATAACGAATTGACCATGGCAAATTCATATTACGATCCAGCGGATTTAAGAAAATTTGGAAAAATAACAGAGTGGAGCGAAGAACTTGGCACTAAGTTCTTTGATTATTACGGAAAGGTTTTTGAGGAGGGCGCTTTAAGTGCCCGCGAAAAATCATTGATCGCCTTGGCCGTTTCCCATGTGGTAAAATGCCCATATTGCATTGATGCCTACACCAAGGATGGCTTACAAAAAGGCATTACCAAAGAAGAAATGATGGAAGCCGTGCATGCGGGGGCCGCTATTGAAAGTGGGGCTACGCTTGTGCATGGCGTACAAATGATGAACAAATACAATAAACTGTCCATGTAGTGCCCTTTTTAGGTAAAAAGCGCATTGCCCATATATAAAATAACATAGAAGAAGAGCTCATGGAAAGTATCCTACCAAAGAAAAAGGCTAAAAAGCCCATGCAAAAATCCCTTAAAGCAAGGGATAACGAATTGGCGGTTACCAATAGACAATTGGAAATTCTTGACGGCGGCATTTTTGCCGATGGGGAGCTTCCTTATTTTAAGGACAAGATTGCAGAAATAGGTCATTTTCCGCTTCGCCCCAAAAAATTGGAAATCCTACAGATCAATGTGGGGTATATGTGCAACCAAGTTTGTGAGCATTGCCATGTAGATGCCGGTCCGGACCGTAAGGAAATCATGACCAGGGAAACTATGAAGCAATGTTTGGAGGTCATTAAAAATACTGGGGCGCATACGCTTGATTTAACAGGTGGGGCTCCGGAAATGAACCCGGATTTTGAATGGTTCGTAGAAGAGGCGGCCAAAGCGGGCATCAAGGATTTTATCGTTCGCTCCAACTTGACCATTATTAGGGCAAACAAGAAGTACCACCACCTGCCGGACTTCTTTAAAAAACACAACGTACACGTCATCTCCTCCATGCCGCACTACACCCGGGGAAAAACGGACAAACAGCGTGGGGACGGGGTTTTTGACAAATCCATAAAAGCATTACAGGAACTTAACGCCAGAGGTTATGGCATGCCCGGCAGTGATTTGCGTTTGGATTTGGTCTATAATCCATCCGGGGCATATTTGCCCGGGGACCAAATGGCACTTGAAAAAGACTTTAAGAAAGCTTTGGACGAGGATTTTGGCATACAGTTCCACAATCTGTTTGCCATTACCAATTTGCCCATAGCACGTTTTTTGGATTACCTAATAGCTTCGGAAAACTATGAGGACTATATGTATGCTTTGGTAGAAGCCTATAATCCAGCAGCAGTAGGCAATGTCATGTGCACCAATACCATTTCCATTAGTTGGGACGGTTGGTTGTACGATTGCGATTTTAATCAAATGCTGGATCTTAAGGTTGCTAGTAAAGTAAAACATATAAGTGAATACAACGAGGATGTTTTAAACGATAGAAATATTATTATCTCACAACACTGTTATGGATGCACCGCAGGCGCGGGAAGCAGTTGCCAAGGCACCGTTGCATAGTTGAACAGCAGTTGAAATATCACCTCAAGCGCAGTCGAGAGGTCATTAAAAACAAATATTATTCAAATAGGTCTTGACTGCGTTCGACCTTACAAAAAATAGAAAAATGAGTTATTTAGAAGCTACAAACGATTTATATAGAGAAGCGGCCTTGACCCCAGATGTGGGATTATGTTGCACCACCAATCCCATTTGGGAACTTCCTGGGCTTAAGATTCCCAAGATCATGCAAGAAATGAACTATGGCTGTGGCAGTACGGTACACGCCCGCGACCTTTCCAATAACCCAAAAATGCTATATGTGGGCGTTGGCGGCGGCATGGAGCTGCTGCAATTCTCCTACTTTAACAGACAAAAAGGGGGGGTAGTAGGTGTCGATGTTGTTGATGAAATGTTGGAAGCCAGTCGCAACAACTTTAAAATTGCGGAAGAAGAGAACGATTGGTTTAGATCTGAATTCGTAGACCTTAAAAAGGGTGACGCCCTTAACTTGCCCGTGGAAGATAACAGTATTGACGTAGCCGCACAAAACTGCCTCTTCAATATTTTTAAGGAAGAAGACCTAAAACGTGCCATTGAAGAAATGTACCGCGTACTAAAACCACACGGAAAATTGGTGATGAGCGATCCTACCTGCGAACAGCCCATGAATGATGCCCTAAGAAACGACGATAGGTTACGTGCACTTTGTTTGAGTGGAAGTTTACCCATTAAACAATACGTAAAAGCCCTGACCGATGTTGGTTTTGGCACCATTGAAATACGGGCCAGAAAACCCTACCGTATCCTTGATCCAAAAAATTACCCTACCGATGAGCTCATTTACATTGAGTCTATAGAAGTTGCGGCCATCAAAGATCCTATGCCCGCGGATGGGCCTTGTGTTTTTACCGGTAAGGCTGCCATTTATTATGGTGATGAAGATTATTTTGATGATAACAAAGGGCATATCCTTCTTAAGAACCAGCCTTTGGCCGTTTGTGATAAAACAGCAGGGGCTTTAGGGAATCTAGGACGGGATGATATTTTTATTAGTGGTTCTACCTATCATTATGATGGTGGTGGGTGTTGTTAAGCGCACCTTCGTACGCTTAGCATAGAAATCTCCGTTAACCTTACACCTATCCTCTATGAATAAACTAGTAGTATGGGTTGCCCTTATATGGGCAACCACCTCCTATGGTCAAGAAACTACGGGGAGGTTAGAAGGGAAAATAACGGACATACAAGGAGCACCCATAGAACTTGCTACCGTAGTTGTATTGGATATGGATACCAATTTTA
The DNA here is from genome assembly GCA_937959125.1 of uncultured Croceitalea sp. Taxonomy (GTDB): domain Bacteria; phylum Bacteroidota; class Bacteroidia; order Flavobacteriales; family Flavobacteriaceae; genus Croceitalea. The sequence goes on from CALGQU010000157.1 coordinate 4,663, forward strand.
AGTTTGGTGCTGTATCACAGGAGTCCGGATACTATGCCGTAACCAATATCCCCCCTGGGAACGCCTATAAAATCATGGTTTCCTTTCTTGGATACCAATCGGTTTCTATACAAGATATTGCCATAAACCTAAGTGAAAGTACGTATCAAGACTTTGAGTTACAGGAATCAAGCGAATCTTTGGAGGAGGTTGTTATTACTGCCGATAAAGACAATAATTCCAATATAGAGCAAACAATAAGTTCCAAATCCATAAAAAACACCCCTACCATTACCAGAAGTATCCAGGATTTGACCCGTAATCTGCCGGAAGCCAATCTCAACTCCTTTGCCGGTGCCAGTAATAGGTTCAATAATTTGAATATTGACGGTGTAGCCAATAATGATGCTATTGGTTTTCAAGAACCATCCAGCGGTGCTTCTGGATCCTCGGCCAATGGCAGTCCCGGTAGTTTGGCAAGGACCCAACCCATTGGTTTTGGTGCTATCAAACAATTGTCCATAAAAACGGCACCTTTTGATGTAAGTATCGGTAATTTTTCTGGTGCCAATATTGATGTAGTCACCAAAAACGGCACCAACACCCGGCAAACTGAAGTTTATGCTTTTGGCAACAACCAACTTTTAGTAGGTCGTTTTTCCGACGGAGTGGAGCAGAATGTCCAATCTTTTTCAGATTTTCAATTGGGTTTTTCCACTAGTGGGGCCTTAAAAGAAGATAAAATCTTTTATTTTTTGAACTTTGAACAGGCGAACTCCAACAACCCCGTATTGAACGCACCTGGAAGCAGCAGTTCTAATATATCGTTAGAAACCATAGACCTGATTGTAGATAAGCTGGAGACCGATTATAATTATGATCCAGGTGCCTTTACCAATGCCAGTTTAAAGACAAACAGTACAAAACTATTCCTTCGTTTTGATTTTAATATCTCTGAAAATACCAAACTTACGTTGCGAAACAATTACGTCAATAGTTTTGCAGATACCTTAGAATGGAACGAGTCCATTTTTAATTTTGGCAACCAAGGGTTTCGCCACAATAGTGTTGCTAATAGTTTTACGGCGGAACTCAATACGAATTTTAAGAATGCTAGTTCCAATGTCCTAAGTTTTGGATATAATACAGGAAAAGAAGGAAGGGAATTTGACGGGGAGCTTTTTCCGCATATTCAAATTGCCGATGCTTCCAATAGGATTTTTGCGGGAACGTACCGGGAAGCCTCTGTTTACAATACAAATTTGAACACTTTGCAGCTTTCAGACCGGTATACCCTTTTTAGGGACAAGCATACGCTTACTTTTGGGGGTTTGGCGCAATACAATGATGTGGATTACGGGTTTCTATCCGCATGGAACGGCCGCTGGGAGTACAGTTCAGTAGCCAATTTTTTAAATGACACCCCTTCCCGTATTCGTGGGGTCTACCGTTTGGAGAACAATACTTTTGATTTTGTACAAAACAACCCCTCTGCAACAGTGGATATTTTAGTGGCCGGACTTTATGCGCAAGACCGTTTTAGATATTCTGATAAGCTTTCTTTAAGCTTTGGGGTCCGACTGGATACACAATTTCTGTTGAATGAAATTCCGCTGAGTGAAGAAGTCAACCGTACCCCGGAATTTAGTGGATTTGATAACCGAATACGAACTGCACCCCACATTAATCCAAGGTTTGGCTTTGAGTATACTTTTGATGACTACCGGAAGGTTAAACTGCATGGCGGGACCGGGCTTTTTACGGGCAGGCTTCCCTATTTATGGTTTGCATACGCAGAATACATTTCCGGAACTGAATATTTTAATGTGGACTCAAGACCCAACGGTCCGCAAACCATTGTGAACGATGTTTCTGAACTTGCCGGGGGCAATCCCATTGCAGAAATCAATTTGGTCGACAACGATTTTGAATTGCCTAGGGAATGGAAAACCAATATTGGCCTCAATTGGTCTTTACCCCAAAATTATGACATCACTTTTGATGCTACCTATACCCAAGTTCTAAAAGGTATCTTTTTTCAATCCATAAACCGAAGGGACAACAAGGGCAATTTTGATGGGGCCGACAACAGGGACTACTTTTTGGAAACTGGGGACGCTATAAAGATAAACCCCAATTTTACCAATGTCTTTTTACTTACCAATTCCGAAGCTGGCTATAGGTACAACCTCACACTAGGCCTGTCCAAATCAGAAAAAAACTATAATGGTTATTTTGGCTATACCTATGGTAGAAGCGAAGATATTTCCAGCACGGTACGTAGTTCGCCAGCGGCCAACTTTGAATGGAACCAATCCATTTCACCCAACGATCCAAGTTTGTCCGCATCCAATTTTGACTTACGCCATAAAGTGGTCACCTCACAGACCTATAGTTTTAATTTAGGTTCCCGGAATACTTTGGAATTCTCTGCCCTGTATAACGGTACTTCCGGCAGTCCGTTTTCTTTTGTGTACCAAGGCGATTTAAACAGGGATGGATCTTCTAGGAACGACTTGATCTATATTCCCAGAGATGCATCCGAAATCAACTTAATCGACATTACCAATGATCAAGGTGCCATTACCCAAACCGCAGCGGAGCAATGGGAACGACTGAACGCATTTATAGAAAGTAACAACTATCTGAGGAACAATCGTGGAGGTTTTGCAGAACGAAACGAATCCAAAACACCATGGAACCATCGCTTGGATGCCAAAATGGGGTATTCCTTTAACCTAGGAGGGCCTAAACAACTGCGTTTTTCCATGGATATCTTCAATGTTTTTAATCTTATTAACCAAGACTGGGGGCGGTTGGTTTTTGTGCCTAACGTGGTCAATTCTAATTTTAGTTTGCTTCGTTTTAGGGGTATTGAAAACAACCAACCTTTATTCCAATACACCAATACCGATGACACCCCTTGGGTGGTGGACAATCAAAACTCCCGCTGGCGTATGCAATTTGGGGCTACTTTTGCATTTTAAGGCCTTAATAGCATGTTTTTTTCGTTTTTTGGTTAACAAGATATCACTACGTGTGGGTATTACTAAAACATTTAAAAACCATTCAGTATATTTTGAATGGTTTTTTTATAAATGCTTATTTGTATTCTTAATCAAGTATGGGTTTCCCCAAAGAAAGCCGCAGCAAATCATTGGTCGCAGGGCCAACCTCAACTCTAGAGGTATTTGTTAGCACTACAGCTACGGATTTTGTCTTTGGCACCAAAAAGAGTTGAGAAGAACATCCTATTTGCGCACCCGGATGACCTATGATTTCCCCTTCATTGGGTTTGGGGTTGTACAAAAACCATCCAAAGCCATAGGCGTTATTTTCTTTTTCAAGACTATGGTGCTCCCGCATCACATCCAAAGTTTCTTTTTTTACCAGTTTATGGTTCAAAACGGCCTTTCCAAATTTCAACATATCCCCCACGGTGGTGTAAAACCCTCCGCCTGGTATTCTATTGCTCAAGTTGTTTTCCGTTGCACGTTTTGACTTCCCTTTCCCCTTGTTACTGTGATATAAGACGGATTTTCCTTTTTCTCCTGATTCAAAAACCTCTACACCGGTATTGCCCATTCCGGCTTTATCCCAAATATGCGTTTGCATATAGTCTTCATAGGACATTCCAGAGGCGCGCTCAATGATTACACCCAAAACGGTGTAACCGTAGGTGGTATAGTTGTATCTGGTACCCGGTTCAAAAAGGAGTTTTCTATTCTTAAAGAGGTTCATTGCAAGATCAAGTGATGTATATTGGGTTTTGGTATTGGATTCCTTACCATCCTTATATCCATCAATTCCTGAAGTATGGGATAAAAGGTGTCTGGCAGTTATCTGTGTTTTGGAATGCTTTGGAAAATTGGGGATATAGGTTTGGATAGGCACATCCAAATCCAGCTTTCCTGCTTCCACCAATTGCATGGCTGCCATAGCGGTCATCGGCTTGGCAATAGATCCCATACGTAGTTTGGTGGTTACACTAAAAAGGATTCCATTTTCTTTATCGGCATAACCCAAAGCACCCACCCAAACAATACTATCCTTTTTCATATAACCGGCAACTGCCCCAACTGCTTTGCTTTCCGATATTACTTTTTCAAGCACCTTTTCTGCCTCGCTGTTTTGTTGGGCAATGCTAAAATATGTTACTAAAAGAATGCTAAGTTGTACAAATTGTTTCATGATTTTTGGTTTTAAAAGTTTTTCAAATCTAGAAACTTGATGCAAGCCTACTCCACTATTCATAGGCTTTGGGACGAATGTTCTTCTTTTAGGGGCGAAACTTTCCCCACCATAATGTCTTGCTTATATTTTTTGGAAACCGGAACAAGGGTTTGGGTCAACTTCAAGGTCTTTGCATCCTTCCATTCCCTAATATGTGCTGGATTTACCAAATGGGATCGGTGTACTCTAAGTAGGTCTTTATGGGCGTTCTCCACCTTCTTTAAGGTGCCTCGCAACAGCTTCCTTTGCAGTTGGGAATTGGAGAGATAGGCTACTTCTATATAATTGTCCGCACTGGAAATACATACCAAATCC
>CALGQU010000158.1 GCA_937959125.1 uncultured Croceitalea sp.
TAAAAGTTGAGGCCTATGAAGGCAAGGAAGTAATTGTTAGGGCCACCATTGGGGAAAATAAACATTGTAAAGATTGCCATAAAAACAAGAACAAAGAGAAAGCTGGAATGAAAAAAATATCGGGTTCCAGTCTTAGTATTAGCGCTGAGGAAAAGAATAATGTGGTCGCCATAAACAATGAACTATGGAACAGGACCACGGATATTTTTGTGAAAGTGCCCGTAAACTTTTCTTTAAAACTTTCTACGGTCAATGATGGGGATATTTCCGTCACCGGTGTAAACGGGGATATGGAGGTAAGTAATGTAAACGGTGAAATTACCTTGGATAATGTTAGCGGTTCCGCAAGTCTGGATACGACCAATGGAGATGTTGTCGTAAGTTTTGCCAGTATTAAAAAGGATGCGGATATGGCCTTTAGTAGCTTTAATGGCGATGTAAAAGTTACTTTTCCCAGTTCTTTAAAAGCAAACGTAAAGGCAAAGTCCGATATGGGGGATGTGTATACCGATTTTGACATGGCTTTATCCAAAAACGCCCCAGAAGTTGATAAGGATGCCTCCTCCGGTAGTTATAAGGTTAAAATTGAGCAATGGGTCAAAGGAACCATTAATGGCGGTGGTCCGGAAATGTTGTTCAAAACCTTTAATGGTGATGTTGTCATCTCTTCTAAATAGCCCAGTTCCTTAAAAAGCAGTAGGTATTACCCAATAATGTCCAGATGTTATCTATATAACTTCAAACAAAAAAGCCGCCCATTGGGCGGCTTTCTATATAATTCCTAATCAAAAATTACCCAAGGGCAACTCTTGAAAAACCGGTAACTTCCAAGCCGGCATCAACAGATTTTACGTATTGGGATACGCTTTGTTTGCTGTCCTTAATAAAAGCTTGGTTGACCAAAGTATTGTCTTTAAAGAAACGCTTTAGTTTTCCTTTGGCAATATTTTCAAGCATGGCCTCAGGTTTCCCTTCTTGGCGTAACTGATCTTTGGCAATTTCAATCTCCTTATCGATAACGGATTGATCAACACCTTCTTCGTTCAATGCTACAGGGTTCATTGCGGCAGCCTGCATGGCAACATCCTTTGCTGCAACCGCGGCACCATCAACAGCAGCGGACAAACCTACCAAAGTAGCAATTTTGTTGCCGGCATGAATGTAAGAACCTACAAAAGGTGCGCTTAAGGTTTCAAAGCTTCCTATTTCAATTTTCTCTCCGATGACACCAGTTTGTTCGGTCAATTTTTCGGCAACGCTCATTCCATTGTAATCAGCGGCCAAAAAAGAATCCTTAGTGTCATGGTTCAAGGCAACGGCGGCCAATTCATTGGCCAAGGTTACAAAGGTTTCGTTTTTAGCAACGAAATCTGTTTCGCAGTTCAAAGAAATAGCGACACCTTTGGAGTTGTCTTCACTTACTTTAGCGATGGCAGCACCTTCAGAGGAATCCCGATCCGCTCTTTTGGCAGCTACTTTTTGTCCTTTTTTACGAAGGATCTCTATTGCTTTGTCAAAATCGCCATCAGCTTCAACCAATGCCTTTTTGCAATCCATCATTCCCGCACCGGTAGCCTTTCTTAATTTATTTACTTCTGCGGCTGTAATTTTTGCCATAATTTGAATTTTTATCTTTTCCGAAAAAACGGAAATCATTTTAAAATTTATGTAAAGTAAAACACAAAATCCGTGTTTTGTTTTAGCTTAGAATTTAACTTATTCTTCAGAATCCTCGATACCACCTTTGGTATTGTCCTGCCATTCTTTAAGCTCGTCCCATTTGCCATCTGCAGCCATTTGGGCTTGCTTTGGCCAAGAAGCAGGTTCTAAGTGTGCCAATCTTGGACTGGCGTCCGTCAAAATGGTTTTAATGGCTTCCGGTTTTGCCGCAGCTAAGGCACTGTAGGTGGCAATTCCTGCCGCTACAAGGGCTTCTGCCGCTTTAGGACCTATACCTTCTACTTTGGTAAGGTCGTCCGCTTTTACCTCTTTTGCTTCCTCTTTTTTAGGAGCTGGAGCTGGAGCTTCTTTTGCAGCTGGTTCCGCTTTTGGAGCGGCCGCTTTTTCTTTTGGGGCTTCTTTCCCTTCCTTACTTCCTTGTTTGTCCGCTTTACGTTCTGCTAAACCTTCTGCAACTGCGGCAGTTACGGATCCCATAATGGCCTCAATGGATTTACCGGCATCATCATTGGACGGGATAATGTAATCTATTGGTCTGGGATCGGAATTGGTGTCCACCATGGCAAAAATTGGAATGTTCAATTTTTGGGCTTCCTTAACGGCAATGTGCTCGCGCATGGTGTCCACAATAAAAATAGCACCTGGTAAACGTGTCATTTCAGAAATGGAACCCAAGTTTTTTTCCAATTTTGCACGTAAACGATCTACTTGTAAACGTTCTTTTTTAGAAAGGGTATTAAATGTTCCGTCTTTTTTCATACGGTCGATGGACGCCATTTTTTTAACGGCTTTTCTAATGGTTACAAAGTTGGTCAACATACCACCTGGCCATCTTTCCGTAATGTAAGGCATGTTTACATCGGATACTTTTTGGGCAACAATATCCTTTGCCTGTTTTTTAGTGGCAACAAATAAGATTTTACGACCGGAAGCTGCTATCTTTTTTAGTGCTTCATTCGCTTCGTCTAATTTTGCTACGGTTTTGTAGAGATTGATTACGTGAATCCCGTTACGCTCCATGTAGATGTAAGGAGCCATGTTAGGATTCCACTTTCTTGTAAGGTGTCCAAAATGCACACCTGCTTCCAATAATTGTTTTACTTCGACTTTCGCCATTTTAAAATTTAGTTTACGTTCTTTTGAAATAGCAATACCAAAGTGGTGCCTATGCAGCCTTTGATATTTAGATGCTAAACTAAACAGTGACCAAGATTTTTTCTCGAATCTACTGAAACCGTTTTTAGAAGCCTAGGCCCCGTAACGGTTATTTTTAAGTGTCCTAGTATCTAGGACTTTCAATGAACTGATTATGAATATAAAATACGGGCATCCAAGAAAGATGCCCATAGAATTTTTTAACGCTTGGAGAACTGGAATTTCTTCCTTGCTTTCTTTTGACCGAACTTTTTACGCTCTACCATTCTTGGATCTCTTGTCAATAATCCTTCAGGTTTTAACGCAAGCCTATTTTCCTCATCAATTTCGCACATCGCACGGGAAAGTGCCAAACGCACCGCTTCTGCTTGCCCTGTAATCCCTCCACCATATACGTTGATTTTAACGTCATAGTTTCCGTCAGTATCGGTAAGGGTGAACGGTTGTTTTACTTTATACTGTAAGGTAGCGGTAGCAAAATACTCCTCAAACTTTCTCTTGTTTACGGTAATGTTCCCTTTTCCTTCAGAAACATAGACCCGTGCAACAGCTGTTTTTCTTCTTCCTATTTTATGAACCACTTCCATTATTTGTAGTCGTTAAGGTTAATAGCTTTAGGTTTTTGGGCTTCTTGGTCATGGTTGGCACCTGCGTAAACCTTTAGGTTTCTAAAAAGGTCTGCACCCAATCTGTTTTTAGGGAGCATGCCCTTGACCGATTTTTCAATAATACGCTCTGGATGCTTTTCCAATAATTCAGAAGCATTGGTGGAACGTTGGCCGCCTGGATAACCAGTATACCTTAAATAGGTTTTATCCGCCCATTTGTTACCACTCATTTGAACTTTTTCTGCATTAATGATAACTACGTTATCACCACAATCCACATGGGGCGTATAATAGGTTTTATATTTTCCCCTTAGTATTTTGGCTACTTTAGACGCCAATCTACCCAAAGTTTGTCCTTCAGCATCGACCAATACCCATTGCTTGTCAACGGTAGCTTTATTGGCGGAAATAGTTTTATAACTTAGTGTATCCACTTTTAAAAAAGTATTTAATTTCTGTAATCGTTCCCGATTTACGGGCTGCAAATGTACAATTATTAGATTGAATTGCAAATGGTTGCTGAATAATATTTTGAATTTTTTGAAAGTGTAAAAGTAAGCCTAAATTAAAGGAATCCTATTAAGTGTTAAATAAAACTTAAAATAATTTTGAAACTGTAACTAAGTTCATTTTGGTAGGTCTTTAGGTCATCAATCAAAAAACGAACAATCGTGAGAAACCCAATCCTCTTTCTGACGGCATTCCTCTGCTATGTGTTTTCCCAAGCACAGGAGTTACAAGCTGCCAATCAAAAACCAGATAGTGTTGAGGTAGTTCCAAAACGGATCTATCTTACAAAACCCATACAAGGCAATCAAACGCCAACTATAGACGGTATTTTGGATGAAAGTGCTTGGGATGTGGTGGAGTGGACTGGAGACTACATAGAAAACCAACCTGACGAGAATACCCCGCCCAGTTATCAAACCAAATTTAAAATTGTTTACGACAGTAAGAACTTATATATAGGAGTACGTTGTTATGATGCGGAACCAGATAAAATTGTAAAGCGTCTCTCTAGGCGCGATGGGTTTGAAGGCGATTGGGTAGAATTTAATATAGACAGTTACCATGATAAACGAACGGCCTTTTCTTTTACGGTTACCGCTGCGGGGGTAAAGGGTGACGAATTTGTATCCAATAACGGCAACAATTGGGATGGGAGTTGGAACCCCATTTGGTATACCAAAACCAATATTGATGGTGAAGGGTGGACCGCAGAATTAAAGATTCCTTTAAGCCAATTGAAGTTTGGCGATGCGGAAAGCCAAATCTGGGGACTGCAATCTACCCGTAGATTTTTTAGGGCGGAGGAACGTTCCCTCTGGCAGCGTAAACCTATTGACCAACCCGGGTGGGTAAGCGAGTTTGGGGAACTGCACGGGCTTAAGAATATTGAACCCCAAAAGCAATTGGAAATACAGCCCTATACGGTTACCAGTAGCGAGACCTATGAAGCCGAAACGGGAAATCCGTTTAGGGATGGCAATGAATCGGGCATCACCGTGGGGCTTGATGCAAAAATTGGGGTGACCAATGATTTAACCTTGGATCTTACCGTAAATCCAGATTTTGGGCAAGTAGAAGCAGATCCATCCGCCATAGCCTTGGATGGCTTTCAAATATTCTTTAGGGAACAACGCCCCTTTTTTGTGGAGAACAAGAATATTTTTGACTTTAATGTTTCCCGTTCCCAAGCAGGGAATACCTTTGGCTTTGATAATGTGTTTTATTCCAGACGGATCGGTAGAAGCCCACAAGGCTCTGCAAGCAGTTTGGATGGGGAATTTGTAGATACCCCGGACAATACCCCTATTATTGGAGCGGCAAAATTTAGTGGTAAGACAAAAGACGGATGGGCCATTGGGGTTTTGGAAAGCGTTACAGCAAAGCGCTATGCCGCTATCATCAATGAAGATGGAGACCGCAGAAGGGAGATGGTAGAGCCTCTTACCAATTATTTTGTGGGTAGGGTCCAAAAAGATTTTAATGAACGCAATTCATTTATCGGTGGGGTTTTTACCGCCACCAACAGGGATAATCTTACGGAAAACCTGGATTTTCTTCACCGATCTGCATATACGGGAGGTTTGGACTTTAAACACCAATGGAACAACAGGGATTGGTATTTTGGTGGTAATGTGATCCTCAGTCATGTCATGGGGAGTGAGGAAGCCATTGAAAATACGCAACGTTCCATAACACGGTTGTTCCAAAGGGTAGATGCGGACCATCTGTCCGTAGACGATCAAAAAACATCACTGACCGGTTCTGGCGGTAATCTGCAAATAGGTAAAATTGGAAACGGACATTGGCGCTTTGAGAGCGGGGGCACTTGGCGTTCCCCAGAGTTGGAGCTCAATGATATTGGTTTTCAGCGGCAAGCAGATGATATACGCCATTACACTTGGATAGGCTACCAAACTTTAAAACCGGACAGCACCTTTAGAAGGGTAGGTATCAACTACAACCATTGGAGTGCTTGGGATTTTAACGGGAACCATAATGAATTGCGTTTTAACACCAATACATGGCAAAACTGGGCCAACAATTGGTTCTCCAATGTAGGTTTTAATTATGCGCCGGTACAATACTCCAATTTTGCGTTACGCGGTGGACCTAGATTGCGCAGGACACCAGAAGTAAGCTTTTGGAACAGCATTGGAACGGACGGTCGTAAAAAGGTACGGCTCAATTTTTTTCATAACGGAAGGCGTGCTTTGGACAATTCCATACGACGGTATTCCATGGAGTTTGGAGTAAGGTACCAACCTATTGATGCGTTAAGGATACAGGTTTCCCCTGAGTATAGTATCAATAACGATAAACTACAATTTATAGATAATATAGAAACGGATAATGGCGTACGCTATTTAAATGGGGAAATACGGCAGCGTACCCTTAGCATGTCCGTTAGGGTGAATTTCAACATCAACCCCAATTTAACCCTGCAATACTGGGGACAACCCTTTATTTCCCGTGGGCGTTATACCAATTTTAAGCATGTAACCGATGCAACGGCCAGAACTTTTGAAAACCGTTTTTTACAATACGACACCAATCAGGTGGCTTTGTTGGAAGATAGTTATTCGGTGGATGAGAATTTAGATGGGGTCACCGATTTTAGTTTTGGCAACCCAGATTTTTCATTCGTGCAATTCCGTTCCAATTTGGTATTGCGTTGGGAATATATCCCGGGTTCTGAAGTGTTTTTGGTTTGGTCGCAAGACGTGTCCCAGTCCGGTAACCCTTCCGATGGCTTACTCCCGAGTTTGGGGGATAATATTTTTGGACAAACCCCGCAGAATATCTTTTTGTTAAAAGCTACTTACCGTTTCGTATTGTAAAGATTACCTGTATTTTACACTAGGACTTGTTTTTTGACGTTCTTTTGATACCCAAACAAACAATACAATGAAACTTAGAATAGCAAGTGCCCTAATTTTAATGGCCATTTTTATATGGTCTTGTTCCACCGATGCTGATGCACAAGCACTACAAGATTTAATAGCGATGGAAGATAGCAATGGAGAAGAGAATGATGATGTAGAAAGTGGAGACCAAACAGAAAGTGAAAGCGAGGAAAATAGTGAAGAAGAATCTAATGAAGATTCTTCTGAAAATGAGGATAACACTACTGAAGAAGATACTGATGGCGAAACCGAAGAGGATACCTCAGATGATAATACTTCGGACGGTGA
>CALGQU010000159.1 GCA_937959125.1 uncultured Croceitalea sp.
TTTTTTGTAAAATTTCATGGGATTGGCTACTATTGCTAAAAAGCATAATTTTTAAGCAAATTGGAAAAGTTTAAACGAGTTCTATGTTAAATCCCTATGACGACACCTATTTTATGAAGAAGGCTTTGGAAGAGGCCCAAACCGCCTTTGATCAGGGGGAAGTACCCGTGGGAGCGGTCATTGTCGTCCAAAACCGGATTATTGGTAGGGCCCATAACCTTACCGAAAAATTACATGATGTTACCGCCCATGCGGAGATGCAGGCCATTACGTCCGCCGCCAATTTTATTGGGGGTAAATACCTTAAAGGATGCACCTTATATGTAACCCTAGAACCTTGCCAAATGTGTGCCGGGGCATTATACTGGAGTCAAATTTCTAGAATAGTCTATGGGGCCGCGGATTTGGAACGTGGCTATAATGTTATGGGGACCACTTTGCACCCTAAAACGGAAGTAGTTTCTGGCGTTTTGGAAAACGAAGCGGCGGAATTGCTTAAACGTTTTTTTATCAAAAAACGGAACCTCAATTAGACCATAGCGAAATTTGAGGGTTTTGATTTTAAAATTTGCTTCTCGATACCATTTGGATAGTATCCAAATCACTCGAAGTCACAATTTTTCCACATACTTTGAATTTTGCAAGGGTCTAATTGGACTTTTTTCGGTCTTTGTTTTGCATTTTTTCTACGTTTTCCTTGGTCAACATATAATCCTTCATTTTTTTGCCTTTACTCTCCTTATACAAAAACAAGGGCATGGCAACAAAGAATAAGGCCAAGGTCCCAAAGCCGATATATTTACTGGCCAGAGCTTCATTGTCCGCTTTTATACTAAAACCATAGGTGATGGACACAAAGGAAGCCAGTACGATGAGCACGATAACATGTTTTAGTTTCATAATCAAGGGGAATAGTTAATGAGTTGCCTTCTATAGGCCGTTAATAATTTGGACTTGGAGATAAAGCCTTTGTATTTTCCATTGCTGATTACAGGAAGGTTCCACGCCCCGCTATCTTGAAATTTCTGCATCACCTGCTTCATGGAATCAGATTCGTAAAAGATGTATTCCGGGGCGGCATGCATCAGGTCTTTGACAAAGAGGGTCTCGTAACGGGCAGTATCGAACATGAACTCCCGTATATCGTCCAACAACACAATACCTACCATTACCTTATCGTCATCAAGCACGGGAAAAATATTTCGATTGGATTTGGATACGGATTTTAACAACATCGTACCCAAGGTCATGTTTGGGTTGACGGCCTTAAAATTTTGTTCTATCACATCATCCAACTGCATCAAGGTCAACACCGCTTGGTCCTTATTATGCGTAAGCAAGGCATCTTTTTGTGCCAGTTCCTTGGTGTATATGGTATAGTCCAAAGCATTTTTGGTAATCAGATAAGAAATAGAAGCCGTAATCATTAGGGGGACGAACAATTCATAGCCCCCGGTAATTTCCGCAATAAGGAAGATGGCGGTTAGCGGCGCATGGATGACCCCTGCGATAAGGCCCGCCATGCCAATAAGGGTAAAATTACTTTCCGAAACCTGAAACCCTAAGCCTAGGGCGTTAATGACTTTGGCCACTACATTACCCAAGGCACTACCCATAACCATGGTGGGGATAAAGATTCCGCCAGCACCTCCCGCGGCAAAGGTGGTCGTCATGGCAATCGCCTTAAAAATAGTAATACCAAAGAGCAGGGCGATAACTACCCAGATATTATCCAAATAAGCGTCAAAGGGCGTACTGCCCAAGGCGCTAAGGTGCTCCCCATCCAATAGTTTGTTGATAAACCCAAAACCTTCCCCATAAAGTGGGGGGATACCATAGAGCATCACCCCAATGGCGATTCCACCAATCAATAATTTGTATTTAGGACTTTTAAAACGATGGAACACTTTAAGAATCCAAAAATACATTTTGGTAAAGTAAATAGAGGCTACCGCGGTACCCACCCCCAAAACAACATAGAACAACACATCGTTAAGTTCAAAACCAGCAGTGAGGGAAAAATTAAAAAGCACTTCATTCCCCAAAAAGAAGTAGGAGGTAAGCACTCCGGAAATGGAAGCCAATAAAAGCGGAAGCACGGACAACATGGTAAAATCGATACTAAAGACCTCCACCGCAAATACGATGGCCGCAATGGGAGATTGAAATATGGAGGCCATTGCCCCGGCGGAAGCGCAAGCTATAAGTAACGACCGTGTCTTTACATCTACATGGAGCCATCTGCCCAAATTGGAACTTAAGGCGGCCCCAGATTCCACTGCAGGCCCCAGCAATCCTACGGAACCCCCAAAACCAACGGTAAGGGGGGCTGCGATCAAAGGGGTATATATATTTTTTAGTCGAAGCAATCCTTTTTTTTGGGATAAAGCGTACAGAATGGAGGAGACAGCATGCCCCAAAGGGTGTTTATGAACAAACTTGACATATAGGTATACCAAGGTCAATCCAATGACCGGAAGTACAAAATACAGTTGATTTTCAGAAAAAACGATTCCTTTTTCCAAAAGCGCCTCAATAAAATAGGTAAGGTTTTTTAGGGTTACGGCGGCCAGCCCGGCAAGGAGCCCTATCACAACACTAAGCAGATGCACAAAGGTCTTATTGGAGATATGCTTATACCGCCATTTTAAAACCTTTTTTAATAAACTTTTGGTGTCGTAAGACATTTTTGGATATCGGTCAATTAAAGGTAAACCAATAATTTTAGTTCCTAAGTGCTATGGAAGCTAAAGACACTATTCTTGTACCTAAAAAGCGAAACGATCTAGTTTCTTAAATCTTTACCTACTCCAAATCAAGCTTTAAGTGTAATTCTTTTAATTGGGTGTCATCAATGGTTGCCGGGGCATCGATCATCACATCCCTACCGCTATTGTTTTTGGGGAAGGCAATAAAATCGCGTATGGTTTCCTGTCCCCCTAGTATAGCAACCAAGCGGTCCAATCCAAAGGCGATTCCCCCATGTGGCGGTGCGCCATATTGAAAGGCATCCATCAAAAACCCAAATTGCGCTTTGGCCTCTTCCTCGGTAAATCCAAGGTGCTTGAACATTATGGCTTGGGTTTTCTTATCGTGGATACGGATAGACCCCCCACCTATTTCGTTGCCATTAAGCACCAAATCGTAGGCATTGGCTTTTACTGCTCCGGGATCGGAATCCAACAAGTCCAATTGTCCTGGTTTTGGAGAGGTGAACGGGTGGTGCATGGCGTGGTAATTACCTGTTTCTTCATCCAATTCCAACAACGGAAAATCTATGACCCACAGCGGGGCAAACTCCTCCGGTTTTCGAAGGCCAAGCCTTTCCGCGAGTTCCATGCGCAGGGCACTCATTTGGGATCGTACTTTATTGGTATCGCCAGAAAGTACGCAGATGAGATCGCCGGGTTCTGCATGGGTTGCTGCTGCCCATTGCGACAAATCCTCTTGGTCATAAAACTTATCTACCGAAGACTTAAAACTACCATCCTCATTACAACGGCAATAGACCATGCCCAAAGCTCCTACTTGGGGTCGTTTTACCCAATCGGTAAGCTTGTCGATTTCTTTTCTGGTATAGGAGTTCCCTCCGGGCACGGCAATGCCCACTACCAATTCCGCGGAATTAAATACATTAAAATCTTTGTGTTGTGCCACGGTATTCAGCTCGCCAAATTCCATTCCAAAACGGATGTCGGGCTTATCGTTCCCATAGCGTTTCATGGCATCGTCGAAGGTTATTCTTGGGAAATTGTCAATTTCAACACCCTTGATTTCTTTCAACAGGTGTTTGGTCAACCCTTCAAACGTATTTAGGATATCCTCTTGCTCCACAAAGGCCAATTCACAATCGATTTGGGTAAACTCCGGTTGCCTGTCCGCCCGTAAATCTTCATCCCTAAAACACTTTACGATTTGAAAGTATTTGTCCATACCCCCTACCATCAACAATTGTTTAAAGGTTTGTGGTGATTGTGGTAAGGCGTAAAACTGACCTTCATTCATCCTACTGGGCACCAAAAAATCACGAGCACCTTCAGGGGTGGATTTAATGAGATACGGGGTCTCTACATCAATAAACCCTTGATCGGACAAATATTTGCGGACTTCCATGGAAACCTTGTGTCTAAACATCAGGTTTTCTTTTACGGGGTTTCGTCTGATATCCAAATAGCGGTATTTCATACGAAGGTCTTCCCCGCCGTCCGTTTCATCCTCAATAGTAAAAGGGGGTAGCAAGGATTCGTTTAAGATTTCAAGTTCGGTAACCAAAACCTCAATATCCCCGGTAGGTATATTAGGATTTTTGGAGGCACGTTCAATAACGGTACCTTTTACCTGTATTACGGTTTCCCTACCTAACTTTCTGGCGGTTTCCAAAAGATGGGCTGCAGTGCGCTCTTCATCAAAGACCAATTGTGTAATCCCATAGCGGTCCCTTAGGTCCACCCAAACGACAAAACCTTTGTCCCGTTGTTTGTGCACCCAACCGCTAAGGGTTACTTCTGTTTCTATATGCGATATATTTAATTCGCCACACGTATTGCTCCTATACATAGTTCCTTTTTTTGGAATGGACAAAGGTAGCTATATCCATAAAGTTTCTAAAGGATTCGTAATTAGTTTAGAAGTTTTTGATTGAGGCCGTATTCCTACAAAAAAACCCTTAAAAAAATTTTAATGTTCAATTGGATATCGTTACATTGAGAACTACAAATACCTAATTTAAATACATATGAACATGAAACGAACTTTACGGAGTGTACCTTTCACCCTGCTATTTTTTGTGTTGCCGATGATGGCATTTGCGCAAGGAACGGTTTCTGGTGTAGTTACCGATGCTAACAACCTGCCTTTACCGGGTGCAACCGTGGTTGTAAAGGGAACCTCAAATGGGGTGTCCACAGATTTTGATGGAAACTATTCCATAACGGTTGCCAGCTTTCCGGCAACATTACAGTTTTCCTCCTTAGGGTATGCCACTAAGGAGATTGAGGTTTCTAGTGCTTCAACCGTTGATGTTTCCTTGGAAGAATCTGCTACGGGACTTGAAGAAGTGGTCATTACGGGTCTTGCAACTTCCGTAAAACGAAGTAACGCAGCCAACGCCGTAGCTACGGTTTCGGCGGCGGAATTGGCAGAAGTGACTCCCCCACAAACGCTGGATGGGGCACTATCTGGAAAAGTTGTAGGAACCTTGATCAACTCAAATTCCGGTTCTCCAGGAGGAGGTTTCTCGGTAAGGTTAAGGGGTCTTACCTCTATTTTTGGAAATAACCAACCCCTGTATATCGTAGATGGTGTCTACATCAGTAATATTAGTGTCGCTTCATCCGGTTTAAATGCGGTTTCTGCTGCGGCAGGAGGAGGAAATGCCTCTAGTCAAGATAATGCAACCAACCGTATTGCAGATTTAAATCCAAACGACATTGCCAGTGTTGAGATACTTAAGGGAGCTTCTGGTGCAGCAATTTATGGTTCTAGGGGAGCAGCCGGGGTTATTATCATTACGACCAAGAAAGGGAAGCAAGGAAAAACCAAGGTCAATTTTTCACAGACTATTGGATTCAATCAAATCATCCGAGCCCAGGGAGTAAGAAACTTTACGGAAGACAATGTAGGGGCGGCAGACTTAGCAGCTTTTATAGCTGCTAGGGATTCTGGGAATTTGGTGGATTATGAAGATGAAATATTTGGGAACGAAGGATTCATTTCCAATACTTCTTTAAGCCTTTCAGGCGGCAATGATAAAACATCTTTCTATGCTGGGTTTTCAAGAGAAGGCGAAGATGGAATTGTGCAAAATACTGGAATTGACAGGTCTAATATTAGATTAAACATTGATCATAGATTTAATGATAACATTAAAATAGGATTGTCCAGCAACTATATCAATTCCAGTGCGGATAGGGGCTTTTTTAACAATGATAATTCTGGAACCACTATTGGGGTTGCGTTGACGGCTACAAGACCATGGGATAATTTGTTCCCAGATGCAAATGGGAACTTCCCAGATCATCCAAACAACGCTTCCAATCCGCTACAGACCATCGCATTGATGACAAACAATGAGCGTGTGAATCGATTTATCATAGGGGGTAACCTAGATGCTACCTTGTTTCGTACGGATAATCAAAGCCTTAAGTTTGTGGGTAGGGCCGGAACCGACTTTTTTAGTCAAGTGGCAACCGTTATATTTCCACAGGAACTGCAGTTTCAAAGGATAGACCAAGGAGGGGTGAACGGTGTCTCCGCCGTGACTACGACCAACAATAGAAATGCGAACTATGCAGGATTCTTGGTACATAACTATCGTACGGAGAACAACTTGAGTTTTACCACGCAAGTTGGCTTGACCAACGAACAGTTCAGTCAAAATACAGTTGGGGTAATCACCACAGATTTAATTGGTTCCCAAACCAATATAGACCAGGGGGCGAATAACACAACCAATCAGTTTCGATTGGAGCAAGAAGACTTTGGGTTCTTTGCGCAAGAAGAATTCAATTATCAAGATAAGATTTTGGCCACCATTGGAATCAGGGGAGATAAATCAACAAATAATGGTGATGCCAATGAGTTCTTCTACTACCCAAAAGGATCTTTGGCCGTCAACCTACATAATTTTGATTTCTGGAATGGGGATAGTTTCCTAAACCGTCTCAAGCCTAGATTTGCTTATGGCGAAGCAGGAACATTTGCTGTCTTTGGTAGTTTGTTTACGTTGTTGAATAGTACATTAATAGACGGTAGTGTAGGTGTGGTAGCACCAGGGACAAGGGGTAATCCTGCAATACAACCAGAACGTAACAGGGAATTGGAACTTGGTTTTGATGCTGGATTTTTTAATGATAGACTTGGGCTAACCTTTACCTATTATAACAAGGAAGCAGATGACTTTCTAATAAATGCACAAGTTCCAGGATCTTCTGGTTTTGTCGCGACCCAGAGAAATGGAGGGTCTTTTAGAAATAGGGGGCTTGAAATATCCTTAAATGCTAACATCTACGATAAAGAAGATTTTAGTTGGGGAGCCACTTTTAACTGGTTTAGGAACCGATCAGAAGTAACCCGTTTGGATGTGCCTACGTTTAACCTTGGTGGTTTTGGAAATAGCTTGGGGCAGTTTCAAATCGAAGAAGGCCAAAGCGTTACCCAAATTGTGGGAACCACAGGACCAGGTACCCCTGTGACCCAATTAGGGGATACGGAACCTGATTTTCAATTGACTTGGCAAAACGATTTGCGCTATAAGGATTTTACTCTGTCGTTTTTGTGGCATTGGAAACAAGGGGGGGACAATATCAATTTAACCCAATTGTTGTCTGATTTTGGTGGCACAAGTGCTGACTTTGATGATTTTGACTTTGATCCTAACATCAATAACGGTACGTTTAGAATCAACAATGGGCTTTTTGCTGGTAACGCGGCACCCTTTGTTGAGGATGCCTCTTACTTAAGGTTACGGGAGGTAGGATTAAAATACTCCATTCCAAGTGAAACTTTGGAAAACTGGTTTGGGGATGCAGTGGACAATATAGGAATTGGGGTTTCGGGAAGGAATTTGATCAATATCTTCGATTACAATAGTTATGATCCCGAAGTATCCAACTTTGGTGGAAATGGATTGTCCCAAGGTGTTGAGGTGACGCCGTTTCCTTCTTCAAAAAGATTTTTATTTACGGTATCAGCTCAATTTTAAAATTAAAAATGATGAAAAAAATTATAAAATTAAAAGGAGCTATTGCATTACTTGCTGTAATGACATTTATTTCATGTGATTTAGAAGATGCAGATAGTCTCAATGGTTTAAGCGCGGATGCAATTTCCAGCAATTTGTCCAGGGCTGAATTATCTCAAGCAGTTGCTGGTATACTATCAGACATGCGGGTTGGTTTGGCCACCCAAATAGATGTTCAGAGTATCTTTGGAAGGGAATATTATTTCTTTACCGGTTCCGACCCTCGTTTTGAGGCTGACGTAGTGACGGCCAATTTGGACAATAATACCTTTTATACCACTACGCCTTGGAATGCCAGATATGCCAACGTTAGGAATATCAATACCGTTTTGGAAGGGTTGGCAAATACAACTGCGGATTTTTCTACTGCCGAAATAGCGGGTATTAGAGGGTTTTTGAATACCATGATCGCGCACGAATTTTTGATGTTACATAACAATCAGTTTTCCAACGGAATACGGTTGGATGTTGCCGATTTTGATAATTTAGGACCTTTTTTGAACGAAACGGAAGCTCTTACGGCAATCTTTAATCTTCTAGACCAGGCAGCTACGGACTTAGCTGGGGCGGGTGATGCATTTCCGTTTACACTATCATCCGGTTTTTCAGGTTTTGATACGCCCAGTGGATTCCTTCAATTCAACAGGGGTCTAACGGCACGAGTTGAAGCCTATCGGGAGAACTATCCCAATGTTCTCGCGCTTTTAGGCGATTCCTTTATGGATATGACCGGCGACTTGACTACCGGTGTATTCCATACGTTTTCCCTTACAGGGGCAGACTTGGCCAATCCTTTGTTTATTGCTTTAAACCAGGCGGCTATCGTTAGGGTAGCACATTCTAGCTATATTGATGACGCTTTACCCGGGGATACGAGATTAGGAAAGGTGGTATTAAGGGATATGCCCGTAGATTTCTCTGATTTAATTGGGACCCATGATGTGTTTATTTATCAAAGCAATGTGGATAATGTACCCATTATGAGAAACGAAGAATTGATTTTGTTGGCTGCGGAGGCAAATATGATGAGTAACCCTGCCGCTGCCGTAAGTGCTATTAACGTGATTAGAAATGCTGCAGGTTTAGCTGATTATGCCGGAGGTATGACAGCTGCCGAATTGGAAGATGAAATTCTTTTCCAAAGGCGCTACTCCCTGTTTGGGGAAAGTCACCGCTGGATAGACACCAGACGCTTTGGAAGATTGGCAGAATTGCCAAACGATCGGGCCACGGATAATGTTCCTATGGCGGTTCCTGTTCCGTTTAACGAGAACCAGTAATGTAGAGTCATAGCATATTGGTTAAAAGCCCTCTAATCGAGGGCTTTTTTCATTTTTGTTACGGTCATTCATACCGATTTTTATACCATTTATAGAATTATCCACACATTTTTAAAAACATAAATACTTGATAACAAGTGAATTAAATGATTAATGTAAATTTAATGTTATGAAAATGTTACATAAATATGTTTTAAAAGTAAAATAAATACTATCTTTGTATCGTTAATGTAAAGGAATGATGAATTTAAAGTTTAGCGATATGAGAAAAAGTATTTTGATTTTAACGATTTTATTTTCGGTATCCGCCTTTGCACAAGATATTAAGCCCAAATTTGAAAAAGAAGGAGAAGTAATCAAGGCAACCTATTTTCATGATAATGGTGAAATAGCGCAAACAGGATACCTTATGGAAGGAAAACTGCATGGGCAATGGTATATGTATAGTGCAGAGGGTAAAAAAATAGCTACCGGAAAGTACAATTACGGTAAGAGATCGGGCAAGTGGTTGTTCTGGAACGGGGATATCCTAAAAGAAGTGGACTTTGAGAATAACCGTATTGCAAATGTAAAAAGGTGGAATCAATCAGAGATTGTCTCCGTAAATAAATAAGTGCTTTAAGCACAAGCTAAAAGCCCCGTCCGGCAATGGACGGGGCTTTTTCTTTTTTGCTATTTAGCGTAAGTTCGATATAGGATTTACAGCGTTTTAGGGAAAAGGTCACTACATGTTGGGAAAGTCACTTCGAGCGCAGTCGAGAAGACTTCAAAAGTGTAACTTCTAATTAGGTTTCGACTGCCTGCCGGCGCAGTCGAGAAATTATAAAAACGTCCGTTTCAATGAGGTCTCGACTTTAGTTTATCTTGAGCTCAGCCGAAAGGGTCGACCAGACAAATTATATCAACTAACATAAATCGTATCGTTACGAAAAACCTATATCAAACTTACGTTATTTAACTACTACGCCGCAATGTCTATGCTTGGCGTATTCCCTTCTTGATTTCCTTTAGTGCTTTTTCCCTTCATCCTTATTTTTAATCGGTATACGATGTTAAACAACACTGGTACAATGATCAAGGTAAGGAAGGTGGCCACGATCAGCCCAAAAATAACCGTCCATGCCAAGGGTCCCCAAAAGATAACATTGTCCCCGCCCACATACACTTGGGGATCTAACCTGCCAAAAAGTGTAATAAAGTTGATGTTAAGCCCCGTAGCCAAGGGGATTAATCCCAGCACCGTCGTAATTGCGGTCAACAATACAGGCCGTAACCTGGCTTTTCCTCCTTTGATGATGGCTTCGGTAACTTGTTCCCTACTTAACAAATCGTCATCGGACATTTCTAAACTCAATTTTTTACGGTCGATGAGAATTTGGGTATAATCCAGCAGGACAACTCCATTGTTCACAACGATACCTGCCAGGGCAATAATACCCATCATGGTCATCATGATGACAAACGGCCAACCTGTTGCCACTAATCCGCCAAACACGCCAATAAAACTTAAGAAGATGGCGATCATAATAATGGCGGGTTTTGAAATTCCCCCAAATTGGAATATCAAGATCAACATGATCAACCCTAATCCAGAGAGGAACGCACCACCCAAAAAGGCCTGTTGCTTCGCCTGTTCCTCCAACTCCCCGGTATAATCGATTTTAACCCCAGCTGGCATCCCTTTAAAATTTTCCATCTCTTTTTTTATCTGGGCTACGATAATGTTGGCGTTACCACCAGGTTTTAAAGCGGAGTAAACGGTAACCACACGTTCGCCGTTCCTATGTTTTATGGCATTAAAGGAAGAGGTGTTTTTACGGCTTGCCACGGCCGAAATGGGAATCTCCTTGATTTGCCCCGTTGCCTGATCCCTAAAGATGATATTCTGGTTGAACAATGCACTGGTATTGTACCTTAGGTTTTCATTAAAACGCACATTAATGTCATAATCCTCACCATCCTTTTTGAATACCCCTGC
>CALGQU010000160.1 GCA_937959125.1 uncultured Croceitalea sp.
GAATAAGGACATTGTTGCGTTTTTAAATTCGTAAACTCGCTCTAGATTGCCGGTTTAATCCTGATGGTCAACTAAAAACCTCCAAATGCTTGTACAAAATGCATAATAGTTTTTATTTTTAATGCATGAGTACTATCCAACCCTTTCACCTTGCCATACCTGTGCACGATCTTGCGGCATGCAGAATCTTTTATAGGGAGGTTTTGGAATGTGAAGAAGGTAGGAGCAGTAATCACTGGGTGGATTTCAATCTTTTTGGACATCAAGTCGTTATTCACTACAAACCCAAGGCCCCAGAAGAGTTGCACACCAACGCCGTAGATGGCAAAAATGTACCTGTACCCCACTACGGGGTAGTTCTGGCTTGGGACACCTTTCAAGAATTTGCGGAAAAGCTTAAATCCAAAAATGTAGCTTTTGTCATTGAGCCTTACATTCGGTTCAAAGGGGAAGTTGGGGAACAGGCTACTATGTTTTTTTTGGATCCTGCAGGCAACGCTCTAGAGTTTAAAGCATTTAGGGATATGGGACAGTTATTTGCCAAATAGCTTAGCTTTTTGTTCCCAATAGTCCTTGCCTAGCGTTTTTTTAGTTCTAAATCCACTTGTATTTGGACAACATCCGCAATTTTACCGCGAACGATTTTTGGGATGTCAATATCAAAATCTGCTGGGTCAAGCTCTAGCTTGGTTTTAACGCCAATGACATTGCCCATTTTCTTTAGTAACGCCACGGCGGTTACGGATTTCGATTTTCCGTGAATTGTCAATACCCCTGTTATAATGATCTTCTGTGGTTTTTCAGATAATTTACCTAAAACAAATTCCGATAGTTTTCCTTTGAAGGTGGCTTTTGGGTATTGTTGCGATTCGATATAGTTTTCATTAAAATGCTCTTCCATAAGAGCGATCTTAAAACGAAAACCCCGTACTAAGGCCAAAACCGCTATCTCACCATTTTCTGCATTTAAAATGGCAGAAACCCCATCGTTGCTCCCCTTGATTTCTTCAAAGGAAGGTACAGAGGCCTCAAAAACGATCTTGCCGGTTTTAGTAATAAATTTGGTTTGCGAAAACCCCGCTACCATAAAAAAAAGAACTACTACGTTAACTAGCAAAAGTCGTAACCCAGAAATCATGTATTATTGATTTATAAATCCTTGGTCCACCCATTGCTCTATGAGTGCCCGCGTATTTTCCGGCAAAAGTCCGCTAGGGGGCATTGGGCTTGATAAATTGTTGATCCTCCCTAAAAGATTTCGATTCTCTACATTGAATCTAATTTCTTCTAAAGTGACCAATGGTTGTGGAGCACCGTTTCTGGGCGGGTTGGAGTGGCATTCGCTACAAGCATTCTCAAATATGGGCCTTACTGTCGTTTGAAAAGTTATGGTTCCCTCCGGAGTATTGGAAAGCGGAACAAGATCTTCTTCATTGTCATTAACACAAGAAAATAAAATGAGACTTGCGCAAAGGCAAATCCCATTTCCTAAGATATTTTTAATAGTTTTAGTCGACCTAAAGTCCATATAGCCCTTTTGTCGATAAACACAGAAAATCTTACTGCCCAATTCCATCTTAATGCTTAAAAAAAAACAAATACCGTATCTCCTTCTATTTCTAACGCTCTTAGGGGGAATTATTGTCTATGCCTACCTTTATAAGCCGCATAGGGATATTGAAAAGGAGAGGGTGATATTTGAGGTCGATGCCAAAAAAATTATCCAATCTTTTTTGGATGAACCGGAATTGGCCAATGACAGGTACTTAAATAAGACCATTGGTATTACAGGGACCATTACCGCAATCGATCAAAATAACCTCATCGTTGATAACCGGCTCCTTGCCCGCTTTAAGCATTCCATAACCCAAAAAGTAGGGGATACTATGCGATTTAAAGGGCGCTGTATAGGGTATGATGACCTATTGGAGGAACTTAGGTTCGATCAATGCCACCTTTTGGAACAACATTAAAAAACCACTATGAAGAAACAAACCGTTTATCTGTTCGCGCTTTTTGCCGGAATGTTGGTAACCCACGCCCAAGATGACCTATTGGATGAATTGGAAGCTGAAAATAACATTGATTCTTTAAAGCTTACCGTACCATCTGCATTTAAAGCCTTAAAAATCGTGAATCTTGAATCCACCAAACTGGCGGACAAAGGTGATTTCTACTTTATTGTAGCCCATCGCTTTGGTAGTGTTGAGAATGGTTTTGATGATTTATTTGGTCTGGATAACGCAGTAACCAAACTATCGTTCCTATATGGATTTACGGATTGGCTCAACGTGGGTTTTGCACGAAGTTCTTTTCAAAAAACCTATGGCGTCCATGCCAAGTACAAGTTGTTTAGCCAAACCGAAGGTGGATCTCCCGTAAACGTTACCGGGTATAATCTTGTTACCCTTAATACGGAATTGGACCGCGCTTTTTTACCCTTGTTGGAATTTGACAATCGATTGGCCTATACCTGGCAAATTCTGGTTTCCCGTAAATTTTCGGACTCCTTTTCATTTCAATTGGCACCGTCCTTGCTCCATGAAAACCTGGTCTCTTTTATTCCGCAGGCCAATACCCAGTTCATTTTAGGTCTTGGCGGGCGTATTAAAGTAAGTAAACGAATGAGTATCAATGCAGATTACGGTTGGCATTTGAACAGGGCTGCCAACTCGCCGTTTAACAACTCGCTCTCCATTGGCGTGGACATTGAGACCGGGGGACATGTATTCCAGTTGCATTTTACCAACGCCCAACCTATGTTTGAAAATGGGTTCTTGGCCAATGGAACCGGGGATTGGACGGAAGGCGTGTTCTTTTTTGGTTTTAACCTAAGCAGGGTCTTTTAGCTGTAAGGATATCTGGTTTTTAAGACCAACTGGAGGAAACTAAAAAAATTGAGATGAAAATTAGATTGATGCTACTTGGGTTGCTATCCGTAATGCTCATCACGGCTTGTTCAAACGATAGTGACGATACGCTAACCCCGGATGACGAAGTAATCGGCGGCGGTGGTGGTGACGATGGTAACGGGGATGGTTCCAACGATGGTGACAGCGGAAATTCCGATGGTGATGGCGATTCCGGGGACGGTACTGGTGATGGTTCCAACGGTGACGGTGATGGGAACAACGATGATAGCGAAGCTATTATTTTCACTGGTGAAACGATTACTTTTACGAGACCGGATGGGGTAGACTTTATGCTACCTGAAAATCAGGATATGATTACAGAAAACGTAATCATCACCAGAGGCAATGGAATGGGTATATTTAATATTGCCCAAGAAAGTGCTTTCGCCAGTGGAAGGCGGAACAGTCCTTCTCCGATTGGCACACTTTGGGCGGTAGGAACTACCGCGGACGATTTGTCCGGTTTAACTTTTGCCACATGGTCAGAAACCATGCAAAGTGCGGGCGGGCCAAGGGCAGCGGCAGACAATAGGGTAAATCTTGTCCTACAGATTACGGAAGAAAACATTTTTATAGATGTGGTGTTTACGAGTTTTACCGGCGGCGGAAGCGGTGGAGGATTTAGTTACGAAAGAAGTACCGAGGCACAATAGCTTATACTATCTATAAGCTTTACAGCCCTTTTGATTACTGTTTTCAAAAGGGTTTTTTTGTGAAATTAAGTTATCCAATCCCCTGTATTTCAACGATTTTAGCAGTTTTTAAATAAGAATAATTTATCCGTATCGTTAGCTAAAGTATAACCCATTTTACTCCAGCAATGAAAACCATATTAATTTCCATAACGCTAATCTTCTCTTTTATAGCACTAACTAGCTGTACCAATGATGAGGGAGAACAGGATGTAGAGTTACTTACCCCCAACGAGGAAACCCAAGAAAAGCAACGGGAAGACTATTAGGCCTTGTTCTTTTCATCATGGCGTTCCCTTGCCAATAAGGTGTTCTTTAACAACATGGCAATGGTCATAGGACCCACTCCTCCAGGAACGGGGGTAATGTAAGAGGCTTTGGGGCTAACCCCTTCGAAATCTACATCACCGGTAATGTAATATCCTTTTTCCTTGGTCTCATCTGGAACCCGGGTAATCCCTACATCGATTACGACCGCACCTTCTTTTACCATATCCGCCTTTATAAAACGAGGAATACCCAAAGCGGAAATAATAATATCCGCTTCGGCGATTACACTTTCAATGTTCTTTGTCCTACTATGGGCTTGGGTAACGGTACAATTCCCTGGAAAACCTTTTCTACCCATCAATATACTCATGGGTCGTCCTACAATATGGCTGCGTCCAATGACCACGGTACGTTTTCCTTGGGTCTCAATATTGTAACGTTCCAATAACTCCAAAATACCAAACGGGGTAGCCGGTATAAACGTACTCATATCCAACGCCATCTTCCCAAAATTGGTTGGATGAAAACCATCTACGTCCTTATCCGGATCTATGGCCATAATTACCTTTTGGGTATCTATTTGCGGCGGTAAAGGTAATTGCACGATAAAACCATCGATATGAGGATTCTCATTGAGCTCTTTTATCTTTTTAAGCAATTCTACCTCACTTGTGGTGTTGGGCAACTGAATTAGGGTAGATTCAAAACCAATGCGCTTACAAGCCCTAACCTTACTTCCTACATAGGTAAGGCTTGCCCCATCATTTCCAACAATAACAGCGGCTAAGTGCGGTACCTTTTCACCGCGTTCCTTCATTTTGGAAACGACCTCCGTAATTTCATTTTTAATGTCGTTGGATATTTTTTTACCGTCTAATATTTTCATGGATACTTTTTTATGGCTGATGGTACTAACTAAACCCAACAACTTCTAACTCTTGTCTCTTGTCTCTTGTCTCTTGTCTCTTGTCTCTTGTCTCTTGTCTCTTGTCTCTTAAAATTACCTCATATTCTGCATCATCTGCATCATCTTCTTACCGCCGCCGCCTTGCATCATCTTCATCATTTTGCTCATTTGCTCAAATTGCTTTAAAAGCTGGTTGACATCTTGAATGGTTCTTCCACTACCCATGGCAATTCGCTTTTTTCTGCTGGAATTTAATTTAGACGGATTGGAACGTTCGTCCGGGGTCATGGAGTGGATAATGGCCTCAATATGCTTAAAGGCATCATCATCGATATCCAAACCTTTTAAGGCTTTCCCCATACCGGGAATCATACCCATAAGGTCCTTCATATTCCCCATTTTCTTTATCTGTTGGATCTGGCTTAAAAAATCATCAAACCCAAAACGGTTTTTGGCAATTTTCTTTTGGATTTTTCTGGCCTGTTCCTCATCAAACTGTTCTTGGGCACGTTCTACCAAAGAAACCACATCCCCCATGCCCAAAATCCGGTCCGCCATACGGGAGGGGTAGAAGACATCGATAGCCTCCATTTTTTCCCCGGTACCAATGAATTTAATGGGTTTATCTACCACGGATTTAATGGAAATTGCCGCACCACCGCGGGTATCACCATCCAATTTGGTTAAAATGACCCCATCAAAATTCAATACGTCATTAAAGGCTTTTGCGGTGTTTACTGCATCTTGCCCCGTCATGGAGTCTACTACAAACAGGGTTTCTTGCGGGCTTATGGCTTTATGGATGTTGGAGATTTCGCCCATCATCTGCTCATCAACGGCCAAGCGACCTGCAGTATCGATGATAACTACATTGGCTCCTATACTTTTGGCATGTGCCACCCCATTTTTGGCAATGGAAACCGGATCTTGGTTCTCCCTATCAGAATAGACCTCAACCCCTATTTGTTCCCCCACCACATGCAACTGGTCTATTGCCGCAGGACGATATACATCACAGGCCACCAAAAGTGGTTTTTTGGTTTTCTTGTTCTTTAAATAATTGGCCAGTTTACCAGAGAAAGTGGTTTTACCAGAACCTTGCAAACCGGACATCAAGATGACGGAAGGGCTACCTGTTAGGTCAATTTCCGCTGCATCCCCGCCCATAAGCTCCGTTAGCTCATCCTTAACGATCTTCACCATTAATTGCCCAGGTTGCAAATTGGTCAAAACGTTTTGACCCATCGCTTTCTCCTTAACCGTATTGGTAAATTCCTTGGCTATCTTAAAATTGACATCCGCATCTAAGAGTGCACGCCTAACTTCCTTTACTGTTTCTGCAACATTGATTTCCGTTATTTGGCCGCGACCCTTTAAAACATGTAATGCCTTATCTAACTTTTCGCTTAAATTATCGAACATGGGCTTTCTACATTTAATTTTGAAGAAGCACAAATTTAAGAAATACCTATGGATTGTCTTAAACCTCTAGCCTTTATTCTGTGGTAGCGGTGCCAAGTTTACTATTCTTAAAAACAAAGGGACAACTTGTGCAAGTTGTCCCTTTATTAGAGATGTGGGGCAAAAAAGTTTATTGTTTTCTTGTAAAGACCAGGATGTCCATGCTTCCATCCCCGCCGCTTTCGCTTCTGAGTTCTATAACGTCCGTCGAAACCTCAACAATATCCCAGTCATCGGTAAGATCACCAAAGGTAGCGTCGTTGGCAAAGTTTAAGTAAAACCTTAAATCTTGGTCGCTATCCCGTATCACCCTCCAAAGTCCTGCTATGATGGGGTCATCATTGATCGATACTTCAACTTGGTGTCTGTTGGAGAAGCTAAAATCTTGACCATCAAAATTTTCGGTCATATCAACATCGCCTTCGGCATAGGCGGTCACATTCCATTGACCTCCCAACATAATGTTTCTTATCTCAGCGACATCCATATCGCTATTGTTGTCATCACATACACGTTGCAAAACCAATTCGTATCCAATTTCCGGCACTTCAAATCGTAACCTTTCATTGGTAAGGTCCCGCAATGGCCAATCAAAAGTCACCGAGGCTTCGTCCCCAAGGGCAATCAATAGGGCCAGTTGTCCTTCTTCATTTGGACCTACCTCCCAAGTACCCTCTGAAACGGTAATGCCATTACCAAGGGTGACCAGGCCCTCGCCCATAAAATTGAACTCATATCCCAAGAGTCTCTGTATTTCCTCTCCTTGGTTCTTTACGTTCTTGATGATCCATTCGCACTCCCTTAAAATCTCCCTCAAGGAATTTGGGTCTACGTTTCCATCATCTTCACAGTCTTGTTCCAAAACTATGTACTGCTCTTGCTCATTGACCAACTTAACACGGTCTTCCCTGCATTCTTCTATATGCCATGCTCCGTTTATTGGGGCAATAGGACCAAAAAGGGCATTGAACTGAAGTCCGTTGTCGGTTATTTCCCAATTTCCTTCGTCCACCGCCATTCCATTAGCATCAAAAGCATGGATGTTTCTGTTGGAGAAATCGATGACACCTTCAAAATTGATGTCCAAATCGGTATTGGCAACCACCCAAGTGCAGTTTTCCAAATAATTGGCCACTTCCTCAATAGCACAGTCATCGGTTTCATCCATATCATCATCACAGCGTTGCTCAAGGATGATTCTATTTCCGGCATCGGAAAATAGTTTGATCGTATGATCCCTTATCTCATACACCAGCCACTCCAGGTTAAAATCTACCAAAGTGTCAAACTCCAAGGTAAGTAGCGGGCCTCTATCGGTAAACCTAGCACTCCACTCCCCGTTCAACATATTACCTGCCCTATCCAGCACGGTAACGGAACCATCTTCCATAAAGTCCATCAAAAAACGCTCGAATTGTTCTGAGGAATCTACACTGTTGCGCACTACTTGAGTGACCAACCATGGGCATTCCGTTAAGCAGAAATCAAAGCGTTCCTCATCAAAATCATCATCATTAAAATCGTCATCATCATCTTCATCACAGGCATCCTTGGCCGCTTCCAAAGTTCTCGCCAGCTCCGCGTTGCTATTAACCACCACTTCGGTACCATCTGCTTTAACCAAGGTCAAGGGAAAGTCAAAACCTACTAAGGTGCCTTCTTCTAATTCATCTATAAAATTGCGAAGCTCACGATCGCTATTCACGGTAAGCCTGCTGGCAATTTCATTGTTAATATCAAAAGTGAAGAGGGTAACGGGGTATACAAAATCGATACATTCCACATCCTCATCCGCACCACCTTCCAAACAACTGGCGGCCAATTCCCTTAAGGCTTCTTCATTTTCAATAACGATTTCCGAGAAGTCGCCAAGGGTAATGGTAATAGGAAAAATGATATCCAGAATATCATCATCCGTATCAAACTCGTCAAAAATCTCTTCGATGACCTCTAAATCTTCAATAGAATCAATGGTAATCTGCACCCCACCAATTTCTACGGTGTACGGAAATTCAATAGCCAAACAACTGGCACCATCGACAATATTGTCAAAAGAACCATCCTTATTGGTCGTTTGCTGGATGAGTTGTGTGGTTACGGAACCTACAGCAATGGTATCCACGGTTCCTTCTTCATTCACTTCTTCAAACTCTTCTTGGCAAGCAGTGAAAAATAAACTTGCGATGACCAGGATGCTATACATCCACCTGTTTACATAATTCTTCATAGCGATTTGGATTTATTTTTTGGTTACTACAATGCTAAAACAATCTTTCGTAGGAAAACCCTACCAAGATTTTCAATTTTTTTTAAAATATATTTGTGCCACCCAGCAAATAACCGGCAATGGACAATGTTTGTGAGGAGCGGACCTTTAGCTCTATCTTTAAAACCAATTCTAAAACGATTTTCAATTACATATATTATAAATATGGTAATGAGGAAAAGGCCCATGATGCCGTACAAGAAGCCTTTGTAAAGCTATGGGAGAATTGTGCCAAGGTTACCCAAGAAAAGGCAAAATCGTATTTGTATACCGTAGCCAACAACCTTTACTTGAATGTTATAAAGGCAGAAAAAGTACGACTTAAGTATGCTGAAAAGCATAAAGGTGGGGCTACCGCGGAATCCCCTGAGTATGTTCTAGAAGAAAAACAGTTTAAAGAAAAATTGGATAGCGCGTTAAACGCCTTACCGGAAAATCAACGTACCACATTTTTATTGAACCGTGTGGATGGAAAAAAATATGCCGAAATTGCCGCTATGGAAGGTGTAAGTGTAAAGGCTATTGAAAAGCGGATGCATTTGGCACTTAAAAGTTTACGCGAAAAGATTGAGGGGATTTAGGGTTACTGTTGAATGATGGATGTGGGATGCTGGATGTAGGAAGAAACTAGAAATAGGAAAAAGAGATAAGAGACTAGAACCAAGAAACAAGGGATATTTTGAAACCTGATCTTGAAAATTGAAGCCATGCTTTAACTTGATTCGCAACTCTAAATTCCATATTCTTAACCCTTGAATTGGTTTTTGGTTGAAGAAACAAATTATACGGACAACCCAAAACTTATTTCTTTAACTTGAATTTAAAAAGTAGGGTTTTTAATCCTGAAGTTGTTATACTCATGTAACGCATAGAAATCATGCAAGAAAATTACTTGGCAAAATGGCTCAACGGGGAGCTTACCGAATCTGAATTGGCTGATTTTAAGGCCTCTGAGGAATATGCTACCTATCAAAAAATCATCAATGCTTCCGGCAAAATGGAAGCACCCCATTTTGATGTGGATAGGGCTTGGAACACGTTTAATGAGCGTGATGCTAATAATGATTCCACAACCAAAGTAGTTCCGCTGCAACCCTACAAACAGTTTTTAAGGATCGCTGCGGTTATCGCAGTACTTCTTACAGGATCCTATTTCTATATAAATTCCTTGGACAAAACTTTTACTACGGCCATAGCGGAACGTACGGAAATAACCCTGCCGGATAATTCCCAAGTAAGCCTGAACGCCGATTCCAAAGTGAGCTATAATGCCAAAAAATGGGACAGCAAACGTGCATTGGAACTGGAAGGTGAAGCCTTTTTTAAAGTGGCCAAGGGCAAAAAATTTACCGTGACGACCGCGGCAGGCGAGGTCGCCGTGTTGGGAACACAATTTAACGTAGAACATCGCCCAAACTTTTTTGAGGTCACTTGTTATGAAGGGCTGGTACGTGTAACCCACGCTGGTCAAGAATATCAATTGCCCGCAGGGAATTCTTTTGTGGTGGTCAATGGAAAATTGGTCACAACGGACAAGCCAACCGCTTTGGAACCCTCTTGGATGCATAACGAAAGTGAATTTAAAAGTATTCCTTTGCGTTATGTACTCAACGAATTGGAACGGCAATACGCGATTACCGTATCCACCAAAAATATAGATACCGCTCAACTTTTTACGGGCACCTTTAGCAACACGAACCTAAAATTAGCGTTAGAAAGTATAAGTACCCCTTCACAAATTGAATATAAACTGAGTGAGGATAACGTGCTTTTCTATGCTGGGAATACTCCTTAGAAGTTGCTTTTTCTTGTATTTGGGACTGGCATTTGTAATGTCAAACCCCCTCTATGCACAGGAACCAACCCCTACTATTTCCCTGACCTCTTATCTAGTACAACTGGAAAAGGAATACGACATCAAGTTTTCCTATGTTGATGAGGCCCTCCAAGCGGTATCATTAAAAACACCAAAGGCCAATACGTTGAAAGGGATTTTATTGGAGATAGGGAGACAAACGGGATTGTCCATTAAAAAACTGGATGGGCGGTATTACACCCTTTCCAAAACTCCTTTTGTTACCATTTGCGGAGCGGTGTTGGACAATTTCGCAAAAAATTCCATACCCGGGGCCACCATAGAAATATTAGGAACGGAACAAGCCTTGATCACAGATATGGACGGTACTTTTACTTTGAAAGAGGTACCCCGTGAAGCCTCCTTAAAAGTGAGATACCTAGGATATATTACCAAGTACGTTACCGTTGAAGACCTTCTTAAAAATGGGGAATGTACCAAGATCCTGCTTGCGCAAAACATTGAAAAACTTGAAGAGGTTACCGTATACGAGTTTCTAACCGCAGGAATCACCAAACAGGAAAACGGTAGCATTACGTTACAAACCAATGCCCTTGGCACCCTTCCCGGATTAACGGAACCGGACATCCTACAAAGCGTACAAGCCTTGCCCGGTATTCGTAGTGTTGACGAAACGGTTTCCGATATCAATGTCCGGGGCGGAACCAACGACCAAAACCTTATCCTCTGGAACGGTATCAAAATGTACCAGTCCGGCCATTTCTTTGGGCTCATCTCTGCCTTTAATCCCCATCTCACCGAAAAAGTAACCGTTTTTAAAAATGGGACGCCCGTTAATTATGGGGATGGGGTAAGCAGTGTCATTAGCATGCAAACTAAAGATAATATCGAGCAAACTTTTACCGGTGGTGCCGGTTTTAATTTTATTAGTGGTGATATTTATGGACAGATTCCACTAAGGGACAACGTGGCCTTTCAATTTTCTGCCCGCCGTTCTACCACGGACATTTTTAATACACCTACCTATAACAGTTTTACCAATAGGGCTTTTCAGGATACCGAGGTACGTAACCAACAAAACGAACAGGTGAATGAAAATTTGGAAAATGGGGAAAACTTTTTCTTCTATGATGTTACGGCCAAACTATTATACGATATCAACCCCAATCACAAACTACGCTTGAACTTTATTGGGATTTCCAATGCGCTTGATTTTAGCGAGACGGACTTGGAGACCAATGAAACAAGTTCCAGCCTTTTGGACCAAACCAATATTTCCGCCGGCCTACAATTGCACAGCGATTGGCAAAACAAGCTAACATCCCATGTAAACGTATATTTCTCCCGTTATAACTTATTGGCAGAAAACAGTTTTAATAGCCAACAGCAATTGCTGCAACAAAATATTGTGGAAGAGCGTGCCATAAAGGTAGATACCCGTTATCTACTTTCTAAAAATTGGACCTGGCAAAATGGCTATCAATATATTGAAACCGGCATCACCAACACCACTAACGTGACCCTTCCCCCCTTTACCAGTAACATTAAAGGTGTCATACGCATCCACGCACCATACACACAAATCGATTATAGTTCCAAGGAAAAGTTGTTCAAAGCCAGTGCCGGGGTCCGTTTGAACAGTATCCAAAACCTAGGGACTTTTTCCAATTTTTTAATTGAGCCCCGCCTCAACCTCAACTTTAAGATTGCCAATTACTGGCGCGCAGAGGTGCTGGGGGAATTTAAAAGTCAGACAACCAACCAGGTTATTGATCTAGAGCAGAATTTTTTGGGGGTGGAAAAAAGAAGGTGGATTTTATCCGATGGTGATCAATTGCCAGTCACCCAAAGCAAACAGACGTCACTTGGGCTTAACTATTCCAAAAATTCCCTTTACCTAGGGCTTGAAGGCTTTTACAAACAAGTTGACGGTATTAGTACCCGGACCCAAGGGTTCCAAAACGAAAACCAATTTAGCGGAGAACTGGGAAGTTATGATGTTAGCGGTATTGAATTCCTCATAAACAAGCGTGGTCTTCACTACAGCACCTGGTTAAGTTATACCTATAATACCAATACCTATACTTTTGGTAGTATCGTACCTGCCTCCTTTCCCAACAACTTGGACGTGAGGCATTCCGTTACCTTGGCATCGACCTATACGCTTAACAATCTAAAATTTGGTGCTTCTTTAAATTACAGGAGTGGGCGGCCTTTTACCCAACCCAATACCGCAAACCCTCTGGATACCAATTTTTTTCCATCGCAAATCAACTTTGAATCGCCCAATAGCAGTAGGTTAACGGATTATTTGCGTATCGACGCTTCTGCCACCTATTCTTTTCGCTTAGGGAATAAAATAAATGCAACTGCAGGGATTTCCATTCTCAACCTTACCAATAAAGAAAATGTCCTAAACCGCTATTTTAGGGTGTCTGAAGATGATGAGGTGGAAACGGTAGAGAATATATCGCTTGGTTTTACCCCAGATATTAGTTTTAGGATACGATTCTAACTCTGGAACGGTACGCTTGGTATTGGAAATCCATATTGTACATAATCTGTACCGTTTTATATAAGTTTGGATACTTTGTTTGAAATTCATTAGGGCTTTCTACAAAGCATTCCGTGAGAATGGCAAAGAACTCGTACACATTTGCATACCCGTAATTCCTAAAAAACGCCTCCCCACTTAGTCGTTTCACCTGTGCATCATCCGCTAAAAAATCCTTTAGTTTCTTAAGTCCAAACCGGAAGCGTTTGGTTCTCCAATTCCCATCTTGCTTCATTTCATAGCAAAGTGCATGCGAAAACTCATGGATACCCAGATTAATACGGTCATTGGGTATTCTAAACCCTTCTTTGAGGGTATCCGCCGCAAACACCAAAATCTTTAGGCCAGGATTGTACTCTCCCAAATGGTGCCTTCTATGAATTCTGGAATAGTATTTGGACGGATATACGATAATGCGATTTACGGACCTATGGTACTGATACCGTTTCATACCCATAGTGAGCAGTACCGCAGAGGCCGTTACATACGCCTTTATTTCTTTCTTATTGGGGATATCCCCATAAAAGACAAATTGCTTTTTGGATTTAAACCAAGCAAAGCGTTTTAAAAACAAACGTTTCTGTTCGGGAGTAAACCTGTTGTAAGGTTCCAAAAAAACCGAAATAAAATGCCGTTCCACGGCGGTAATCTTGGCAACAGGATGCAGCAGGTTAAAAAGGGTGAACTTTTCATGCATCAAACGTTCATAGACCACTTTTAGCAATACAAAGAACAAGCCTTCAACCAATATGAGGGCAGCAATATCCTTATCAGCTTCCGAAAGTCCTGCCATTACATGCGTTCTGGCATCTGTACCCCCAATAAACGGAAAGCGTTTTTAATGACTTCGGCCACTTTTTTGGAGAGTAAGACCCTAAAGTTTTTGATGTTCCCATCCGCTTCCCCC
>CALGQU010000161.1 GCA_937959125.1 uncultured Croceitalea sp.
TTTTTGAAGTATGTAAATTCTAAGGAAAATTTAAAAAAATAATTAATTCGCCACCTCGCTCATAAATTTTAAGCGATAGATACGAAGTTCGTCTTCCTCATAGTCCCCATCAAATTCCTCTACGGCATCGTTTATGGAATCCGTTTCCGCTTCAAGGAAATACTCATGGATTTCTTCTTGTTGGTCTTCATCCAGCAGTTCATCTACCCAATACGCAAGGTTCAATTTGGTACCGCTAAAGACTATTTGTTCCATTTCCTTGATCAACTGCGGAATTTCCAATCCTTTGGCCGCTGCAATATCGTCCAAAGGCAGTTTTCTGTCCACGTTCTGGATAATGTACAGTTTGAGCCCAGAGTTGGCCCCGGTACTTTTCACCACCAAATCATCGGGTCGTATAATATCGTTTTCCCCAACGTATTTGGTAATAAGACTTATAAACGGTTTCCCGTACTTTTTGGCTTTCCCCTCGCCTACCCCATGGATGTTCAAAAGCTCCTCCATGCTAATTGGATATTTTAGGGCCATATCATCCAACGAAGGATCTTGAAAGACCACAAAAGGAGGGACATCATTCTTTTTGGCCTCATTTTTCCTTAAATCCTTGAGCAGTTTTAAGAGGTTGACATCCGCCACACCTCCGGAAGATTTGGCAGCGGTAACTATGGCATCATTGTTTTCCTCGCTATACACATGATCTTTGGTCATCATAAAGGACGAAGGTTGTCCTAAAAAGGCTTCTCCTCCATCGGTCATATGGAGTACCCCATATTGTTCAATTTCCTTTTTTAAAAGGCCGGCCACCAAAACCTGCCTGGTCAAGGCCATCCAAAAGGCCTCATCTTGGTTTTTACCAATTCCAAAAAAATCCTTTTCATCGGTCTTATGGGAACTAATAAGGGCATTGGTCTTACCGACCAAGGCTTTTACGATTTCCTTGGTCTTGAACTTCTCCATGGTCCCTTTGACCACCTGCAACAGTTTTACCACTTCTTCTTTGGCTTCCTCTTGGGGCTTTGGGTTTTTGGCATTATCGTCCATATCTGCACCCTCGCCGTTGACCCCGTCAAACGATTCACCAAAATAATGGAGGATAAACTTCCTCCTGGACATGGAAGTTTCCGCATAGGCTACGATTTCTTGTAAAAGCGCATTGCCTACTTCCTGCTCTGCCACTGGTTTCCCGGACATAAACTTTTCCAGCTTTTCTACATCTTTATAGGCATAGTAAGCCAAACAGTGCCCTTCTCCCCCATCCCGACCGGCACGACCGGTCTCTTGGTAGTAACTTTCAATACTTTTTGGAATATCATGATGGATTACAAAACGCACGTCCGGTTTATCGATACCCATACCAAAGGCAATGGTAGCGACGACCACGTCTACATCTTCCATCAAAAACATATCTTGATATTTGGAACGTGTTTTGGCATCAAAACCAGCATGATAAGGCACGGCACTTATGCCGTTCACCTGCAAAACTTGGGCAAGTTCCTCCACCCGTTTGCGGCTTAAACAATATATGATACCTGATTTTCCTTCGTTCTGTTTTACAAAACGAATAATATCCGCATCTACGTTCTTGGTCTTTGGCCGTACTTCATAAAATAGATTGGGCCTGTTGAAAGATGCCTTGAATACCTTGGCATCACTCATTCCTAAATTCTTGATGATGTCTTCTTGCACCTTAGGAGTCGCCGTAGCCGTAAGGCCAATAATCGGGATATCATCATC
Source organism: uncultured Croceitalea sp. (assembly GCA_937959125.1). Taxonomy (GTDB): domain Bacteria; phylum Bacteroidota; class Bacteroidia; order Flavobacteriales; family Flavobacteriaceae; genus Croceitalea. The sequence goes on from CALGQU010000161.1 coordinate 1,735, forward strand.
CAATCTGGAGATAATGTGTCTTAAATTGCGGTATTCCGGTCTAAAATCATGTCCCCATTCTGAAATACAATGTGCTTCGTCAACCGCAACAAAAGATAATTTTACCGTTTGCAGAAAATCTACATACTCATCCTTGGTCAAAGATTCCGGGGCTACATACAACAGCTTGGTGACGCCACTGGTAATATCTTCCATCACCTGCTTTACCTCGGACTTATTAAGGGAGGAATTTAGCACATGTGCGATACCATGTTCCGAGGATACGCCCCGCATGGCATCTACTTGGTTTTTCATTAAAGCAATTAGGGGGGAGACTACAATGGCCGTTCCTTCTTGCATTAAGGCGGGTAATTGATAACACAATGATTTTCCGCCTCCTGTAGGCATAATTACAAAGGTGTCCTTACCTGCTAAAATATTTTTGATTACACCTTCTTGAAGTCCTTTAAACTTTGAAAAACCAAAGTACTTCTTTAGTGCAGCATGCACATCTGTTACTGTCGAACCCATTTATTGGTATTCAATTAATAAAAAATATAAAACTGGCGCCATGTACTTTTTTTGAAGAAAAGCGGGATTGTTAGTGTTTTATACAGCGCCCTTTTTATTTCAAATCTTCAACAAAACGATTCCGTTTGTTTAATTTTGCAATCTTAAAGATAAGACAATCTTTTAGGATTGCAACCCATAATTTAATTATTACCATTGAATAAGGAGAACCGTATTCTGGACATTGCCAAAAGGACTATTGCAAACGAGGGCAATGCCATTAAAAATTTGATTCCACAACTGAACGGGCAGTTTGAGGAGGCGGTTTCCCATATTTTGGACTCCAAAGGAAGGGTTGTGATATCCGGTGTGGGTAAAAGTGCCCTTATTGCATCAAAAATCGTTGCCACCTTTAACTCTACGGGGACCCCTGCTATTTTTATGCACGCGGCAGATGCCATCCACGGCGACTTAGGTACCATTTTAAAGGACGACATTGTCATCTGTATTTCGAAAAGTGGAAATACCGAAGAAATAAAAATGTTATTGCCCTTAATTAAGCGGGGGAATAACAAACTTATTGGAATGACAGGAAATCTAGAATCCGTATTGGCGCAACAAGCGGATTTTGTGCTGAATACCTTTGTAGAAAAAGAAGCCTGTCCAAACAACTTGGCTCCCACTACCAGTACAACGGCGCAATTGGTCATGGGCGATGCCTTGGCCATTTGCCTTTTGGAACTTCGCGGGTTCAGTAGTGATGATTTTGCCAAATACCATCCCGGTGGTTCTTTGGGCAAGAAATTATACCTACGCGTTTCCGATATTGTTGGTAACAATCTAAAACCTGAGGTAAACGCAGATTCCAAGGTCAAGGAAGTTATCGTGGAAATCTCCAAAAAAATGCTTGGGGTAACCGCCGTATTGGAAGATAATAAAGTAATTGGCATTGTGACCGATGGGGACATACGGCGTATGCTCAACAAACATGAAAATATTGGCGGATTGACCGCAAGGGACATTATGACCCATAACCCAAAGCATGTGCAGTCGGATATCCTGGCCGTAAAAGCTTTGGATAACATGCAGGATTTGGGCATTTCCCAGTTATTGGTGATGGACAATGACATCTATATTGGGGTCATCCACCTGCACAATTTGATAAAAGAAGGAATTATATAATGGCGGATGTAACCAAAAGTCCGAATGAGATGTCCTTTTTGGACCATTTAGAAGTACTGCGATGGCATTTGATACGCGCTGTATTGGCCGTTGTTATTGTAGGCTGTGTTGCTTTTGTGATGAAGGATTTCATTTTTGATACGATCATTTTTGGGCCAAAGAAAATGGACTTCCCTACCTATCGGTTTTTCTGCAAAATCGCTACTTTTTTTGGTATCACTTCAGAGTTTTGCGCGGACTCTTTGCCTTTTACCATTCAAAACAGGACCATGGCCGGGCAGTTCTCTGCCCATATATGGACCTCCATTTGGGCTGGATTTATTCTAGGTTTTCCCTATGTATTGTGGGAATTGTGGCGTTTTATTAGCCCTGGCCTCCATGCCAACGAACGCAAATATTCCCGTGGGTTCATCTTTATAGCCTCATTGTTATTCTTTCTTGGGGTATTGTTCGGATATTATATTGTTGCGCCACTATCCATAAATTTTCTGGGAACTTACCAAGTAAGTAAAGAAGTGTTGAATGAGATAGATATCAGTTCCTTTATAGCAACGGTACGCGCTTCGGTCATCGCTTGTGGTATTATGTTCGAGTTGCCCATTATCATTTTTTTCTTGACCAAAGTAGGATTGGTGACCCCGGAAATTTTAAAGAAATACCGAAAAATTGCCTTGGTCATCGTGCTTATCCTATCCGCAGTGATAACACCACCGGACGTTGCCAGCCAGATTGTGGTGGCCATACCTGTATTACTCCTGTACCAAATAAGTATCTATATTTCTAAACTGGTCCTTAAACGAGACCTAAAAAAAGCTGCAAAAAATGCCAAATAAGGTAGAAGAGTTCAACGCCTATAGAGCAAAAATGAACGATAAGTTGTTGGCAGAGAACAACAAACTCATCAAACGTATTTTTAATTTGGATACCAACGCCTTTATGGAAGGTACTTTGGACGTAAAAACCAAAGAGTTGTTAGGCTTGGTAGCTTCTGCGGTCCTACGATGCGACGATTGCGTAAAATACCATTTGGAAAGTTCCCAAGAGCATGGGGCAACAAAAGAAGAAGTTATGGAAACTTTGGGCATCGCCACACTGGTTGGGGGTACCATAGTTATTCCCCATTTACGAAGGGCCTATGAATACTGGGAAGAATTGGAGGGTATAAAGTCCTAAAAGTATCTTAAACGGGTCCCCATGTCTTTTCATATTCCTAGATTTGGGAATCGGAGAAAGCTATAAAGCGTCCCTAGAATAGAGTTACCGTCATGAAGCTACGAGCAGAAAAAATAATGAAAGCCTACCGGGGCAGAAAAGTGGTCAAAGGCATTTCTTTGGAAGTGAACCAAGGGGAGATCGTTGGGCTCCTAGGGCCCAATGGAGCCGGAAAAACCACTTCTTTTTACATGATCGTAGGCCTTATAAAACCTAATGGTGGGCATATTTATTTGGACGATATGGAAATCACGGATTTCCCCATGTACAAAAGAGCGCAGAACGGCATTGGGTATTTGGCACAAGAAGCTTCCGTATTCCGTAAGTTAAGTATTGAGAAGAACATTTTAAGCGTACTACAGACCACGACCCTTTCCAAAAAGGAGCAGCATATGAAAATGGAATCCCTAATAGATGAGTTTGGTTTGGGCCATATTCGAAAAAGCAGGGGGGATTTGCTTTCCGGCGGGGAACGTAGACGTACGGAAATTGCCCGTGCCCTTGCCACGGACCCCAAATTTATATTATTGGATGAACCTTTTGCCGGGGTAGATCCCGTTGCGGTAGAGGATATCCAGCGGATTGTTGCCCAATTGAAAAACAAAAACATCGGGATTTTAATTACCGACCACAACGTACAAGAGACCTTGGCCATTACGGAGCGTTCCTATCTGATGTTTGAAGGTGGTATCCTTAAAGCCGGTATTCCAGAGGATTTAGCACAGGATGAAATGGTACGCCAAGTCTATTTGGGCCAAAATTTTGAGCTCCGTAAAAAGAAGCTTGATTTCTAATTGGACCCTAATTTTTGGTCAACGAGCGAAGCTAAAATATAAGCCGCAATAATAAAGGGAACCGCCAAAAACCGCAAGGTGATCAACAATACCAAACTGCCGATCAAAAAAAGATACTTGATTCCATTTTCCTTAAAACCTAGATTGGAAAATTTTAAGGCAAAAAGGCGAATGTTGGAATTTAATAAATAGGCACTTAGCAAAGTTAATCCTATCAAAAACCACTGATTCAAAATAATGTCATTGAGCATTGGGGTATTCTGGTAATACAAGATCATAGGTAGGGACAAGATCAAAAGCGTATTTGCCGGTGTCGGCAATCCTATAAATGAGGAAACCTGATTTTCGTCAATATTAAATTTGGCCAGCCTATACCCCGAAGCCAAGGTGATGATAAAACCAAATAACGGCAGCAAGCCCACCTCTGTATGCATCCCGAACAAATCCAAGTTCCATCCCCCTTTCTGGGCCATGTTCAATAGCTGGAACATAACGATACCAGGCACTACCCCGCTGGTCACCATATCCGCCAAAGAATCCAGCTGTACCCCCAAATCACTCCTAACATTGAGCAAGCGAGCGGCCAAACCGTCCAAAAAATCAAAGAAAATACCGCAGAAAACGAAAATAGCGGCAAATTCCAACTGATTCATTACCGCAAAAACACTTGCCACACAGCCACAAAAAAGATTGAGTAACGTAATAAAATTGGGAATATGCTTTTTCATGGGGTAGTCAAACTTTAAAAATTTAGGCAAAATTTAAGTATTCTTAAGGGAATGTCCATTGATAAAACCGAATTATGTTGTTATTTGCGTTCTTAAACTATGAAGAACACTCTTGTCATTACGGCCGCATTGCTACTGTTTTTGTTTCAGCATAGCCGGGCGCAAACACCTAAACTCTCCAATAAAGCCCAGATAAGCGTTCTTACTTGTGGTGCGGGTAATGTGTTATATACTGCTTTTGGGCATACCGCCTTTAGGGTTCAAGACGCTACAAAGGGCATTGACGTCGTCTATAACTACGGTACCTTTGATTTTAATAGACCCAACTTCTTTCTAAATTTTGCCAAGGGAAAACTTGTTTATTCCCTTTCCAGAAGACGTTTCGACACTTTTTTATTTGAGTATGAAAATGAAAAGCGGTGGGTGCGGGAACAGCTATTAGCACTTAACACGGAGGAAGTCAATACCCTGTTCCAATTTTTAGAAAACAACTACCAACCAGAAAACCGGGACTATCTCTACGATCCATTGTTCAACAACTGTTCTACGATTTCTGGTGACATCTTAAAAAACACCTTTGGGGAACGTTTGGTCTTTGAAAACGGGCATATCGACAAACCCTTAAGTTTTCGCTCTTTGGTACACCAACATATTAACACCAATTCTTGGGGGGCATTTGGTATTGATATTGCCTTTGGTGGGGTAACCGACCGATCGGCAACTACCGAGGAACGCATGTTCCTTCCTTATAAGGCCATGAAACAGTTGGAACACACCTCAAAAGACGGCAAACCTATTGTGGAGCGGGAACGGGTTATCCTTAACTATCCAGACCCAACGGACAGAAGTACTTTTATAACGTCTCCCCTATTTTGGTTCATCCTATTACTGCTATTTGTAGTGATTGTTACCTATTTGGATTTTACCCATAGCGGGCGTCATCACTGGTTGGATTTTGGGTTGTTCCTGGTTTCCGGCATCACTGGTTTGGTCATTCTTTTGCTATGGGTGGCAACAGATCATATAGTTACCCATCAGAACTTTAATTTTTTATGGTTGTTACCTACCAATTTGATTATCAGCTTTTACATGCTTTCCAAAAAACAATTGCCCAAATGGCTGTATAACTATTTGGCCATTGCCCTAGGATTATTAACGGCAATATTGATTATCTGGCTGTTGAAGATACAGATAGTGTCTTGGGTGTGTATCCCATTATTACTGGCATTGGGTATCCGTTATCTATTTTTACTCCATCATTTAAAGCCTATTATAGGCACCACCAACGCATGAACCTGTTAACGGTAGAGCAAATTTCCAAATCCTACGGGGAACTACAGTTGTTTTCCAACATTTCCTTTGGCATCAACAAAGACCAAAAGATTGCCTTGATCGCTAAAAACGGGAGTGGCAAAACCTCTATCCTCAATATCATTTCCGGCAAGGACAGTACAGAAACAGGAAAGGTCACCAATAGAAAAGGCATTACCATTTCTTTTCTGGAACAAGAACCGGACCTTAACCCAAACCTCACCATAGAGGAAACCATTTTTGCTTCTGGAAATGCTATTTTAAAGGTGATTGCCAACTATGATGAAGCAGTGAAAAATCCAGATGATCCTGACGCTTATCAAACTGCATTTGAAGCCATGGACCGTTTAAACGCTTGGGATTTTGAAACGCAGTACAAGCAGATCCTTTTTAAACTGCAACTCACGGATCTAAAACAAAAAGTAAGTATTCTTTCTGGCGGACAAAAAAAACGTTTGGCATTGGCCAATGCCCTAATCAACAAACCGGACCTCCTTATCTTGGATGAACCTACCAACCATCTGGATTTGGAAATGATAGAATGGTTGGAAGCCTTTTTTAAAAAAGAGAGCATTACCTTGTTTATGGTAACGCACGACCGTTTCTTTTTGGAACGTGTCTGCAATGAAATCCTAGAACTGGACAACAACCAATTGTATAGCTATAAGGGTAATTATTCCTACTATTTAGAGAAACGGGAGGCCCGTTTGGAGCGTGAGGCGGTAGAGCAGCATAAAAGCAAGCTCCTCTTTAAAAAAGAACTGGACTGGATGCGCCGCCAGCCCAAGGCACGTACCACAAAATCCAAATCCCGGATAGATGATTTCTTTGATATTAAAGCAAAAGCGCATCAAAGAAGACAGGAGCATGAAGTACAGCTGGAGCTGAACATGGAACGCCTGGGCAGTAAAATTGTTGAAATGCACAACATTTCCAAAGCTTATGACGATCTGGTGATGCTTTCCAAGTTTGATTATAGTTTTACCAAAGGGGAACGTGTTGGGATCATTGGTAAAAATGGAACGGGCAAATCTACTTTTCTTAATATGCTTACCGGAAGGGAGCCTGTTGATGGGGGAAAAATAGTCATTGGCGACACCGTAAAATTTGGTTACTATACGCAAAAAGGTATTCCCGAAAAAGAAGGGCAAAAAGTGATTGATGTCATCCGGGAGTTTGGGGATTTCATCCCCTTAAAAAAAGGGCGACAAATATCTGCGCAACAACTACTGGAGCGTTTTCTTTTTGACCGAAAAAAGCAATATGATTTTGTTGAAAAATTAAGTGGCGGGGAGCGTAAACGGCTGTATTTGTGTACGGTTCTGATCCAGAACCCCAACTTTTTGATCTTGGACGAACCTACCAACGATTTGGATATCGTAACACTAAACGTTTTGGAGAGTTTTCTATTGGATTTTCCCGGTTGTTTGATCGTGGTTTCCCACGACCGCTATTTTATGGATAAAATAGTAGATCATCTTTTTGTATTTAAAGGTGCGGGTATCATTGAGGATTTTCCGGGCAACTATTCAGATTATAGGGCGTATGAAAGCAGTAAGGTCATGGAGGAACGCCAAGCCAAGAGCACGGAAAAGACCGAAAAGACCCAATGGAAGGAAAACGACAGCGGCAAAAAACTATCGTATTTAGAACAAAAGGAATACTCCAGATTGGAAAAAGAAATTCAAAAACTGGAAGAAGAAAAAATAGCGTTGCAATCCAAATTTACAGATGAAAGTCTATCTGGGGATGCTATCACCCAACTTTCCATAACGCTTAGCGAGGTAGAACAAAAAATAGATACCAAAACGGAACGCTGGTTTGAGCTATCTGCCATACAAGAAGGATAAGAAAGAACTGCACAAAACATACTTTTAGTTCACCACGGATGTTGTTTAAATACTTGATTTTTTGGTTAAAAAGTAGCAACCATCATGGCGTGCATTCCCCGTTTGTATACCAATGGATAACCAAATGCCTGTACGTAAAACCCAGGATAAGGAGCAACAAGACCCAAGAGCTGGTGGTACGAAGTATCCCATATTTTGGATGTATCAACCTAAAAATAATCGGGAATCATGCATTGATCAATCGCATAAAAAAAGACGTTCCAACAGCGCGTTTTAATAAAAAACCCTGTGACCTTTTGTTTTTGGAACATCCAGATGAAGGGAAAATCAGTAGCCACCTCGATCAAGGACATCTCCATAACAACACCATAGTGGTTATCAACAACATTCATTCCAATAGTAAAAATGAAGTCTTCTGGAAAAACGTAATGGGAAAAGCGGTTTTTACGGTAAGTATCGACCTCTTCCATTGCGGAGTATTATTTTTAAGAAAGGAGCAGGAAAAAGAGCATTTTACCATTCGGATTTAATAAACTAACTTGGGGTTATATATAGAGAAAGATGGATAATATCACATTTTATCTTTTGGGTGTTTTGGTCGTTATTTACCTTGTCATATTGGCAAAGAACAGACGGGGAAAGAAAGAACGGCGGTCGCGCAAGTTTATGGATGGAAAAAGAAGGCACTCGGACAAGTAATAAGTAAAAGCGCCAGGCCTCAATCATTTTATGGGAAATATACCCAAAGATTGAAGCTTAAAAAGTCGAGTATGTAATGAATCCAAGACATAAATAACGGATAGACATGGAAAAAACCAGCAAATTGCAGATTACCGCCATCATTCTTATTTTAATTGGATTTGTGTTTTTTATCCCAAAAGTTCTTTTTCATCGAGACATATAGAAATGCTTATGGATTAGCTAATTTCTTTCTCGCGTTGGGTTTAATTCTTAATTTCATAACCTTTCGCAAAAAAAGAAAGTTAGAGAAAGCAAAAATTGAATAATAATGACTTTTACTTATTTTGAGAAGAACTGCCAAAGCATTGCATAGGTTCGCGGGTGGAGAAAAGATACACGACAACATCAAGGCAATCCCTTGCTATCTTAGCTACTGACTACTGACTACTGACTACTGACTACTGACTACTGACTATTAAAAAATGAAAATCTATACCAAAACAGGGGACAAAGCCACCACGGCATTATTTACGGGCAAACGGGTACCTAAACACCATATTAGAATAGAGAGTTACGGTACCGTTGATGAACTCAACTCCTTTTTAGGGTTGCTACGAGATCAAGATTTTGATGGACATTCTAAGGAAATGTTGGCTAAAATCCAAAATAAGTTGTTTACCGTTGGAGCCATATTGGCCACGGAACCGTCCAAGGACGACCGCTTAAAAATACCTAGGATCCAAGAAGAGGACATTACCCTATTGGAACAGGAAATGGACCAAATGAACGCCCAATTACCGGAAATGACACATTTTATACTCCCCGGGGGTCACACTACGGTGTCATACTGTCACGTAGCCAGAACCGTATGCAGACGTGCGGAGCGGATGATTTCTTACCTAAATGAAGAAGAAACCGTTCCAGAAGGCGTCTTAAAGTATATGAACAGGCTATCCGACTATATTTTTGTCTTGGCACGAAAGTTGTCAAAGGATTTAAAAGCCGAAGAGGTCAAATGGATTCCTGAAAAAACGGACTAATAAATCCGCTGTTTTAGCGTTACAGTTGTAGTAAAGTCAAAATAATTTTTAAATAATCCAGAATTTGCTTGGCAAATTGGCTTTAAAAATTATTTTTGCAAAAAATTTAAAATCAAACCATTACTATGTACTGGACATTAGAATTAGCCTCATACTTAAGTGATGCACCCTGGCCCGCCACCAAGGACGAGTTGATAGATTACGCCATCCGTACCGGAGCACCATTGGAAGTTGTTGAAAACTTGCAATCCATGGAAGAAGAAGGTGGTGAAATTTATGAATCCATTGAGGAGATTTGGCCGGATTATCCCACGGAGGAAGATTATCTCTGGAACGAAGACGAGTATTAAAAAACTAAGTATACAACAACACCAAAGCCTCATGTTTGAGGCTTTTTTTATGTAATTTTGGCAGCTAACCAAGCTACTTACCCTTGTATTGTACAATGGAACAGCTTTTGATGCATCAAACAAAAAAATACCCATGAGTTTTATAAATTCAGTTTTAAAGGTTTTTGTAGGGGACAAATCCGAGAAGGATGTAAAATCCATGCAGCCTTTGGTAAAAAAAGTAAAATCTTTTGAGGAAGCATTGGAATCCATAAGCAATGATGCCTTGCGGGAAAAAACCAAATTGTTCAAAACCAAAATAGCGGAAGCCTGTAAGGACAAGAACGCCAAAATAGAAGAATTAAAAGCTGAAGTAGAAGCGTCTACCGATATTGACAGAAATGAGGAAATCTATGCAGAAATAGATACCATTAATGAGGAAGCCTATAAAATTTCTGAGGATATCCTAAACGAAATCCTCCCAGAAGCTTTTGCCGTAGTAAAGGAAACCGCAAAACGTTTTGCCCATAATGAAACCTTGACCGTTACGGCTTCGGAATTTGATAGGGCCCTATCCGGTGATGCCGCTTACGTAAACTTGGAGGGCGACCAAGCCGTTTGGAAAAATTCTTGGGATGCTGCGGGTAAAGAAGTGACCTGGGATATGATTCATTATGATGTACAGCTTATTGGTGGTATAGCACTACATCAAGGAAAAATAGCGGAGATGCAAACCGGGGAAGGAAAGACCCTTGTGGCTACCCTCCCACTCTATTTAAACGCCCTGTCCGGCAAAGGTGCCCATTTGGTCACCGTAAATGACTATCTGGCCAAAAGGGATAGCGCATGGATGGCCCCAATTTTTGAGTTCCACGGGCTATCCGTAGATTGTATAGACAAACACCAACCCAATTCCGATGGTCGCCGTAAAGCCTACAATGCAGATATTACGTATGGTACCAATAACGAATTTGGTTTTGATTACCTACGCGACAATATGGCGCATACGCCCAAGGATTTGGTGCAACGCCCACACCACTATGCCATTGTGGATGAAGTAGATTCCGTTTTGGTCGATGATGCCCGAACGCCGCTCATTATCTCTGGTCCGGTTCCAGAAGGGGATCGCCATGAGTTCAATGAACTAAAACCCAAAGTAAACGATATTGTACAAAAACAACGCCAGCACCTTACCGGGGTTTTGGCCGAGGCAAAAAAATTGATAAAAGAAGGCGATACCAAAGAAGGAGGGTTCCTATTGTTACGTGTCTATCGTGGTCTGCCCAAAAACAAGGCACTTATCAAGTTTTTGAGTGAAGAGGGGGTAAAACAGTTGCTGCAAAAGACAGAAAACTTCTATATGCAGGACAACAATAGGGAAATGCCCAAGGTAGATGAAGACCTGCTATTTACCATAGAAGAGAAAAACAATCAGATTGAATTGACGGACAAGGGAATCGAATACATCTCCGGCGATCAGGATAAGGATTTCTTTGTGATGCCGGATATAGGTGGTGAAATTGCCAAGATTGAAAGTCAAAACCTTGAAATTGAAAAGGAAGCCGAACTTAAGGACGAGCTTTTTAAGGAATTTGCCGTAAAAAGTGAACGTATCCATACCATGAGCCAATTATTAAAGGCGTACACCCTTTTTGAGAAAGACGTGGAGTATGTGGTCATGGAAAACAAGGTAATGATCGTTGATGAGCAAACCGGGCGTATTATGGACGGTCGTCGGTATTCAGATGGGTTACACCAAGCCATTGAGGCCAAGGAAAATGTAAAGATTGAGGCGTTGACCCAGACGTTTGCTACCATTACCTTGCAGAACTACTTTAGAATGTACAATAAACTGTCTGGAATGACAGGTACTGCCGTAACGGAAGCTGGGGAATTTTGGGAGATCTACAAATTGGACGTGGTTGAAATTCCTACCAACAGACCTATAGCCCGTGACGATAGACATGATTTGATTTACAAGACAAAGCGAGAAAAATACAACGCTATTATTGAAGAGGTGACCCAACTCTCCAAAGCGGGAAGACCGGTACTTATCGGTACCACTTCGGTAGAAATTTCGGAACTGCTGTCCAAGCTCCTTAGCGTACGTAAAATTCCGCATAACGTATTGAATGCCAAATTGCATAAGAAAGAAGCGGATGTAGTAGCGGAAGCCGGACAAGGTGGTGTAGTGACCATTGCTACCAACATGGCCGGTAGGGGAACGGATATTAAACTATCGGATGACGTAAAAGCCGCCGGTGGTCTTGCCATTGTGGGTACGGAGCGGCATGATTCCAGACGTGTGGATAGGCAACTTAGGGGGCGTTCCGGTCGTCAAGGAGATCCAGGAAGTTCCCAGTTTTATGTCTCTTTGGAAGATAATCTAATGCGTCTCTTTGGTTCTGACAGGGTAGCCAAAATGATGGACCGCATGGGATTGGAAGAAGGAGAGGTCATACAACATTCCATGATGACCAAATCCATAGAACGCGCGCAAAAGAAAGTTGAAGAAAATAACTTTGGCATCCGTAAACGATTGTTGGAGTATGATGATGTGATGAATGCCCAACGGGAAGTGGTCTACAAAAGAAGGCGGCACGCCATACAAGGGGAACGCTTAAAAGTAGACATTGCCAATATGATCTATGATACCTGTGAGGTCATTGCCGACACCAATAAAGCTGCAGACGATTTTAAGAATTTTGAGTTTGAACTGATCAAGTATTTTTCCATTACTTCACCGGTATCGGAAGAAGAATTTTCAAAATTAGGTTTCCAAGAGATTGCCAATAAAGTGTACAAGGAAGCCTATGATCATTATCTTGAAAAAATGAAGCGTAGTGCCACTACGGCATTTCCTGTCATCAAAAATGTATATGAGAACGAATCCAACAAGTTTGAGCGTATTGTAGTTCCGTTTACGGACGGTGTAAAATCCTTAAATGTGGTTACCAACCTAAAGGAAGCTTATGAAAGTGATGGAAAACAGTTGATCAATGACTTTGAAAAGAACATCACCCTAGCCATTATAGATGATTCTTGGAAAACGCACTTACGTAAAATGGATGAGTTAAAGCAGTCCGTACAGTTAGCGGTGCATGAGCAAAAAGATCCTTTATTGATTTATAAGTTTGAGGCTTTTGAACTTTTTAAGAGTATGATCGATAAGGTAAACAAAGAGGTCATTTCCTTTTTATTTAAAGGGGAATTACCCTCGGACAACTCCAATCAGGTACAAGCGGCAAGTTCCGTAAGACGTCCAAAAGAGAGATTACAGACCTCCAAGGAAGAAATTCCAAATAGTGATGAACTTGCTGCCCAAAACAGGGCTGCGGGACAAACACAAGGCCAACGCCCGCAAAAGACGGAGACTATTGTTAGGGAACGTCCAAAGATCGGCAGGAACGAGCGGGTAACCATAAAAAATGTGATGTCCGGGGAAAGTAAAACGGTGAAATTCAAACAAGCAGAACCCTTGATCGATCGTGGAGAGTGGGTTTTAATTGCAGATTAATCTTACACCAATTATGAAGTAGAGAAAAGGGGGCCAAATAATGACCCCCTTTTTTGATTATGTAATAAAACATATTTAGATTTACGCGGAGAAGACCCTAAAACATGGCCTTCGAATAATTTACAGGCTTTTTAATAGCATAAGCGTAGCACATATATGGCTAAACCGACCAAAGACAACGAGCTTCCTAACACCAAACTAAGGATGTTCGAAACCCTTACCCTTATTGGTGCGTTCTTTACTGCGGTACTATGCACATACGGAATAAGTAAGGGATACCACATGGGTTTTGCCATTATCCTTGTATTGCTTACGGTGTTGTTCATTGTCACATCCTTCTTTCTTAAAAGCAAAAGAACCGATGGTGATATACTTGAAAAGAAATTGGGGGAGAAAGAGATGCTGCTTAAGGAAGTACATCATCGCGTTAAAAACAACTTACAAACCGTTTCCAGTTTACTAAGCCTCCAAGCAAGGGCTATTGAGGATGCCAAGATAAACAGCATTATAAAGAGCAGTCAAAATAGGGTCGTTTCCATGGCGATGGTCCATGAAATGCTGTACAAACGTGATGACTATAGTTCCAAAATAGAATTAAAACCCTATGTAAGGGAACTCGTGGAATATCTCATACGTTCCTTAAAAGGGAATGAGCACCATATTGACACAACATTGAACATTGGGGATTTAAAACTTAGCATAGACACGGTAATCCCATTGGGTCTGATCATTAATGAAACGGTCACCAATGCACTTAAATATGGCATCCCCGGTACTACGGAAGGGGAAATCCTCATCAACCTCTCTAAAAAAGGGGGCAATACCTACGAGATGTATTTAGGGGACAATGGCATTGGGTTTCCAGAGGACGTAAATCCTCAGACTTCAAAATCCTTAGGGTTAAAATTGATACATAACCTTTCCCGCCAACTTAAGGGTACCATAGCTAGGGATACCAATACTAAAGGCACCTACTATCAAATTAACTTTGAAGAAGTCATTGACGATTTCAACTCCGTGGACTAACTGACTTTGTTTCTTTATCTTTAGGGGGAACACAAAATGAAACCAGCCCATGTTCAAGAAAATTTTTCTAGTTGCGTTTTGTATTAGCACAACCGGACTAGCCCAAGATTATTTCTATCAAAAATACAAACCCTTTACCCCTAATATCCCATCACCGGAACAGTTTCTGGGTTATGGTATAGGAGAACACCATACCCGGCACGACCTTATTGTTGCCTATTTGACCAAATTGGCGGAAGTCTCCGATCGTGCCACCTTGCATCACTACGGAAAGACCCATGAGGGCAGAAAACTAGTGATCCTTACTATAAGTACCCCAGAAAATATTGCCAATCTTGAGGGTATTAAAAAACAGCATTTGGCCTTTACAGATCCCAAAACAACTGCCAGCAATTATGATGAGGTTCCCATAGTTGTCAACCTAGGCTATAATGTACACGGAAACGAACCCTCAAGCTCCGAAGCGGCATTATTGGCGGCCTATACTTTTGTGGCTAGCACAAATCCTGAAGTTATGCGCTACCTTTCCCATGGAATTATAATGATCGATCCTACCATAAATCCGGATGGGCGGGATAGGCATACACAATGGGCAAATATGTACCAAGGAAATCCCTTGGTAGCAGACCCCGCGGATGCCGAACATAACGAATATTGGCCTGGGGGAAGGACCAACCATTTTTGGTTTGACCTCAATAGGGATTGGCTGTTGGGAATCCATCCGGAAAGTCGAGGAAAATTAAAATGGTATCATGAATGGTATCCCAATGTGGTCACCGACTTTCATGAAATGGGAAGCCAGAGCACCTATTTTTTCGAGCCCATGAAGGCCAATGGCTCCCTTAATCCTATTATGCCCAGGGAAAATTATGAAGACCTCAACAACCTGTTCGGTACGTATTTTGCCAAAGCTTTGGATAGTATAGGTTCCCTGTATTTTACCAAAGAAGTGTTTGATGGCACCTACCCTGGCTATGGCTCCTCCTACCCGGATTTACAGGGCGGATTGGGCCTTTTGTTTGAACAAGCCAGTTCAAGGGGGCATAAGCAGACGACAGCTTTTGGGGAAATTACTTTTCCCTTTACCATTCGTAACCAATATGTCTCCAGCATGACTACGGTCAAAGCTGCCGTGGAAAATAAGGCAACCCTTAGAAAATATCAACAAGATTTTTTTAGGGGTGCACTGGGCAAAGCCGCCAAAAGTAGGGTTAAAGGATATGTGTTTAATGATGGTTACGACGCCAATAGGGTAAAAGCATTTATAGATAAATTATTGCTCCATAAAATTGAGGTGTACAAATCCAATGACGGTTTTGTGGTTCCTACCAACCAACCTCAATATAGGATGGTGCAGACCATGTTTGAAACCTATGAAAAATATCGGGATAGTGTGTATTACGATGCATCTGCCTGGTCGGTTGCCAATTTTTACCATATGAAATACCGACCGGTAAACAGTTTAAATCTCGGTAATCGGGTAGCAACCACGGAAAACCTGGTGGCACCAAAATCCTTTACCAAATCGGACTATGCCTATATTATCGATTATGACGACTATAATGCCACAGCGGCTTTGGCCTATTTACAGCAAAACGGTCTATCACTTTCCGCTTCTTTTAAACCCTTTACAACAAATACTTCCGCAGGAAAAAAGACATTTAACTATGGAGCGTTGATCATACCGGTAAGTCTTCAGAAAAAACTGGGGCAAGAAATTTTTGAACTCCTAAAAAAGGCCCAAGAAAAATTTAAGGTCCCTATCTATGCCCTAAAATCGGGTTACAATACCAAAGGCATTGATTTGGGTAGTAGGCACGTACGACCCATATTAAAACCAAAAGCGCTCATGCTTATTGGTGATGGGGTACGGTCTTATGAGGCCGGTGAAGTTTGGCATTTGTTGGACACACGGGTACATATGCCCATTACCAAAGTACCCATGCGGAATTTTGGCCGTATAAACTGGGATAAGTACAATACCTTGGTTATGGTTTCTGGAAACTATGATCTATCCCAAAAGCAAATTGATAACTTAAAAGCCTGGATCGCCAAAGGCAATACCTTAGTTTCCATTGGTTCGGCTGCCAAGTGGGCCATTAAAAAGAAAGTGGTTACGGAAACCCTTATCGAGGAAGAAAAGGATTCCACCTCCCACGTGCAACGAAAACCTTATGTGGACGCCCCAGAAAATTTAGGGAAGGAAAGCGTTGGCGGTGCTATTTTTAAGGTAGATTTAGACACTACACATCCGTTGGCTTTTGGGTATCATGACAAACAGATACCGATCTACAAAAACAATTCCGTTTGGATCGCTCCCAGTAAAAATGCATATGCTACCGTGGCACAATATTCCAAAACGCCGCATATTGACGGCTTTATTACCAAAAGGAATACTGAAAAATATTTGAAAAAATCGGCTTCTTTGGTCGTCAGCAAAGTGGGGAGTGGACGTGCCATTTTATTTGCGGACAATCCAAATTTTAGGGGAAGCTGGTACGGCACCAATAGGCTCTTTTTGAATGCTTTGTTTTTAGGAAACCATATTAAGGTACCGGAATAAAAATCGTTAGGCAAGCATTAAAGAACTTCCCTTGGCCATAAACCTTAAATTCCGATTATCACACAACCCTAATAATACATTTAAGTTTAGATAGACATGAAAAAAATACTATCCTCTTTTTTATTCCTTATGCTAATTTGCCAAGGATTTTCTCAAAACCCGATGAGCGAAGGTCCCTTTGATCAATTGATCATAAGAGGGGTTACCCTGATCAATGGCAATGGTGCCCCACCAAGGGGTCCGGTCGATATTGTGGTAGAGAACAATAAAATCACCAAAATACAGGTGGTGGGGTATCCCGGAGTTGCCATTGACGACGCCAAAAGACCCCAGCTGACTGCTAATGGCAAGGAACTGGATTGTACGGGGATGTACCTTTTGCCCGGTTTTATTGATATGCACGGCCATATTGGGGGTATTGCCCAAGGGGCAGACTACGATTATGTCTTTAAATTATGGATGGCCCACGGTATTACCACCGTTAGGGAACCTAGTGGACGGGGCATTGATTGGGCATTGGACCTTAAACGAAAAAGCGAGCGTAATGAGATTATCGCGCCCCGCATATTTGCCTATACGGGATTTGGACAGCAAACCAAAGATTTTAACCCATTGAACGATGCACCTATCAGTACGCCCGAACAGGCAAGAAAATGGGTGCGTGCCAATGCGGAACGCGGTGCGGACGGCATTAAATTTTTTGGCGCGGCACCAGAAATAATGGCTGCCGCCTTAGAGGAAAATAAAAAATTAGGATTACGATCCGCCTGCCACCATGCACAACTGGACGTTGCCCGTTGGAACGTTCTCAACTCCGCAAGGGCCGGACTCACCAGTATGGAGCATTGGTACGGTTTGCCCGAAGCTTTATTTGATGACAGAACGGTACAGGATTATCCGCTGGATTATAACTACCAGAATGAACAACACCGTTTTGAAGAAGCGGGGAAACTTTGGGAACAAGCGGCCAAGCCATATTCCGACCATTGGAACAAGGTCATGGACGAATTGATTTCCTTGGATTTTACCTTGGACCCCACTTTCAATATTTACGAAGCTAGCCGCGACCTCCATAGGGCAAGAAGGGCAGAATGGCATGAGGAGTACACCCTACCATCACTTTGGAAGTTCTACCAGCCCAGTAAAATAAGTCACGGCTCTTATTGGCACGATTGGGGGACGGAGCAAGAAGTGGCGTGGCGCAAAAATTATTACTTATGGATGACCTTTATCAATGAGTATAAAAATAGGGGCGGGCGGGTAACCGCAGGATCAGATTCCGGTTTTATATTCCAACTCTATGGCTTTGCCTATGTTAGGGAATTGGAATTACTCCGCGAAGCAGGTTTCCATCCTTTGGAAGTAATTAGGGCCGCCACCTTAAATGGTGCGGAAGCTTTAGGTATGGATTCCAAAATTGGTACGGTGGCCGTTGGCAAATTGGCGGATTTTGTGATTGTTGGGGAAAACCCCTTGAAAAATCTAAAGGTCCTTTACGGCACAGGTGCCATTAAACTGACGGAGGATAACAAGGTGATAAGGGCCGGCGGTGTTCAATATACCATCAAGGACGGTATTGTTTATGATGCAAAAGCATTATTGAAAGACGTGAAAAGAATGGTGAAAGAGAAAAAACAGCAGGAGAACTTTAAAATAAAACAGCCGGGGCAACAGTAATCAAAGAGTGATTATGCCATTTTAGCTTTGGATTTTTTGGTAGCAAAAGAAAGTGCTTTTTTAATTCTGGAATTTTTGAACATATAAAGTCTGGCAACCTCTGTTCCTGGTTTTACTTCTTTAGCTACTTCAGTGGTAGTTTCTAAAGTAACGGTCATTGTTATTGTTTCTACTTTAACCTCTTGGGTAGATGCTTGGGCCATAGCTGCTGTTCCAAAAAAGATGATCGCGATAAGGGTTAACATTGCTTTCATAGCTGTGCTGTTTTTACTTTGTAAAGGTATTTCAAGACACAGGCAGGGACCATATAACTCGCTGTAGAACACTATTTATTCGATTATTGACCAGAATCTGGATAAAGTGTAAAAAAAGCTCGATAACGGTTTTTAGGGCACAGAACAACATATCGATAGCATGTGCATTTTATCGATACTAACTCCATTTAGAAATCTGGCTATCCCACTATTTTGCCCTTATACCCACCGTTTTTACGGACAATCCTATGGTGATAGCTACAAAGACAAAACTTAATATAAGGGTTAAAGGGATGATTATGGTCACTATCATAATTAGGCCATTTTAGAACGGTTCCTTTTTGTTCTAAAGGCCAATTCTTTTTTAATTCTTGAATTCTTGAACATATAAACACGGGCAACTTCTGTTTCCTTAACCGTTTCTATTTTGATTACTTCCTTCAACACAACATTGGAAGCGGTAATCTCTACTTTGGATTCTTTAGCGACATCTTGTCCAAAAGAGGAAATTCCAAAAGAAACTACTAGGGTTAAGGTTAAAATTGCTTTCATGATTTGGGTTTGTTGTTCGATGTAAAACTACCATCGAAACCAAATCAAGCACTTCTTTTGTCGTTATCACCGTCGATTTTTTCGGTAAAAAACCTTCTTCTGGGTAAAGTGTAAAAAAGTATCGACAACCGTTTTTAATACTAAAAACAGCATACCGATGTCCTGTGCATTTTACCGATATTTTAAAGCTTTAGAAATAGATTGGGGTCCGGACAATTCTCTTTAAAGTAGTCCAAATCCACTTCACTACAGACTCCGGGATAATCTCCAGAATAGCCCTGCATGTCCTTAATTACCTGAAAGTGAAGGTGCGGGGCATAGTTCACGTTGATATCCGTTGTCCCCAAAGTAGCCAAGACATCCCCTTTTGAGAAAGGCTTGCCAAGACTAAGTCCTTCCAAGGACTCCAAAGCCAAATGACCGTAGAGCGTATGGAAGGTTTCTCCCTTGATCTTATGTTCTAATATAATGGTAGGTCCGTAGTTTCCGGTATCAGAATTATTGTTAAAGCTATGTACTACCCCATCCAAGGGTGCTATGACTTCCGTGCCGGCACTGCACCAAAAATCCACACCTAGGTGGATATTCCGTTGCGGGCCATTGGAAAACCGCTCAGCTGCGTACAACTTCCGTTTTTCCAAATATCCGCCATAGGCAACTTTGGCCTTGTTCTGTTTTAAAACCGTATCAATGTATTGTTGGCATTCTTCGGGCAAGGTTATGTTGATGGTATCCAATACCGGATTGGTCTCCGATAGATCGATACTGCAATAGGCATCACGTTGTATTTTACTCTCTAAAGGCAGTAGACCATTATCTAAAGAAAAAAAATCCATAAAAACTGTCATCGTGTTTAAAAATACCTAATCGCTTTGTAATTTAAGCTTCTAAAAGGAAATCGTCAATATAAAGAATCATATTCATGGAAATAACATTTTTGGGTCACGCTGGCCTGCATATCAAAACCAAAACGCATCAATTTATTGTAGACCCTTTTATTAGTGGTAACCCAAGCGCTTCCCATATATCCTTAGCATCGTTAAAGGCGGACTATATTTTAATTACCCATGCCCACCAGGACCATATTCTTGATGTTGAAGAAATAGCGGGCCATAACCCCAATGCCAAATTGATTTCCAATTATGAGGTTATGCAGTGGTTTGGTGCTAAGGGACTGGAAGGGCATCCGCTTAACCATGGTGGAAAGATAGTTTTGGATTTTGGTACCGTTAAATATGTGAATGCCATCCATTCCAGTATTTTTCCGGACGGTACCTATGGGGGCAACCCAGGAGGTTTTGTACTGACTACCAATGAGAAGACCATTTATATTGCGGGCGATACGGCCCTAACCCTGGATATGAAATTGATCCCCATGAGTTGTCCAAAATTGGACTTGGCCATTCTGCCCATTGGTGATAATTTCACCATGGGGTATGAAGATGCCGCCATGGCGAGTGATTTTGTGGAATGTGATACCATTTTGGGATATCATTATGATACCTTCCCTCCTATTGTATTGGACAAAACCATGGCCCAGAACTATTTTGAAACTCGAAACAAAAAGCTATTGCTTCCCAAAATTGGTGAAACTATCAAACTGTAAGCTTAACACTTTTTAACTGATCTTTTGTAAAGCACAGCTAGTAATAACGACAATCCCTAAAACAAAACAGATGATTAAGAATACCTTTTTTCTAGTGCTTTTGGTAGTTTTTACGGCATGCCAGTCCAAAGCTAAAAGTAACGAAACCAAAACTATTGCCCAAAATTCTGCCCCGGAGAAAGTAGTTTTAAGTACTGATGAACTCCAAGAATACGAGACGGCCTATTTTGCAAGCGGTTGTTTTTGGTGTGTTGAAGCAATCTTTGAGAGTGTAAAAGGTGTCAAAGAAGCAGTTTCTGGCTACTCTGGTGGTCCAGAACAAAACCCCAGTTATGAACAAGTAGCATATGGCAGAACCGGACATGCGGAAGCTATAGAAGTATACTACAACCCAAAAGAGGTTTCTTTCCAAGAATTGGTACAGGTATTTTTTGGATCGCACGATCCTACCACTTATAATAGACAAGGGCCGGATAGAGGACCGCA
>CALGQU010000162.1 GCA_937959125.1 uncultured Croceitalea sp.
CAAAAGATAAGATTGAAAAGTTATTTGGATCACAAACGAATTTTTAATTTAAAAGTTCACGAGTTTGTCACTAGTGAAAAACTAGTTTGGGGCGATGCTATGGGTAAACGGGTTTTCACTCTAATTCCAAATGACAATGGAACCTTGTTTAGTATGACAGAAAAAATTGGAGGACCTATTTTTCCCCTAATTAGTAAAATGATTCCACCATTTGATGAGGCTTTTGAAAAGTTCGTAAAAGATTTTGAAGAAGAAGTTTTAAACAAAAAAAATAGAAACCATGAATCTTAAAGAAGCAATCGGGACTGTAGACAAACCACTAAGGCTTAAAACGCCTCCACTTTCATCTGAATTTACTATGCATGTAAGTGAAAAAGATGGTGTAGAAATTTTGGTCTGTACTGTTGGGAAAACGATATTACATTATAATCCTAGGATAATTAAGGATTTGCACAACATGCTGAAAAATCACGGGGACTGGATGTTATTAGGTAGTAAAGATGAAAAAGTTGAAACCAAGGAGGGTACGGTAGAGCATTGGGGGCGTTCTAAAAATAACCCGATAGGAGGATGGTATGGTTTGAAAAAAGGATTCCGAGGTCGTGTAGGTATGTATATCCCGCCATTAATGGAAGCCCTTGGTTTAGCAGTATTGGAACACAACAAACGGA
Source organism: uncultured Croceitalea sp. (assembly GCA_937959125.1). Taxonomy (GTDB): domain Bacteria; phylum Bacteroidota; class Bacteroidia; order Flavobacteriales; family Flavobacteriaceae; genus Croceitalea. The sequence continues at coordinate 672 of CALGQU010000162.1, forward strand.
ACAATAGAATGAAAGCTTTGTGAGCAAATATTCTTGAGCTTTAGTTGATTTATAAAAAAGAATTATTCGTTTAGTATCACCATTTTAGATTAACTACGATAGTAAATATCAGGAATACTTTTACTAAACAGATTATTAAATAAGTATAGTATGTGTAACCTTCCCCAAAAATGCCTGTCGGCAGACAGGTCTACCAGTTCCGCCCTACCTAATTGGCAGGCAGGCACTCGAGCATGTATGGCCGTTATTGGCCTTATTATAATTTTCGAAGCTGTTCTTTTCTAACCCCTGATTTGAAATACTTTTCCCGTTTCCTAGCATCTAATCGATTTTCATGTTCTTCCGTGTACATCAATTTAAAAGGTGCATAAGGACGCGTCGTGCGTTCCCTACCATCATTATCGCGTTTTAGCCTTGCCTCCAAATCCGCTGTCATCCCCACATAAATGTAGTTATGACTTAAACTGGATATCGCAGATACTTTAATCACAATTTCAATTAGCGCGCCTGCCTAACAGCGGACAGGTCAACCCCCACCAAAAGAACAGGATTTTGCACATAAAAAAACCTCAACATCTTGTTGAGGTTTTCATCGTACTCGAGGTGGGAATCGAACCCACACTCCCGAAAGAACTGGATTTTGAATCCAGCGCGCCTGCCTGTCGGCAGACAGGTCTACCAGTTCCGCCACTCGAGCATATATGACCGTTACTGGTCTTATTTTAATTTTCGAAGTTGTTCTTTTCCAACCCCTGATTTCAAATACTTTTCCCGTTTCCTTGCCTTTAATCGATTTTCACATTCCTCCGTGTATATCAATCTAAAAGGTGCATAAGGACGTGTTGTGCGTTCCCTACCATCATTATGCCGTTTTAGTCTTGCCTCCAAATCCGCTGTCATCCCCACATAAATGTAGTTATGATTTAAACTGGATATCGCATATACTTTAATCACAATTTTAATTAGCGCGCCTGTCTGTCGGCAGACAGGTCTACCAATTCCGCCCTACCTAATTGGCAGGCAGGCACTCGATCATAATTTCAAACGGATTGCAAAGCTAAAAAATAATTTTATTTCAAAACCTAAAATTCGCACATTTATCCTTTAACAACCCAGATTAATTTTTAAATTTGCACCTCGTTTAAAAAAACGGACGTTATTAATTAATTTACAATGCCTTACCAAGTTCCAGAACCTAAAATTTTTGCGTGTACCCAAAGTACCGCACTTGGCGAAAAAATTGCCGCTGCTTATGGCGCGGAATTGGGCAAGGTTATTTTTTCTAGGTATAGTGATGGGGAATTTCAACCCTCCTTTGAAGAGTCCATACGTGGAACCCGTATTTTTATCATTGGCTCTACCAATCCCAGCTCTGAAAACCTTATGGAAATGTTGTTGATGTTGGATGCCGCAAAACGGGCATCCGCAAGGCACATTACCGCGGTAATGCCCTACTTTGGTTGGGCCAGACAGGACCGTAAGGACAAGCCTAGGGTACCTATAGCGGCCAAACTCATTGCAAAAATGTTGGAAACCGCCGGGGCAACACGGATCATTACCATGGACCTCCATGCAGATCAGATACAAGGTTTCTTTGAAAAGCCCGTGGACCATTTGTTTGGCTCTACCCTTTTTCTACCCTATTTAAGAAGTCTTAATATTGATGATCTAACCATTGCTTCCCCGGATATGGGAGGATCCAAAAGGGCATACGCCTATTCCAAGGCATTGGAGTCCGATGTGGTCATTTGTTATAAACAACGTGCCAAGGCCAATGTCATTTCCCATATGGAGTTGATCGGTGACGTTACCGGTAAGAATGTGGTTTTGGTAGATGATATGGTAGATACCGCGGGCACCTTGACCAAGGCGGCCGATTTAATGATGGAACGCGGTGCATTGAGCGTAAGGGCCATAACAACACATGGTTTGTTATCTGGCGACGCGTATGAAAGGATTGAAAAATCGCAACTAACGGAATTGATCATCACGGATTCCATTCCTATTGAAATAAAAAGCAGTAAAGTAAAGGTATTGAGCTGTGCGGAACTTTTTGCAGATGTCATGCATAGAGTGCACCACAACACCTCCATATCATCAAAATTTTTAATGTAGCTTCGGCTACGCTCAGCTACCGTGGACGTAAAAGTAATGTACCGAACTGGGCAAAAAGTGAATTATTAATTTTAATTTAAGTAATGAAATCAATTACGATCAAAGGATCCCAAAGAGAAAGCGTGGGCAAGGTATCTACCAAAGCCTTACGTAATGCTGGAAAGGTCCCTTGCGTGTTATACGGAGGGGAAAAACCAATGCACTTTTCAGCAGATGAACTTGCGTTCAAAAAATTAGTGTATACCCCCAATGCCTATACCGCGGTAATTGAGTTGGAAAGCGGTGAAAAGTTCGATGCCGTATTACAGGATATCCAATTTCACCCGGTAACGGATAGAATTTTGCATATTGACTTTTACCAGTTGTTTGCAGACAAGGCCGTGACCATGAATATCCCGGTACGTTTGGAAGGGAACTCCCCAGGGGTACGAAACGGTGGACGTTTGCTTTTTAGAAAACGTAAACTTTCCATTAAGGCCCTACCGGATCTGTTGCCGGATTTTATCACCATTGATATTTCCAAACTTAAAATTGGAGGAACCATAGCGGTAGAAACCTTGTTGAACGATGATTTTACCATTCTTCACCCAGATAGCACAGCGGTAGTACAAGTAAAAGCTTCCCGTAATGCTGTTGAAGATGATGAGGAAGAGGAAGAAGAAGGAGCAGAAGGCGCGGAAGGTGCAGCTGCAGAAGCACCAGCTGCGGAAGGAGCAGAATAAGCGATACCGTCTTAAATCCTATAGCATCCAAAATCAAGTGGTTTCATTTGATTTTGGATGCTTTTGTATTTTTAGGGAAAATACAATGCCATGTTCCATTGGTTACGCAGCCTTTTCCCTTCAAAAACACCTATTTTAAAAGAACCCGATGCTATGAAGAAATTTTTAATCGTTGGTTTGGGCAATATTGGGCCGGATTATGTGAATACCCGTCATAATATAGGTTTCAAAATTCTGGATGCACTGGCCAAACAAGCAGAAATTACTTTTGAGGATGTAAAATTGGGTGCGTTGGCTACTTTTAAATTTAAAGGAAGAAACGTACTCTGTTTAAAACCTTCCACTTTTATGAACCTTAGCGGCAAAGCCGTACGATATTGGATGGATAAAGAAAGTATTCCCAAGGAAAACGTATTGATCATTACCGATGACATCAACCTACCCTTTGGCAGTATTCGCCTAAAAGGAAAAGGTAGTGATGGTGGCCATAACGGTCTAAAGAGCGTACAACAACTATTACAGACCACTCAGTACCATAGATTCCGGTTTGGTGTAGGGGCTAATTTTGGGGAAGGCAGACAAGTAGATTATGTGCTTGGGGAATGGGATGGAGAAGAGCAAAACCAATTAAAGGAACGTTTGGAAAAATCCACGGACCTTATTCGTTCCTTTATTTTTGCAGGACCCAAAAATACCATGAACCACTATAACGGCACTTGATTATCCTTAAGAACCTATCCCGTTGGTTTTGGCAGAACATAAACCGTAAAAAAACATGGATATTGATGAAACAAAATGTAATTTAGCTCTCATTCAAATTAGGGCCTGCCAAAGTAAATCTAGGCCTTTTTACTAGTAGCATTGTGGAAACGATCCAAGGAATTGCACAATTCAAATCCCCTACGGCTACGGCCCTCACCATAGGTACCTTTGATGGCGTACATATTGGCCATGGGCAAATATTAGAACGCCTTATAAACGATGCTAAAAAAGCAGGGCTACAATCTGCCGTACTTACTTTTTTTCCGCATCCCAGAATGGTCCTCCAACAAGATTCCGATATTAAACTACTGAATACGCTAGAAGAAAAAAAACAGATCTTGGCGACCATGGGATTGGATTACCTTATTGTCCATCCTTTTACCAAGGATTTTTCCAGACTTTCCGCGTTGGAATTTGTAAGGGACCTTTTGGTACATGGCCTAAAGGCAAAAAAAATCATTATTGGGTATGACCATAGGTTTGGTCGCAACCGTAATGCCAATATCACGGACCTTATCAGCTATGGCAACACTTTTGATTTTGAAGTGGAGGAAATTCCCGTTCAAGAGATAGACCAAGTTTCCGTAAGTTCTACCAAGATCAGAAATGCGCTGACTTCTGGTGATATCACTACGGCCAATACGTACTTGGGCTACCGCTATATGCTTACGGGCACCGTTACAAAAGGAAAAGGATTAGGGCGGGAAATTGGGTTTCCCACGGCCAACATTACCATTGCGGAGCACTACAAACTAATTCCACAAACTGGGGTCTATGTGGTAACCGCTACCTACAACGACCAGGTATTGCATGGCATGATGAACATTGGATATAACCCTACCGTTGACGGGAAATCCAAAAGTATTGAAATCCATTTTTTTGATTTTGATGAGAATCTCTATGGAAAAACCCTTCAAATCCAGTTGGTAAAGAAAATTAGGGACGAACATAAATTTGATTCCGTAGCACTGTTGCGGCAGCAATTGGAAAAGGACAAACGTACCTCATTAGAACTTCTAGCTTCCAGCTGATGCGCCACTTCCTTTTTAAACCCACAGATAATGCCCAACTCATAGTGTTTAGGGTATTTTATGGGATATTGGTCTGTGCGGAATGCTTTGGGGCCATTGCCACCGGTTGGGTCAAGAAAAACCTTATCGACCCAAAATTCACCTTTAGTTTTATTGGCTTTGAGTGGCTACAACCTTTACCCGGGAACGGCATGTACTTTTATTTTGTTGTGATGGGGATTATGGGTATCCTAATTACCGTAGGCTATAAATACCGCTACAGTGCCATGGCTTTTGCCCTATTGTGGTCTGGTGCCTATTTAATGCAAAAAACATCCTACAACAACCACTATTATCTGTTGATGCTGCTGGCTTACATCATGGCATTTTTCCCTGCACACCGCAACCTTTCGTTGGATGCCAAAATCAATCCCAAGATACGGGTCGATGTCATGCCCAATTATGTACGATGGGGCATCATCACTCAACTTTTTATTGTGTATACCTATGCATCGGTGGCCAAGTTGTATGGCGATTGGTTGGATTTTAGTATTATCGATTTGTTGATGCAAGGCAAAAAAGACTATGCCCTAATTGGCGATGTTCTACAGGAAAAATGGGTCCATAAGGTCATTGGTATTTTTGGGATTCTTTTTGACCTTCTCATCGTACCCGCCCTATTATGGAAACCTACCCGAAAAGTAGCCTTTGGACTCTCCATATTCTTCCATCTTTTTAATAGCATTGTATTTAGAATCGGTATTTTTCCGTACCTCTCCTTGGCGTTCTGTTTGTTTTTCTTTGAACCAAAAGAGATACGCCAATGGTTTTTGAGAACAAAGGAAATCATTATCCCCAAAAAATTGCTACTCCCAAAATATCCTGCTTTGCTCCTTTCGGTCTTGGGTATTTATATGCTGGTGCAACTGGCACTCCCCTTACGCCACCATACCATTCCAGGGGATGTTTTATGGACGGAGGAGGGCCATCGCCTAAGTTGGCGTATGATGCTAAGGAGCCGTGGTGGCACCACACGTTTTAAAGTGGTGGACAAGGCAACACAGAAAGTTACCCAAGTGGACTTGGACCAATACCTCACCAAAAAACAGCGTAGAAAAGTGGGGGCCTATCCAGATTTTATTTGGCAGTTTGCGCAGCATTTAAAAAAAGAATACCAAAAACAGGGAAAAGAAATTTCTGTTTTTGTAACCGGTAAGGTACGTGTAAACAAAGGCAAAGCACAACCCCTTATCGACCCCAATGTGGACCTCGCCGCCGTTCCTTGGAAGCATTTTTCCCATAACGAGTGGATTCTTGATCAAGAATGATTTTTTAAGCACTAAAAAGAGTGATTTTTTAGCCCATTGAAAAAGTTTGAATGAGTTCACTAAATTTGCACCCTAAAATAAAGACCATGCTTCAGCTTCAACACATACGGGAACATAAGGATGCTTTTGTAGCAGCGCTACAAAAAAGAAACCTAGATGCGGAAAGCATGTTGTCCCAAGTGTTGGAATTGGATGAAAAACGCCGGGGTCTACAAACTGAACTGGACGCTACTTTGGCAGAATCCAACAAATTGTCCAAAGAAATTGGGCAGTTGTTCAAAAGTGGTAAAGCAACCGAAGCCAACGAGCTTAAAGCCAAAACAGGGGATTTAAAAGAAGCTTCCAAAAAAATGGGGGATAATCTTAACGCCGCGGCAGCAGAGCTTACGGAATTGCTGTATCAAATTCCCAATGTGCCCCATACTTCTGTACCTACGGGCAATTCCGATGAAGATAATGAAGAGGTTTTTAGGGAAGGGGACATTCCTCAATTGATAACAGCTGCCTTACCCCATTGGGAACTGGCCAGGAAATATGATATCATCGATTTTGAGTTGGGGGTCAAAGTCACTGGTGCCGGTTTCCCCATATACAAAGGCAAGGGAGCACGACTGCAACGTGCGCTCATTAGCTATTTTTTAGATAAAAATACCGAGGCTGGATATACCGAAATGCAGGTACCCCATCTGGTCAACCAAGCTTCCGGTTACGGGACCGGGCAGCTGCCGGACAAGGAAGGACAGATGTACCATGTTACGGCAGACGACCTATATTTGATACCTACAGGTGAAGTTCCTATCACCAATATTTTTAGGGACAATATCCTTAAAAAAGAAGATTTCCCCATTAGGTATACAGGCTATACGCCTTGTTTTAGAAGGGAAGCAGGTAGTTATGGGGCCCATGTACGTGGGTTAAACAGGCTGCACCAATTTGATAAGGTAGAAATCGTACGGGTAGAACACCCAGAAAACTCCTATGCGGCACTGGATGGTATGGTGGAGCATGTAAAAAATATCCTTAGGGAACTAAAACTTCCCTATCGTATCCTTAGGCTCTGTGGTGGGGACTTGGGCTTTACCGCGGCTCTTACTTACGATTTTGAAGTCTTCTCCACCGCCCAGGACCGTTGGTTGGAAATTAGCTCGGTGTCCAATTTTGAAACCTATCAAGCCAATCGTTTAAAATTGCGTTTTAAGGACGACAACGGTAAAAATCAATTGGCGCATACCTTAAATGGTAGTGCCTTGGCATTACCCAGGGTATTGGCCGGTATTTTAGAGAATTATCAAACGGAAGACGGAATAAAAATTCCGGAAGCCTTGGTCCCGTATTGTGGGTTTGATACTATTGATTAGCTTATGGACTTCCATCAATTTGCTAAAGACTACCTCCACTTCTTAGAGACGGCCGACCATAAGAAGTTGGCACAGCTGTTCTCCGAAAACGGCAGGGTCACTTCCCCCATTTATGGTAACATGCCCGCAAAGGATTTTTACCAGGGCTTAATGCAGGACACCAACACATCTAAACTTAAGTTGGACGGTGTATTTGCTGAGGATAACGGCAGCAGGCTTATCGTCCTTTTTGATTACGATTGGACCTTGAAGAACGGTAAAAACGTCCTTTTTAAAGTGTCCGATGTTTTTGAATTCGATAATCAAGGTAAAGTGGAAAAACTGACCATTATCTATGATACGGTGCTTAGCCGTGCATTGGTCAAAGAGTTATAACCATTTGTCGGCTTTAACACCATCTAAACACCTTTGTGCCCTTTCTGTTTTATCTTTGGGATATGCGATTACCGTTATTTCTATTTTGCATTCTTTTAGGACAATTCATTTTTGGACAAGATGATTTTTTGGCCAAACAATATTTTAATGATGGGGAGTTTGAAAAAGCCGTGGTCTTTTACGAAAAACTCGTAAAAAAAAGCCCTAGAAGAACAGATTACGCAGAAGGTTTGGTCGCCTGCTACCAACAATTGGAACGCTACGAAGATGCCGAAAGCTTCTTGAACAAAAAAATTGGCGAAAGCTATGCCTTTCCCACCTTCTTTGTAGAACTGGGTTATAACTTTTTACTGCAAGAGATGCCAGAAAAAGCGAAGGGTTATTTTGAAAAAGCCGTCCAAAAGATTGAGGAAAACCCCAATTTGGGGTATGCCGTAGGTTATCGCTTTCAAAAGTATGCCCTCTTAGATGATGCCATTGCCGCCTATACTAAGGCCATGACCTTAAAACCAGAGCTTAATTACGATTTTCAATTGGCCAGAATTTATGGGGAAAAAGGGGATATTGATAAAATGTACATCTCCTATCTAAAACTTATTTACGAAGGGAAATCCTCACGATCCAACGTATTACGCAATATAGACGACTTTATTACGGAAGAACCCGATAATGAAAACAATAAAAAACTGCGAAAAGTACTTTTGCAAAATGCGCAGAAAAATCCGGATGTGCTTTGGAACGAGTTGTTAAGTTGGCTATTTGTTAGGCAAAAACAGTTTAATAGTGCCTTTGCACAGGAAAAGGCCATTTACAAAAGGACGGAAGGAGCTTCCTTAGAGCGTCTAAACAATTTGGGCGCTATCGCTGAGGAAAACAATGACATCAAGACGGCAAAAGCTGCTTTTGAATACATCATTTCCAATGCCAATGATCCCGTTAAAATATTGAATGCGGAATTAAGTCTTATTGACATCGATTTAAAAAATGCAGATGCCAAAAAACTGAACAGCATCGAGAAAAAATTTGAAAACTTATTGAAAAACTACGGGTATCAGAACACTACCTTGCAGCTTCAGATTGCATATGCTAATTTCCTCACCTTTAAAAAGGAACAACCCCAACCTGCTGTGGCCATGCTCAAAAAGAGTTTGGAAGAACGTTTGGGTAAGTTTGGTAAAGCACATATCAAACTGGCCTTAGGGGATATTCTGGTTTTCGACAAAAAATTCAATGAGGCCCTTATCTATTTTTCGCAAATACAAAAAAGCCTCAAAAACGATGTCCTTGGCCAAGATGCGCGTTTTAAAGTAGCGCAAACCAGCTTTTACAAAGGTGATTTTGATTGGGCGCTCACCCAATTAAAAGTACTTAGAGGTTCTACATCCCAACTCATAGCCAATGACGCTATGCAGTTAAGCTTACTGATATCTGACAACTCCTTGGAAGATTCCACCCAAACGGCCTTAAAAAAATACGCGAAAGCGGATTTGTTGGCCTATCAGAAAAAAACGGCAGCGGCAATTGCCCAGCTAGAGGATATCTTACAAAACCACAAAGGGGAAAAAATAGAGGACGAAGCTTTATTAAAACAAGGGGAGCTTTATGAGGAAACCAAGAATTTTGATGGTGCAAAATTCAACTACAGGAAAATTGTGGAATTCTATGCCGCGGGCATTCTGGCAGATGATGCCCATTTTAAACTTGCCCAACTTTATGAAACCATTTATAAGGATACGGAAAAAGCCAAAGAACATTACGAGAAAATTATCTATAATTACCAAGACAGCTACTATTTCCCCCAAGCACGAAAAAATTTTAGAAAACTACGGGGGGATTTTATCAATTAGTGCTTATCTTGAAGTTATTATAGCGTTTAATTTTACGTTCCCCCACAAAAACACCCCATGTTAATTTATAACGTCACTATTAACATTGATGAGAACGTGCTTGATGCATGGTTAAAATGGATGCAAGAAAAACATATTCCAGATATGTTGGCAACCAAAAAATTTACCAAAGCCAA
>CALGQU010000163.1 GCA_937959125.1 uncultured Croceitalea sp.
CTACTGGTCAGATGCGCATGGGTGACCTGCATGCGCTTTGCCAAAGCAGCTTCCAATTCCTTGGCCTTCCACTGTCCGTTGCGCATACCATCAAAACCGTAACGCATTAATACTCCCGTCTCTAGTACTTGCGCTACTTCTTTACGTTCCTTATCTCCAAATAATTCAAATCCTGGCATATGCGTTTTTGACTTAAAAATTTTTAGGTTATTGATGTATGTTGATTACTGGAACGTGGCAATCAAAAGGACAAAGATAAGGCCTATAGAAAAACATGGTTGCCCCTTGGGACCGGTACGCATTATCTACGGCAACCATTTGTTTTTCCCGAAATTAGGTTTGCGTTTTTCTAAAAAGGCATTACGGCCTTCTTTGGCCTCCTCGGTCATATAGGCCAGTCGGGTAGCCTCACCCGCAAAGACCTGTTGTCCTACCATACCGTCGTCCGTAAGGTTCATAGCGAACTTTAGCATTTTTATGGAGGTAGGCGATTTTTCCAACACTTCTTGCGCCCATTGGTAGGCGGTAGCTTCCAGTTCGTCATGGGGAATAACGGCATTGACCATCCCCATTTCAAAAGCTTCTTGGGCGGAATAGTTCCTGCCTAAAAAGAAAATCTCCCGAGCCTTTTTCTGGCCCACCATTTTGGCCAAATAGGCGGATCCGTAACCGGCATCAAAGCTGGTGACATCCGCATCCGTCTGTTTAAAGATGGCGTGTTCTTTACTGGCCAAGGTCATGTCACAGACCACATGTAAGCTATGGCCCCCACCTACGGCCCAGCCTGGCACCACGGCAATGACCACCTTGGGCATAAAACGAATCATGCGCTGCACTTCTAAAATATTAAGACGGTGCTGCCCATCCTCGCCCACATAGCCTTGCTCTCCCCTAGCCTTTTGATCGCCACCACTACAAAAGGACCAGATACCATCCTTAGTGGACGGCCCTTCACCAGACAGCAATACCACACCAATGGAGGTGTCTTCTTGGGCATCATAAAAAGCTTTGATGAGTTCACTGGTCGTATGGGGCCTAAACGCATTGCGTATGTTAGGTCGGTTAAAGGCTATACGGGCGACCCCATTGCTTTTTTTATAGGTGATATCTTTAAATTCAATTGCGGTTTTCCAATGGGCTGCGGACATAGTAAAAAAGTTTTCGCAAAGATACTGAGAACTACGCATGTTGAAAACTGCTTGCAACTACAGATTTTTCTTATTGATGATGGGGTATTTTCATTGATGTTTATAAGCAACGAGTTAAAATCATTTATGGAGCCCTGCACAAAATTCAAAGCATATGGGAAGTTCAACGCCCGAAAAAATTTCCCTCGTTTGGATAGCGAAATGAATTTTACGCCTTTATGCAAAGGTCTCCTTTGTTTATTTTGGCAGTACTGTTCAAAAATAGCGCTCGGCAACCTCAGCTACAGCTTTGCTATTCTTGAAGTTGATGGACAACCACATCCTTTTTTCTTGATTCCGGATAAACGGACCAGTTCTGCAATACCCCATCCTTGACCACACCTTGTATTATCGCGTTCCTGTTTAGGTTCAACTTAAAGTCAACGTCCCAACTCTTTGGCCATGCCGGCAAAAGCAAAATCTTACCCTCTACTTCTTGCACCAACATTCGCTGCAATGCGGTACTACCGGAACCAAAATGATCAAAATCGGGGCAAGAATCTGGTCCTTCACTACCATATAATGGGAACCTGCACCTAGGCGACGTATTCTTATAGCGTTCTACAAGACCCTCTTTTGCCTCTGCTGCATTACCCGCATAGGCCCACATAATTTGATCTTGGGTCCAACATTTGTAATTAAAATAGTTGACATGCGTGCGATTTTGCATGGTCCAATCCACAATATCCGCGGACCCCATACCCAAACCAAACCTTTGGAACGGAAATACTGGATATAGTTCAGGATTCTCCGCATTTTGCTTTTCGTCCCACACTTGTCCTGGGGCGATGGCGAGTTTTCCATCAATTTCCCGTAAATGTACCTCTGGGATCTCTTTTCGCAAGCGTTTCCAATGGTCCTTATCTATTGCTGTGCCAACATCCATAGCAATCAACTCATCCAAATTGTGCAATAACCCGGATACATCGGTGGCCGGATTTACCGCAGTCCACCAAGTCTCTGCAGATTGCGACGGATCCAACCTTAATTTACCATTTGCGTCCCTATCGTAATGTTGATCATACCATGTAAGTATCTCCCGGGCAAAAGGCACCAGGATTTCTTGGCTAAAATCAGCATCATCGAAGTACTTGGTATACGCTATCATCATTGCAACCGTTTCCAGACCGGAAGTAAAATAATACGCATGGTGCCATAACCCACGTTTCTCCCCTTCTATATGCTTACGTGGTTTTTCATCAATATGATCACCAAAAATTTTAGAGGGCCCACAATCCCTTTCACCACCCGTAGGTTCTATATTTTCACGAAAATAGACCCCGTCATGTCCAAACCAGGCCTTGTTTATCTCCCGTCTTATGGAAAGCATATTAGCATAATAATCAAAGAAAGGCTTTACCAATTCTTTGTCTCCGCTCGTTAATAGTGGCCAATACAGTAATCTTTGGTTTTGGAAGGTGAAACGTCTTCCCCAGAGCCGATCATCTACATGGCTTAGGAATAAACTATCCTTGACTTGTTTGACACGAAGTCTACGCGGTTTTTTTGTGTATCTAAGGGGTTGGGTTAATATTCCCCCATTAAATTTGGTTTGCACCCGCCCCCTACTCTGGCATGCCATCAAGTAACGGAACACGGTATAACTCTGTCCAACCAACGCACCTTCATCTCCTACCTCCCTAAAGGTCTTATAGGCTTCATGATCCAGTTGGTTACGTTGTTCAGGGAGAATGGTATTATCTGATACCTTGATCCAGCTTTTATTCCAGAAGGCACTCCACCATGCCTTATGTGAGGCCCAATCCTTATCAAGGTCAATAGTTCGTTTAGCCTGTTGCTTAAGTTTTGCAAGCCATGTATTTATATCCTTCTCTTGTTCGCCGCGGGCGTGGATCCGTATATCAAATGATTTTCCACTACCTTTTAAAGCCCCTTCCTTTAAGGTAAGGGAAGGACTTTCTATTAGGTTTCCAAAGGTATTGAAACGATATGGATCCGGGTATTCAGATGCCATATGTTCCACCTCGTAGTATTTTAGTTCCGTAGGGTAGACACTTCTATCCCCCACAGCGTAATACGTTATAATTTGATCATCCTTTTTTATGATAACATCTTGGGTAGGACGATCCAAAGGTTCCGCAGAACGATTATAGCTGGCGTTATCAAAACGTTCCCATGATTCTACATTTGCCTCGATAGCAATTTCTTGGGGAGAATTGATCTCCACATGATATATTGGATTGTTGGCATCTGCCCAAACACGTATTTCCAGTCCGTCCGCACTGATTTTGATAGCTCCGGTAGTAATATCAAGGGTCTGTTTAAATACCTTTCCCTCAGAAAAAGGATTGGGATTGATCCCTATTTTTACTTTACCTGTTTTAAAAAGATCTCCGTTGTACGTAAACGCATCATTTTTGGAAAGCAATAGGTATAAGGCATCATCTTCAATGGCATAAACGCCTGCGGCCACATCTCCGTTCCCTAAGGGCATTTGGCCAGTATGATCAACTGAGGGGCTGTTCCACACCACGTTATAGGGGTCATTTATTTCATTTTCCTTAAATTCCTCACAACGTAGCTGTGCCATGGAGATAACCAAGAGAATGTAAAAAGCGTATTTGTTCATTTTAGTGTATAGGTTAAACGGTTACAAATTTAAATCAATCGTTTGTTTTATAGTATTGTTTTTCTGAGTTTTTCTTATGACTTCTCTCTTTTACTTTAGATTATATATTGCTAAGGGACTATGGGTATACCAATCCTTTAAGCAATCTTCGCTATCAATAAACCTAAGGACCTTATATAATGGATTACCATCAAAACCCGATCAGTGCATTAATGTCCTTTTGGGTTTTCCTAAGGGCTACGATAATATCTTCAAGATTGTTCTCTCTTTCAAGATGGGATGCGAAAATCGAAACGCCCAATACGGCGTTCAATTCAGAATCATGCGGCCCTATGGGAATAGCAAGGTCATTAACCCCTTTGGTCAATTCACTGTTTGAAAACAAAAAGCCTTTCTCCTTTGCTTCATGTACCAACCCATGCATTTCTTCTTTTTTATTACGGTCCCACTTTTTATAATGGCTGTCCTTGGCCAATATGGCATTTCGTTTCTCTTCAGAAAAACAAGACAAAAGCACTTTACCAGAAGTGGTCAATGATAATGGAAAATGGGTTCCCTCACTTATTGACAAGGAAACGGGATCAGGACTGGGAGCCTGTAAAATCACCAAAAGTTGTTCTTTGTCCATGATACTTAAATGACAGGATTGTCTGGTCCTTTCTGCCAATAATTGCATTGGATGGCGCGCAACTCTCTTCATTTCATCAAAAGGGGTATGCCTATGGGACAAGCTGTACATTTTTAGTGAAAGTCTATACTTTCCAGCGTTTGAGCCCCTAATTATATAACCCCGTTCTTCTAATCTCATCAGCATACGGTATATCTCACTGGATGTCCTGTTAATACCTTGCGCTATTTCCAATTGTGTCAACGGAATACCCTGGGTCGCCAGATACTCAAGGATATCCAAACCCTTGTCAAGGGCCGGAGCACTGTATTTTGCGACATTTTTTCTAGACATTGTTTTCAACCTATGGGCAAATATTATAAAAACTATTTTAATTTTTGTGTTTTTATATATAAAAACTATTTTTGTCTGTAAATTTTAAATGATATATCACTAGTATGGCCAATCCATTGATAGGAACCTTAATTCACGCGGTGGGCGGAGTAGCCGCTTCTACATGTTATGTTCCTTTTCAGAAGGTAAAAAAATGGTCCTGGGATTCGTATTGGATCGTCCAAGCGTTTTTTGCATGGTTTGTTTTTCCTTTTCTTATTGGGTTCCTTACCGTACCAAATTTAATGGATGTATTTAGTGAGGCACCGGCTACGGTACTGTTCAATGCGACCCTTCTGGGGGCCATTTACGGTTTTGGCGGTATGAGCTTTGGTTTTGCCATTAGACATATTGGCTATTCGTTGACCTATACTATCTCAATAGGTATTTCGGCTATTCTTGGTACGATCGTTCCCTTGACCATGCATGGGGAATTGATCCAAAAATTTAATGCCCCGGGCGGTTATACCATTTTTGGGGGAATGGTATTGGCACTCATTGGCATCGTCATTTGCGGTATTGCCGGATATCGAAAGGAAAAGGACTTGAAAAACAAAGCCGGTACTAGTGGAGCCGCTTTGACGTTCAATATGAAAAAAGGTTTGAGCCTGACCATTATTGCCGGTATTCTGTCCGCGGTATTTGGAATTTCCTTGGAAGTTGGGGCACCTGTCGCTAAAATTGCCGGGGAATACGGTAGTGGCAATTTCCAGGGCAATGCTAATTTGATCTTGTCCACCGGTGGTGCGTTTATCACCAATTTTATATGGTTTACCGTTGTTGGTCTAAAAAACAAGACCTTAAAAGAAATAGTTGCTATACGTACCATTGGACCAAAGGACTATTATTTGAATTTAGGGATGTCCATTTTAAGTGGCGGATTATGGTACGGACAGTTCTTCTTTTACGGTATTGCACATGTGAAAATGGGAGCCTATAAATTTGCTAGTTGGGTCCTTCATATGTCCATGCTAATTTTCTTTAGCTACATCGTAGGAATTGTAATGAAAGAATGGAAACAGGTATCTAAAAAAACATACTCCACCTTGGTAACGGCTCTTATTCTACTTGTCATATCCTTCATAATCATGGCATACGGCAGCAACCAAGGCGCAACTCTGGCCACGGGCCATTAACCGCACAGTATCTATGGACACAAAAAAAATACACTTAAAAGGAATCACCTGGAACCATAGCAGGGGGTATACCCCTATGGTAGCAACAGCACAGCGGTTTTCAGAGTTATATCCAAACGTAGTCATCACTTGGGAAAAGAGATCCCTACAGGCATTTGCCGATGAACCCATTAATGAATTGGCAAAAAGATATGATCTATTGGTAATAGATCATCCATGGGCTGGTTTTGCAGGAAAGAACAAAGTTATTTTGCCTTTGGAAGAACATCTTCCCAAAACTTTTTTGGTAGAATTGGAGGAGAACACCGTGGGTCGTTCCCATACGAGTTATTCATCAAATGGTCATCAATGGGCACTGGCGATAGATGCGGCAACACCTGTGGCGGCAAGCAGACCGGATATCCTGCAAGATAGAAAAATAGAATTGCCAAAAACCTATGATGATTTGCTGGCCCTTGCAAAACAAGGGTTAGCAATTATGCCCGGTATTCCCCAAGATACTTTAATGAATTTCTACATGATGTGCTGTACCCTAGGGGAAGATGTATGTATGCACCCTGATCGGGTAGTGAGCAAAGAAATTGGGATACAGGCATTACAAATGTTACGTGAACTGGCCGTTGAGATGGATCCCCGGATATTTAATTGGAATCCCATACATGTTTACGAGGCAATGACACAAACGGATAACTATGCGTATTGTCCTTGGGCATATGGCTATACCAATTATAGCAGAAATGGCTACGCCCGCACACTGTTGCATTTTCATGACATGGTGGATATCAAAGGGTTTGGTAAAGCCATTTCTACCCTTGGCGGGACAGGCTTGGCCGTTTCGGCCAGCACCAATGAAATGGAAACTGCCATGAAGTATGTAGCCTATGTGGGCTCTGAGGCTTGTCAAAAAACAGTATTCTTTGATAATGGTGGGCAACCAGGGCATAGAAAAGCCTGGACGGACAGCCATACCAACAACATCACGTCAGATTTCTTTAAAAATACCTTGCCAACTTTAGATCGTGCATTTTTACGTCCACGTTATAATGGCCATATGTATTTTCAAGATAGGGCCGGTTTGCCCATTAAAGAATATATGATGGCGGGAGGTAATGAAAATATAGTGCTGGATAAGCTGAATGCCCTTTATGAAAAATCATTGAAAGAATAGTATGAAACCGTTAGAGGGAATTTTAGTTTTAGAATTTTGCCAGTTTATGGCGGGCCCTTCTGCAGGACTTCGCTTAGCGGATTTTGGTGCTAGGGTCATAAAAATTGAGCGACCGATCCATGGTGAGGGTTGTAGGCAAATTGCTATTAAAAATCTCTTTATTGATGGTAACAGTTTAGTTTTTCATACGGTAAACAGGGATAAAGAATCGTATGCCGCAAACCTAAAAGATCCTGAAGATCTAAATAAGGTAAAAAAACTTATTGCCCTAGCCGATGTGATGACCCATAACTTTAGGCCCGGGGTTATGGAAAAAATAGGTCTGGATTATGATAAGGTAAGGGAAATCAACCCCAAAGTAATATACGCTTCCGTAACGGGTTACGGCACAAAAGGTCCTTGGGCAAAAAAACCAGGACAAGACCTTTTGGTACAGAGCTTATCCGGACTCACACATTTGACCGGGAATAAAAATGATGACCCCGTACCTATGGGTTTGGCGACTGTAGATATTTTAACCGGAACGCATTTGGTCCATGGAATTTTAGCTGCCCTAATTAAAAGAGGTCGCACAAATAAAGGGGCTTTCGTAGAAGTAAGCTTACTTGAGTCCGTACTTGATTTTCAATTTGAGGTTATCACCACCTACCTAAATGATGGAAACAAAACACCCCAGCGCGCAAAAAAAGGTTCTTCCCATGCCTATCTGTCCGCACCCTATGGCGTTTATAAGACCAAGAATGGATACCTCTCCTTGGCAATGGGGTCACTGCATGAACTGGGTGAAGCACTCAACAGTTCAGAGCTTTTCCGATATAATGACCCAAAATCATGGTTTACCCATCGCGATGAAATCATGGACCTCTTAAGGTCCGTACTTATTAGAGAGACTACCTCATATTGGTTAAATCGTTTGGAAGCAAAAAGTATTTGGTGTTCTGATGTTCTTACCTATAAAGAGTTGCTGCAACATCAAGCCTACCGTATCTTAAAAATGGATCAAAAAATACAGTTGGATACCAATAAACAAGTACATACCACTAGGTGCCCTATTCAATTTAATGACACCAAAATATTCGCTTCAAAAGGCGCTCCAAGGGTAGGTCAACACACCAAATCCATAATAGAAGAGTTTAAATTATAAGTTATGCCAGAAAACACACCGTTAGAAAAACATGACAGTATACCCGTATACAATACGGAAACGTGGTTGTACGAAGACTTTAAAATTGGGCAAAAGGACCGGTCTATCAGAAGAACAATATCAGAAGGGGAAGCAATGCTTTTCAATGGACTGGTGCTGGACATGCACCCCTATGTGGGCGACCAAGTATTTGCGGAGAAAGAGGGTCTTTTTGAAAAACGCCTGGTAGCAGGTGCAATGGTCTTCAGTTTAGGTTTGGGCCTCATGGCCAATAACAATGTGAATACCTTTAGCTATGGGTATAATAAACTTAGGTTCATCAAACCTGTGTTCATAAATGACACCATCTATACGGTGCGCACGCATTTGGGCAAAGAACCCAAATATGACAGTATGGGGTTGATCACCGTAAGCTATGAAGTGTACAAACATCCTGGTGAATTGGTGCTCTACTGTGAGCATTTACAGACGGTAAAGTATAGAAATCCTGAAAATTTCATAAAATAAGAGCTGGTACATGAAGCCTTTGGATGACCTATTGATCATTGACCTAAGCCAATTCTTATCGGCACCTTCGGCCACATTAAGATTGGCGGATTTAGGGGCACGCGTAATTAAGGTAGAACGACCAGAAACCGGGGATATCTGTAGGCAGCTATATATTTCCAACGTGGTTCTTAATGGAGAATCTTCCGTGTATAGGGCAATCAATAGAAATAAAGAAAGTTTTGAGGCCGATCTAAAGAATAAAGAAGATAAGGCGCTTGTACTAAAACTCATAGAAAAAGCAGATGTCTTGATCCATAATTTTAGACCTGGGGTCATAGAACGCCTTGGTTTGGATTATGGGACCATAAAAAAAATAAACCCAGGTATTGTTTACGGCAGTATTTCTGGGTACGGGGAAGAAGGCCCGTGGAAATCAAAACCGGGCCAAGACCTGCTATTACAGTCTTTATCTGGATTGACATGGTTAAGTGGTAATGCTGATGATGGTCCCGTACCCATGGGTTTGGCCATTGTTGATATCCTATCAGGTTCCCACTTGGTACAAGGAATTTTGGCGGCTTTGGTCCAAAGATCCAAAACGGGAAAAGGAATGAAGGTTTCGGTAAGTATGCTAGAATCAATTTTAGATTTTCAATTTGAAACCATCACCACTTTTTATCATGATGGTGGGCAGCCTACAGAACGTTCTACAGAAAACAATGCCCATGCTTACCTAGGGGCGCCTTATGGCATCTACAAAACCAAAAACGGACATTTGTCCTTGGCAATGGGGGCCATACCCGTTCTTGGAGATCTTTTGGGATGCGAACAGTTAAAAAACTATCCAGAACCTCCCAGTTGGTTTACCCAAAGGGATGAAATAAAGAAAATACTGGCAGACCATTTAAAGACGGCAACCACGGAAAAATGGTTGTCCGTTCTGGAACCGGCTGATATTTGGTGCGCCAATGTACTTGACTGGAAGACCCTGTTCGATCATGAAGGTTTTAAAATATTGAATATGGTTCAAGACGTGGTCATGGGAGATGGCTTTGAATATAAGACCACCCGGTGCCCAATTCGTATTGATGGTAAATTGTTGACCTCGACCATAGGTTCGCCGGCATTAGGGGAACATACAAAAGCCATCACGGATGAATTAATTAAGGGATTATGAACAATAAATTTAGGATTGCCGTTAGAAAGTTCGATGCATTCGAAAAAACAATTGACGAGATTTGGGAGGCCTTTTGTAAAGAAACAGGATGCACACTTGAATTGGATGCCGTTCCTTTGGACCTGCATCCACTCTATGATACCATTATCAAAGAAAATGGCCTGGTAAACGGCACTTGGGATGTAGCTCTGATCAATACGGACTGGATCACAGAGGCCAATGCTAAAAATGCATTGGTCAATTTAATATCATTTATTAGCAAAAATCCACCGGATGACTTCCCAAATGGCTGGTCAACATCCCTTTTACAAAAACAAGAGTTTGGTGAAAAGGTCGTTGCCTTGCCCTTTCATAACGGTCCAGAGTGTTTGATCTACAGGAAAGACTTGATGGAGTCCCCCAAAGAACAAAAGGCCTTTAAAGAAAAATACGGGATAGCGTTGAATCCCCCAGAAACATGGGATGAACTTATAAGGTTGGCAGAATTCTTCAATCGCCCAGAAGATAATCTGTACGGCACCACATTTGCAGCATATCCGGACGGTCATAACACGGTTTTTGATTTTTGCCTACAGTTATGGACCAGAGGTGGTGAGTTGGTTCATAAGGGCGGTAAGGTTGTGGTAAATTCCCCTGCGGCCAAGGAGGGAATGGCATTTTACAGGGAAGCGCTAAAAAACACCAAAGCAGTGCATCCTGACTCTAGGGGTTTTGACTCCGTAAAATCAGGAATGGCCTTTGCCAATGGTGAACTGGCAACAATGGTAAATTGGTTTGGTTTCGCATCCATGTGCGAAGTGATCCCAGAATCAAAGGTAAAGGGTAAGGTAGATATTGCCATGGTACCTTCAGGCCCCAATGGAGAAGGCGTTTCCCTAAATGCCTATTGGATGTATGCCATAGGTACGGGAAGCCAACATAAAAACCTTGCCTATGACTTTATTCGTTTTGCGGTCAGTAAAGAAAATGACAAATTATTGACCCTTAACGGGGGTATAGGTTGCAGAAAATCTACATGGCATGATAACCAAGTGAATACTATAGTGCCCTACTATCATAAATTGGAGGAATTGCATAAAAACACAAAATCACTTCCCAGGAAGGACAATTGGTCAGAAATAGCGGATATCATTGACCAACTTGTATTAAAGGTAATTAATACATCAGAAGACATTGAACATATTTTGGACACCGCCCAAAAAGCAATTGATCTTCAAGAAAAGGCCTAATCATGGAAATACTATATAAACCAAAATTACCCAAAGAAAACAGACCAATATATATTATTGGCGCAGGCGGAATAGTTAAAGATGCGCATTTGCCGGCCTACAAAAATATTGGGTTCAACGTGGCAGGTATTACAAACCGAACAAAAAAACGTGCAACGGATCTGGCAAAGGCATTTAACATTCCCCAAGTATTTGATACGGTTGAAGAAATGGTTATGGCAGCACCGGAAAATGCGGTATTCGATCTCACCTTAATGCCCAGTCAATTTGTCAAGACCCTGGAATTATTACCAAATAGAGCTGCAGTATTGATCCAAAAACCCATGGGAGATACCCATGCACAGACATTGGCTATCTTAGAAGTGTGCCGCCGTAAAGAACTCAAAGCGGCCATCAATTGTCAAATGCGCTATGCCCCTTACGTTATGGCCGCAAAATACCTTATCAACCAAGGTGTTATTGGAGAATTATATGATTTTGAGGTGCGATTGACCATTCATACCCCGTGGGAATATTTCCCTAACGTTATGAATCACCCCCGTTTAGAAATCCAACAACACAGTATTCATTACATTGATCTGATAAGGTCTTTTTTGGGTAATCCCAAAAAAGTATACTCCAAAACCTTGGCAAATCCGGCCAAATCAATGTCATCTACCCGCACAACCACAATTATGGATTACGGCAATAGCATGAGAGCTATCATCAATACCAATCATGATCATAATTTTGGAGGGGAAAATCAAGAGAGTTTTGTAAAATGGGAAGGCACAAAAGGTGCGATCAAAGCGCGCATAGGGCTCTTGCTTGACTATCCGCATGGTAAACCGGACTTGTTCCAATATTGTTTA
>CALGQU010000164.1 GCA_937959125.1 uncultured Croceitalea sp.
AAAATATCACGTTCTAGAATCAACTAAACCAAAATTTTTCTAGATGAGCGGAGACGGTATTTTTCAATTGTTCGCATATTTATTGCCTGCCGTAGTCACAGGTGCTATTGCTTTTTACTTTTTTAGGCTGCATACCAAAAATGAGGAAGGCAGAAGACGCTTCTTACTACATAAAGATTCCCAGAAAGATACCTTGCCCGTGCGCTTGCAGGCCTACGAACGTATGGCCTTGTTTTTAGAGCGTATTGCCATAAACAATTTGGTCGTCCGTGTGGCGCCACAAAGTCAAGATAAAGGCAAATACGAAAACTATCTTATCAAGCAGGTAGAGAATGAATTTGACCATAATCTTTCACAGCAGATTTATATGAGCGATGAGTGTTGGAGTATCATCAAAGCGGCTAAAAGTGCGACTATCCAAATTATCCGTTCGGCGGGTATGAGCGAATCGGATACTGCGGATAAACTCCGTGAGGATATCTTAAACCAAACGATAGACAAACAATCGCCATCAGCTACCGCCCTATCTTTTATCAAAAAGGAAATTTCAGACTTGTGGTAGTCCCAAAGCAGCACTTACTCATGTAATTCCGGTTCGATAGGACTAATTTCGGCGTTTTTATTTTTAACGTACAAATACCCCTTTTTCCACCAAAGCGTCATTCTTTCTTTATCAAAAATCAAAGAATTTGTAGTTAAGACAGCCGGGGTATAATAAAAATTTATAATTGCGTTGGTTTGGCTCGCTGCTAATTTCCCTATTCGGATATTCTGGTTTTCAATACGGTCCAATACAAAAGAGAACATACTGGTCAATAGCTCAAATGGATTTCTGGACGGCATACGGTTGTAATAACTTACCTCGGTGCGCAATACAATAACATCAACCTCCGTTGCCCCACGTTTTATGGCTTCTTCTATAGGTACCAAGCTACCCAATCCACCATCTGCATACTCACATCCATTTTTACGGACCAAACTCATGAAGGGTGTATAATTGGAGGATATCCATATCCAGTCACAAAACTCTTCGTAGGTACAATCATTAATGGATTTATATTCAATTTGGTTTAAGGAAAGATTGGAAACCGTTACCACAATATCCTTAGGACCGTTCTTTAAGGTATTGAACTCTTCCCTAGTGATACTATTGTAAATGAGATCTCTAAGATTTTCACTTTCCCCAAATGTCTTCTTGCCCTTTAAAAAGTTTTTTAGGATGTTCCAATGGTTCATGGAAATAATATCGGAACCGTGCTTTCGCTTTATTTTAAAGGGGCAATTATTAAAAATGGTCTTTTGATTGACATTGGAGTAAATATTTTTGATCTTATCTACTTTACCCAATGCCAAATGGGAAATAAGCAGGCTTCCCGTAGAAGTCCCAACAAAAATATCATATTCCTTTCGGTTCTGTTCTATGAGGTATTGGGCGACCCCGCCTGCAAAGGCACCTTTGCTTCCCCCACCGGAAATGACCAATGCTTTCATTTTTCCAATATCTTGATTAGTGTTTCTTTTTCCTTTGTCGGCAATGCGGTCATAAGCTTATCCAATTTTGTTTTATAGTGTTCCAAGCGATACAGTTCCTTAAATAACACCCGTGATGATTTTTTAAATTGCCAAACATGGTGTTTGGTGGCTTTTAATAAGCTTTGCAAAGCGTCCTCGTTTAAAACGGAGGTATCGCTTAAATATTGAAATGCCAACTGCCTTGTTTCAAAATGATTTTCTGGTAAGGTAAATTCATTTAAGCGCAGATAATTACTATTCCTAAGATTAGGTTGATATTCCGGGGTAATGATAGCCAAGATCAACCAGAGCAATCGAATATTTTTATTGGGAAGTCCTAAAATAGTTGAAGTTTTATCTAGGTACTCCGTTCTTTTTTCCGGGAATAAAGACCAAAGCCGTATTAACGCATTTTCTACGGTAATATAACTTTCATCTCCCAATAAGGTTTCAAATTGTGCTGCCAAGCCTGTATCATCCAATCGCGTTTCGGAAATGCCATATAGAGAGGTGGCCAAAGCTTGTCTAATCTTGATATCATTGGATGAAAAAGCTTTATCCAATACCGTTTTTGGCACTAATTGATGGTACTGTTGAATTAAATACACCTTAAAATTTGAGGATTCTGATGCTTCCCAATAGGCGTCATAATCCAAATCATCACTTCCTTCATTTTTAAATGCTTCTTCCATCTGAAAAACAAGACGGATACTTTCCGATTCACGTTGTAATTTTTCCTTGACCTCTTCCCAAGGAAAAACGTCGGATTCCAACCACTTTTCCCTAAACCCCGTTAAATCTTGATTGGATGGTATTTCCAAAGCCTTTAGAAAGTCTAAAATAGTAACGTTTTTAAATGCGTGCTTGTTTAAATATGCCTTTACTCCTTCTTTAAAGGGCCCTTCCCCTATCAAATCCTTTAGCATCACCAAGGCCCAAGCCCCTTTTTCATAAAAAGTGAGACTGTTTGCATTTGGATTGGTCAGTGCTTCCCCGCCTTCATTTTCCGAAACGTTGTGTAGGGTTTTCGCGGTTTGGAACAATTTCCAATAAAAATGGTCTTCCCCAAACAGTTGTTTTTCCGCCAAATAAGCGTAGTAGGTTGCAAAACCCTCGTGCAACCAATGATGTTCACTACTTTCTTCGGTCACCAAATTTCCAAACCATTGATGGGCCAGCTCATGCGCGTTGACGTTAACATAGTTTTTATCTACAAAAGCAATGGAATCTATCATATACCCATTTGAAAACAAGGTGGTTCCCGTGTTTTCCATACCTGCATATAAAAAATCCTGTACCGGTACTTGTTTGTAATTTTGCCAAGGATAATCAACCCCAATTTCTGCTTCCAAGAAATCAAAAATCCGCTTGGTATACCTATAAGTAGGTTCTACTTTTAAACTATCCTTAGGCTCGTAGTATAGGGAGATGGGAATTCCTGACCCTGATCGAAGTTCTTTTTTCTGGAAATCTCCGGCTGCAAAGGCCACTAGGTAGCTGCTCATGGGATATTTCATATCAAATTTGGTCATTAAACCACCTTGATGATCGCTGCTAACAGCATCCCGTTTCCCATTTGCAATTACGTTAAATCTTTCAGGAAGGTTCGTAAAAGTCAAATCAAACTCCAATTTTTCATTCATATCATCAAAGCTGGGTAACCAATGGCTGGTGTATTTCCCTTGTCCTTGTGTCCAAAGCTGTTCATTCCCTTCAATAGCATCATCAAAACCAATAAAATAAACTGTCTGCTTGGGAAGGCAGGAATAGGTGATGGCTAATTGGTGATGCGCTCCTTTCTTAAATTGTTTTTTTATGGTGATTCTTTTTTGGTCATACTTATAACCAATTGGCAAGCTATTGAGGTTTATTTTATCAATATCCATATTCTTGGCATCCAGGAATACAGAATCAACGTCCTGTACAACCTTAAAAGAATAGTGAACAAAGCCTTTTACTTGTTTTTTTTCAGGAACTAATTCTATGGTAATATTACCATGGAGAAAATCTATTTTATCTTGTTGTTGGCCAACTAAAAATTGAAATGCAAAAAAACAAAAGACTGTAATTATCAACCTCATATAATTCAAACTAACAAAAGTCAATCCAAAATACATATTTTAGTTCTATGAAACCCAATTTCCTGCAAACTCCCCTTGCCTATCTTAAAGGAGTTGGACCCAACAGAGCGGAAATTTTCACTTCTGAATTGGGCATACGTACGTTTGGTGACCTCTTACAATTCTTTCCCAATAGGTATCTGGACAAAACCCAATATTATAAAATATCGCAATTGCAGGATAGCGGTGCCGATGTACAGATCGTTGGGAAAATCATGCATTTGAAATCCGTACCACAAAAGCGGGGAAGCCGCTTGGTGGCTACTTTTGTGGATGAAACCGGTCAACTGGATCTGGTCTGGTTCAGGGGGCAAAAGTGGATCAAGGAAAACCTAAAGCTCAACCAACCCTATGTTGCTTTTGGGCGCATCAATAAATATGGGAGTCGATTCTCCATGCCACATCCAGAACTGGAGCTTTTAGAAGCGCACAAAGCGGGGCTTAAAATAAGTATGCAACCCATTTATCCCTCCACGGAAAAATTGAGCAATTCCGGCATTACCAATAAAGCGGTTTCCAAACTCATCCAACAACTTTTTTTAGAGTGCAAAGGGAACTTTGATGAATCGCTACCTGATGCACTTTTACAAGAATTAAAATTGATTTCAAAGAGTGATGCCCTGTTGAACATCCACTTTCCCAAAAACCAGGAAGTATTGGCCAAAGCCCAGTTCCGGTTAAAATTTGAGGAACTCTTTTATGTACAGTTGCAACTCTTGAACAAAAAAGCCACCCGAAAGCATAAAATAAAGGGCTTGCCATTTGACCAGGTTGGGGACCGTTTCAATAAATTCTTCAACGACCATCTACCCTTTGAATTGACCGGAGCACAAAAAAGGGTCATTAAGGAAATACGGAACGACATGGGCGGCAGTGCCCAAATGAACCGCTTGTTGCAAGGCGACGTTGGTTCTGGAAAGACCATTGTGGCCCTCATGTGCATGCTTTTGGCCATTGATAACGACTACCAGGCCTGTTTAATGGCACCAACGGAAATTTTGGCACAGCAACATTACCACGGGCTCAAAGACTTATTGTCTGGTATGGGTATAAAAATAGCCCTCTTAACCGGTTCCACTAAAAAAACGGAGCGTACTTTTCTACACAACCAATTGGAAAATGGAAACCTGAACATCTTGGTAGGTACTCATGCAGTACTTGAAGATAAGGTCCAGTTTAAAAATTTGGGATTGGCCATCATTGATGAACAGCATAGGTTTGGAGTGGCGCAACGATCCAAGCTTTGGCAGAAAAATACGCTTCCGCCCCATGTTTTGGTAATGACGGCAACCCCGATCCCGCGTACTTTGGCCATGAGTTTATATGGTGATCTTGATATTTCCGTAATTGATGAATTACCTCCCGGCAGAAAAGCGATTAAAACCGTTCATCGCTACGATGCCAATAGGCTAAAGGTTTTTCGGTTTATTAAGGAAGAAATAGAAAAAGGAAGACAAATTTATATTGTGTATCCGCTCATACAGGAGTCCGAGGCTTTGGACTATAAGGATTTGATGGACGGTTATGAGAGTATTGTCCGGGAATTTCCCCTCCCCCATTATCAAATTTCCATAGTGCATGGAAAAATGAAACCCAAGGACAAAGATTATGAAATGGACCGTTTTGTTTCTGGGCAAACCCAAATTATGGTAGCCACTACGGTTATTGAAGTTGGCGTAAACGTACCTAATGCATCCGTTATGGTCATTGAAAGTGCAGAACGCTTTGGGCTGTCACAATTACACCAGTTACGGGGACGTGTGGGGCGTGGGGCAGAACAGAGTTATTGTATTTTAATGACAGGTCACAAACTATCCAACGATTCCAAAACCCGCTTGGAAACCATGGTACGTACCGATGACGGTTTTGAAATCGCAGAAGTTGATTTAAAACTCCGTGGACCGGGTGATTTGATGGGCACACAACAAAGCGGATTATTGAATCTTAAAATAGCAGATATTGTTAAGGATAATCATATATTGAAATCTGCCCGCTATTATGCCATCCAATTGCTTAAAAAGGACCCAAAACTGGCATTGCAAGAACATCAAATGGTTTTAACAACCTACGCCCAATTATTTAGCGGAAAAGATATCTGGGGTTATATTAGTTGATCGGTACCGATTTATTCCCGTTTGCCTACCTAGGGATGAAAGAATGGACGCATAACACCTTCTATCCTACCCAATATTTTTTCCATATTCAAAATATTAAAACCGTCTGATTATCGTTTGAGAGCGTTTCAAAATTTAAAGTATGCGGGAAGTTCGACGCTCGAAAAAACTTTAGCCCGCAATAGTCTATGGGTTTTACGGGGATGCAAACTTTTTAAGAGAGGAAGAAAATCCGGAATTCGGAGAGCGAAACACAGTTTATGCCTTTATACAAAGGACCCTTTATGTTCCCCTTTCCTTTATCAAGTTATCCACAATGCCTTTTATCGATTTCTTTTTGTCCAAATTCTTAAGGATCGTCTGAAAAAACTGCACGTTATCATAGGGTTTGGTGATGATATCATCAAGACCGGCATCCATCACTTTATCTACAATACTTTCCATATCATTCGCCGTCAAAGCAATAATAGGTATTTCGTTATCATATGATCTAATTGTCTTTGAAGCTGTGTACCCATCCATTACGGGCATGTTCAAGTCCATTAAAATCAAGTCGAATTTTTGCTCTAAGAATAAATCTACGGCTTCTTTTCCATTTTGGGCGGCAACGGTTTCAAAGTTGTTTTTTTCCAAGATGTTCTTGGTTACCAATCGGTTTATTCTGTTATCATCAACGATCAAGACTTTATATTCTTTGTGGGGGTTGTCCAGATTGCTCTTTTGACACAAAGGAACTTCATCAACGGCCTTAACTATGGGGAGTTGTACTGTAAACGTACTGCCCTTGTTAGGTTCACTTGTTAAAGAGATGGTCCCATTGAGCAAATGGACTAATTTCTTAGCTATTGACAATCCCAGACCACTACCTTTAAATGTGCTGGTATTTCTCTCCAACTGTGAGAATTCGTTAAAAATTTCGTTTTGTCTTTCCGGTGGTATTCCTATGCCATCGTCCTCTATTGCGATACTTAAGTACATCCCATCTTTTTCTATAGTCTTGAGGGTTTGGACATGGATATAAACATTACCATTTATGGTATACTTTAAAGCATTACCTACCAAATTCATTAAAATCCTTTGGATGCGAAAAACATCACCCTGCAATTCCAGTTCCGTATCTTTTCCATAATTTACGTGAAGCTTGTTGTTGTTATCCAACGCTATGGATTTAAAGGAGGAACACATCTCACGTAGGAGTTGGTCTATCCTAAAGTTAAGCTGTTTTGTCTTGGCCTTACCTCCTTCCAATTTCCCCAGCTCCAAGATATCATTTACCAATCTTAATAAATAATCACTGGAAAGACGGAGGGCATCTAAGGGTTCTTTACGTTTTTTGTAAAGGATATCGTCATCCATTAGCATCCCAGTAACCCCTATGACCGCATATAAGGGTGTACGCAGTTCATGGCTTACCGTGTTTATGAACCTTGTTTTCATCTGCGACAATTGCTCTGCCGTTTCCTTGGCTTTTGTCAATTCAAGGTTTTGGGTTTTTAAAGTACGGTTGAGGTTACTTTTTACCTTTGAGCTTCTATTTAAGATAAATACCATATACCCCAAACCCATAATCATGATTGCTGAAAACAGAAAAATGATTTTTG
>CALGQU010000165.1 GCA_937959125.1 uncultured Croceitalea sp.
ATTTCCAAAGACGGTAAAGGAGCTCCGTCAGTTTTTAGGGACTACCTATCCCAAATTGAACGAGCTTTCCTCTTTGGCCGTTGCGGTGAACAACAATTACGCCCAGGATGAGGCAGAAATCAATTCTTATGACGAAATTGCCCTGATTCCGCCCGTAAGTGGGGGATAATCAATAGCTGCCAGAACTATGCTTGTAGATAATCACAATAGGACCATAAATTACCTCCGGTTAGCGGTCACCGATCGTTGTAATCTGAGGTGCAACTATTGTATGCCTGCGGAAGGTATCAATTTTGTCAAAAATGATAAACTGTTGACCATTGAAGAGCTGAAACAATTGGCCGAAATATTGGTTAGGCAGGGTATTGATAAGATTCGTATTACAGGGGGTGAACCCTTTGTGCGGAAAGATCTTATGGTATTGTTGCGGTATTTAACCACTTTGGATGGCTTAAAGGATATTTCGGTAACCACCAATGCCACTTTGATAGGCCCGTATATCGATGAGCTTAAGGCGTTGGGAATCAAAGATATCAATGTCAGTTTGGATGCGATTGACAAAACCACCTTTGAGCGTATTACCCGCAGAGACCAATACGATACCGTACATGAAAATTTGATCCGATTGATTTCTGAAGGCTTTAATGTCCGCATCAATTTTATCGTGTTGGAAGGGCAGAACGAACAGGATATCATCCCCATCTTAAAGGTTATGCAACACTATCCGGTTTCCGTACGGTTCCTTGAGGAAATGCCGTTTAACGGCGGTAGCAAGTCGTTCCAAAAAATCAAGTGGGATTATAAGGCCATTTTAGAACATATCGCTGAAAGCTTTCCCAAGTATAAAAAATTGGAAGCCCCAAGCACCTCCACATCCATAAACTACCAAATTGAAGGACATCAAAGCACGTTTGGTCTAATCCCTTCTTTTAGCAGAACCTTTTGTGGCAGTTGTAATCGCTTGCGCGTTACGGCTATAGGCGATGTTATTACCTGTCTTTATGGAAGCCCCAAAGTGAATTTGCGGGATATTATTAGAGGTGCAGAAGGTGAAAAAGGTGTTGAAGCGGCCATTTTAAAAGCAATAGGAACGCGGGCCAAAACAGGTTTTGAGGCTCAAGAGGAGCATGCCTCCGTTTTTGATAGTTCCATGACCTCCATTGGGGGATGATTTGATGGTTAAAAGGGAAAATACTCAGGTTTTGCTCCTATTGAAAATAGTGATTGATTTTATACATCAAAATAGAAGATAAAGAATGGATTTTAAGCTGGTTGAAATAATTTCAAAACCCAGATTAACTTGTAATAATTAACGAATACCTTTTATAGACATATAACATGAGCATTCCATTATACGGTTTAGTACTATCAGGAGGTAAAAGTACCCGTATGGGTAATGATAAAGGCCTTTTGGAGTATCATGGACAACCACAACGGGATTATCTTTACAATATGGTCAATAAGGTCTGTGATAAGGTATTCTTTAGTATTCGCGCAGAACAACAAGCGGAAATGGATTCTGAAAGCGAATATATTGTAGATCGAAATGAATACCGTGGACCGTTAAACGGAATTTTAAGTGCCCATAAGGCTCATCCCAATGCCGCTTGGTTGGTATTGGCATGTGATTTGCCGTTGTTGGACACCAATGCTTTACAAGTCTTGGTCAACCAAAGGGATTTGGATAAAGTAGCTACTGCATATGCCACTAACGAAAGCAAACTACCGGAACCTTTAATTTCCATTTGGGAGCCAAAGGGTTTAGAACAAGCCATAGCCTATATGGAACAAGCGCAAAGTTCTTGTCCCAGAAAATTTTTGATCAATTCAGATGTAAAGCTAATCTATCCAGAGCGGGATGAAGTACTCTATAATGCCAATTCCTTGGCAGAATATCAATTTGCTTTAACGAAAGTCAACAAGTAAACCTATTGGATAGATATAGCAGACAAATCGCCTTAAAAGATTTTGGACCTAAGAATCAGGAAAAGCTGAAAGCATCCAAGGTTTTGCTCGTAGGCTTAGGAGGATTGGGCGTTCCCGTGGCTCAATACCTTTGTGGTATGGGCATAGGCACCCTAGGTCTGGTAGAAAACGATACGATAGCATTGCACAATCTCCAACGACAAGTCCTGTATCCGGAAACGAGTGTAGGCCAATCCAAATTGAAAGTGGCCCAACAGGAGCTCCAAAAACGGAATAATGAGGTGGAATTTCAGGGTTTTGAAACCTTTTTAGATGTGGCCAATGCCTTGGATATCATCAAAGATTTTGATGTTGTGGTAGATGCTACCGATAATTTTGCTAGTCGATATTTAATCAATGACGCTTGTGTTATTTTAAGGAAACCGCTGGTTTATGGGGCTTTGCATGCTTTTGAAGGACAGGTGAGCGTTTTCAATTATCGGGGCGGACCTACCTATAGGTGTCTGTTTCCGGAAATGCCAAAGGCACATGAGATTCCCAATTGTGATGAAAATGGTATTCTGGGCGTATTGCCGGGGATTATTGGAAGCCTTCAAGCTTTGGAAGTAATCAAAGTAATTACTGGAGTAGGGGACGTACTTTCCGGTAAATTAATGCTTTATGATGGCTTGACCCAGAGCGTGCAGAAAATTGGGTTTAAACAGAACTCTGAAAACATAAAGTTAAAAGCCCTTCAAAACGATTATGGGTTTACTGGATGTGAACCATTAAAGGCCATTGAATGGGAAGCGTTGGAGCAGAAACAGGACCTAAAACAACTTATCGATGTACGTACGATTCAGGAATATTCAGAAAGTCACCTAGAATCGGCTATTCACATTCCTTTGGATACCTTGGAACAAGAGCAGCACAAAATTGATTTTTCGCAGACCGTTTATCTTATCTGCCAATCTGGGAAGCGTAGTGCAATAGCGGCTACCTTGCTTGGGAAACAACATCCAAAAGCTGAAATCGTACAGATTGCAGGAGGTATGAACGCAATACAGACTTCATGTCTTTAGTTGGCGAGCATTTTATATGGGTTACGCTAATTTTCTTTGTTATTGCGTTTTTGTATGCTAGTGTGGGCTTTGGAGGTGGGTCTAGTTATTTGGCGATTCTGGCCTTGGTAGCTGGCAGTTTTTTTATCATCAGAAGTACGGCCTTATTGTGCAATCTTATTGTAGTTGGAGGTAGTTGTTTGGTATTTTTACGGGGGGGACACTTTAAGATAAAGAAGTTTTTACCCTTTGTTATCACCAGTGTTCCCATGGCTTTTATTGGTGCCTCGTTTCGATTGACCCAAAAGACATTTTTTATACTGCTCGGTACAGTATTGATTTTAGCGGCATTTGCCATGATTGTCCAGAGCTTAAAACTGGGCAACAGTACCCTGAAAAAAAAATATGCTCCTTCCATTCCATATTTTTTAGGGGGAGGAATTGGCTTTCTATCAGGTTTGGTAGGTATTGGAGGAGGTATCTTTTTAGCGCCATTGCTCAACCAGTTACAATGGGACCGACCAAAGACCATTGCAGCTCTGGCAAGTTTCTTTATTTTAGTGAATTCCGTATCCGGTCTGGCGGGACTCTTGGTTGCGGGAACTTTTGAATTGCTGTGGCCGAAGACTCTATGGCTGTTATTTGCTGTTTTGTTAGGCGGGCAATTGGGAATACGTTTTGGTATAAAGAGGATATCCCCAATGGGTATCCGTATAGTAACGGCCTTATTGGTCCTTTTTGTAGGGATAAGGGTGTTGGTCTCCAATGCCTTACAATTAACACTATTCACATGATCGCATTTGAATTAGCAAAAAATAGGGTATTGAACCATGCAAAGGATTTTGGGCAGGTTAGCGTACCTTTAGAAAAAGCGCTGGACCGTGTTTTGGCCGAACCTATTGCTGCAGATCGCGATTTTCCACCCTTTGATAGGGCTACAAAAGATGGGATAGCCATGGCTTACGATGCCTTTGCGGGAGGATGTCTTTGTTTTGACATAACAGCCATAGCTGCGGCAGGCAGCCCGCAGCAAACATTAGAATCAAGGAACCAGTGCATTGAAGTCATGACGGGTGCTATGCTTCCCTTGGGCACGGACACCGTAGTGATGTACGAGCATCTCGAAATCAAAGATGGCAAGGCCATGTTGTTAAAATCGATAACCAAAGGACAGAATATACATTACCAAGGAACCGATGAAACCAAGGGTTCCGTCCTGTTACAAGCAGGGGTACGGATTGGTCCTGCAGAAATTGGCATTTTGGCCGCTGTGGGAAAAACGTCGGTATTGATAAAAAAGAACCCTAGCATTTGTGTAGTATCCACCGGTGATGAACTCGTTGCCCTGGCGCAAACGCCAAAACCCTACGAAATAAGAAAATCCAATGTACATTCCTTACAGGCTGCATTGGTGAAAATGGGTTTAAAATCAGAAGCAGTACATGTTAAAGACGATAAGTTGGAAACGGAAAAGGCGTTGGCCCAAATTATTGATACGCATGATGTGGTGCTGTTGAGCGGAGGGGTTTCCAAAGGAAAATATGATTATTTACCCAGCGTTTTTGAGGCCTTAAGTGTTGAAAAAGTATTTCACAAAGTACGCCAACGCCCTGGAAAACCTTTTTGGTTTGGGGTGCATAAAGATGCTGGCACCACTATTTTTGCCTTTCCCGGAAACCCGGTATCCACCTTTGCCAACTTTCATATCTATTTTGTGCCATGGCTAAACACCTCTTTGGGAGTGCATACTCCGGAAATAAACGTAATTTTAGAAGAAGCTTTTGGGAACACCACGGATTTAACACGTTTTCTAAGTGCAAAAGTGACAAATGTCCAAGGAAAACTCATTGCCAAACCGATACACGCTAACGGGTCGGGCGATTTAATAAGCCTGAGCCTTATAAATGGTTTCTTGCAAGTGCCACCAAAAGTATCCTATAAAAAAGGCGAACAAGTGAGATGTATTCCTATTCTAGGTAAACCAATATTATGACGCACGAATTAAAGCATATCGTTCAGGTATATGAACATGCCAAATCTGAAGGGTTAGGGGCTGTATTGGCCACCGTAGTCGCCTTGGACGGTTCTTCGTATCGCAGACCGGGTGTGCGCATGCTTGTTTTGGAAAACGGTAGCATGATAGGTGCCGTTAGCGGGGGATGTGTGGAGAAGGAGGTGTTACGGCAGGCAGCATCTGTTTTTTCAACCACTATTTCAAAGGTGATGGTCTATGATGGGCGTTACCGTTTAGGGTGCGAAGGCACGCTTTATATTCTTTTAGAAGCTTTTGATCCCAGTGCGGATTGGTTGACCGCATTTAAAGATACCTTAAAGGGAAGAAGGTCTTTTGAAGTCAAAAGCTATTATCAAAAAGCGCATGGTATCGACAAAGAATACGGTTCGGTATTTTTTTTCAACGGAAACCCATTTCCATTGCAGAAGACGACTAGGAATTCAGAGCGTTTTTCATGTTACCAACAAATGTTGCCACCTTGTTTTAGGCTCCTGCTCTTGGGTGCGGAACATGATGCGGTCGTGCTCTGTGGGTTTGCATCAAAAGCGGGATGGGAGGTTACTGTGGTTGCGGACCCCAAAGAAGAGAAGAAGCAAACCGATTTTCCCGGGACTACAACATTTCTCCAAGCGGAAGCAGCACTCTACCAACCTGAGACAGATGGGCAGACCGCAGTGGTGCTGATGACGCATAGTTTTGCAAAAGACCTGCAGTTTCTTATCGCTTTACAAAAGAAATCATATACCTATTTAGGGCTGTTAGGTCCTGCAAAAAGACGGGAAGCCCTTTTTGATGCCCTTCTGGAACGTCTTCCGGAGTTGGACGAGTCTTTTTTAACTTCCATCCATGGTCCGGCAGGTTTGCATATTGGTGCGGAAACCCCGCAGGAAATCGCGATAGCCATTATGGCCGAAATCGTTTCCCATAGAAATGATAAAATAGTCATGCCATTGCGGGAAAAAGAGGGGAGTATACATCAATAATGGATGGTGAACAGCGACACATAGCGATACTGATTTTGGCTGCTGGTGCTTCCAAAAGAATGGGGCAACCCAAACAGCTATTGCCTTGGAAAGAAAGTACGCTTTTGGGGAACGCTATTGCCCAAGCCAAAGCGGTTTCAAACGAGGTTTTAGTGGTCTTGGGAGCGCATTTGGAACAAGTTGAACCAATAGTAGGTACCGTTCCGTATATTGAAAACGAAAACTGGGAACAAGGCATGGGAACGTCCATAGCAAAGGGTATTAAGCACTTGGCTGACAAGACACATATAGAGGCTATTCTAATTGTATTGGGGGATCAACCTTTTTTGAATGCGCATTATTTGCAAAAGCTGATAAGCACGTATCGGGAAACCGATGTTGGAATAGTAGCTACCCAATATGGTCA
The DNA here is from genome assembly GCA_937959125.1 of uncultured Croceitalea sp. Lineage (GTDB taxonomy): Bacteria > Bacteroidota > Bacteroidia > Flavobacteriales > Flavobacteriaceae > Croceitalea. The sequence goes on from CALGQU010000165.1 coordinate 6,370, forward strand.
AAAAAGTGGAGTTCCGGTGGTTTTTAATCGCAATTTTTTTAGTGCCTTGCAGGCATTGGATGCCGACCGAGGCGCCCATAGGTTGATGCAAGTGCACAAAAACCAACTAATCGCTATTTCACCTGAGGGAAAAGCTTTGGATATAGATACTTTGGAGACTTACAATAAATTAAATAAAATATAAAGTAAAACATGAAAAGAATACATGTAATCTGTTTATTATCAATTAGTAACATATTTTTTGGACTTTCCCAAGAAATGAGTTTTGAAGCGTATGACCCAACACCCACTTTGGTAGTACCGCAAAACCCCGTAACCAAGGCAAAATTTACCTTTATCGATGTCCATAGCCACCAATTTCGTATGGCGGAACAAGATTTATCCCTTTTGGTAAAAGATATGGACCAATTGAACGAAGGAATCATGGTCAACCTTAGTGGAGGCACCGGCGAAGGGCTCCGGGCCATGCTAAAAAACGTAAATGAAAACTATCCCAATCGCTTTGCTGTTTTTGCCAATGTGGATTTTAGTGGTGTAGGTACTCCGGGATGGGGTGCAAAAGCGGCCAAACAGTTGGAAGCAGATGTAAAAGCTGGGGCAAAAGGCCTTAAAATTTATAAAAGCTTGGGCCTACGGCATAAGGATGTCAACGGCAAACGCATTGCTATAGACGATCCGCGTCTGAACCCGGTTTGGGCCATGTGCGGGCAATTGGGTATTCCGGTATTGATCCATGCCGCCGATCCCAAATCCTTTTGGGACCCCTTGGATAGTAAAAATGAGCGTTGGTTAGAGCTAAAGACAAAGCCAAGGAGAAAGCGCTCCGCCACAAACCCCGCGCCATGGCAGCAAATCATTGATGAGCAGCACCGGATGTTTAAAAACCATCCCAAAACCAAATTCATCAATGCCCATATGGGTTGGTATGCGAACGATTTAAAGCGGTTAGGGGAGTTGTTGGACGAGATGCCCAACATGTCCGTGGGTATTGGGGCCATCATTGCAGAACTGGGCAGGCAACCCAAGCAGGCGAAAGCCTTTTTTATCAGGTACCAAGACCGCATCCTATTTGGAAAGGATAGTTGGAAACCGGAAGAGTTCCCTACCTATTTCAGGGTTTTGGAAACTGCGGACGAATATTTTCCCTATTACAAAAAATACCATGCCTTCTGGGCCATGTACGGCCTGGATTTACCGGATGACGTCTTAAGAAAAGTATATTATAAAAATGCCTTGAACCTTATTCCAGGCCTTGATGAAAGCCTTTTTGAATAGTATTTCACAAAACAAATAATAAAAACCACCTAAACCAATAGCATGCAAGAACTAAATTTTCCCATCCAATTTGAATTCAAGATTACCACACTTTCCAACGATTTTACGGCGCATGATGCCAACGGACAGCTCATTGCCTATGTCCGTCAAAAAATGTTCAAGTTTAAGGAAGATATTGAGGTTTTTTCAGATACTTCAAAGACGGCAAAGAACTATTCCATAAAAGCGGACAAATGGATAGATTTTAGCACGGCCTATAGCTTTACGGACCGTATGGGAAAACCTTTGGGCAAAGTGGCCCGAAAAGGGTGGGCATCCCTTTGGAAGGCCAATTATGATATTATTGATCAAAACGAAAAACCACAGTATAAGATCCGGGAAGAAAACGCTTGGGTAAAAGTACTGGACGGTATATTTGGGCAAATCCCTATTGTAAGCATGTTTACAGGCTATTTTTTTAATCCCAGTTATGTAGTGTTCAATGAAAAACAAGAAAAAGTAGTGCGTTTAAAGAAGGACCCTTCTTTCTTTGGTAGGCGGTTTACAGTTTCGCGATTAATATCCTCTGACGCCGATGACGACCATAGGATTATGCTAAGTCTAATGATGTTGGTGCTGTTGGAACGTAGAAAAGGTTAAGCAGAATCCCTATCCTTGGGCATTGTGTTCTCCTCTTCCTTGGGTAGTTCTTGAAATATGCCACAGGATAGTTGTTTTCTAACCAGATTGGGCCTTTTTTTCTTGGCAAGTGCCGCTATTTGTCCGTTCAAAAATTCCATATACCCATAACGAAAGCTTTAGGGGACTATTGTTTGATAACTTATTTTTTGATTTCTAATAAGTTTGTTCTTGATATGTTCAGAAACGTTCAACCAGTTCATTTTTAATATCAAGGCCGCGGTAGGTACGTTATTTTCTTCTATCGCCCGTATTATGGATTCGTTCTGATTATCTACCTGTTCATAAAATGAGGCATCGGTAATATACAGTTGTTCGTAAAAAAAAATTTTGGCCTCCAAATCCTGAATCAGGGAATGTAAAATGCGGTTACTACAGTCACGCATCAAGAATTGATGAAAGCGTATTCTGGATTGCATCCGGGAAATATGGGTATGAGCCTGCTGCAACAGTAGTAGTTCCTGTTTTAATTGTTGCACGGTTTGTTGTGTAAACTGGCTGTCCTCCATAGCTAAGACTACCAATTGCGCCATGGTGTTATAAAGGTCCTTGGCCTCAGTCAAACTCAGCTCGGGAATAACAAAACCACGGTTGGGAACCGCTTTTACTATTCTGGACTGTTCCAACTGGCTTAGGGCCTCACGGATTGGTGTTACGCTTACCTTTAGGGTTCTCGCTAGTTTGGCTAGATTTATGGTTTTGTCTATGGTAAGCTGACCACTTTTAATATGGGATAGCAAATGGTCTTTTACCGTATTCCGTATGATATGCTTGCTTTTCATGGCGTTCCAATAATCGTATACGATTCAAACTTAAATATGTTTGGATTATTGCCTTATATTTAAACCACTAACAAAAACAAACCCTTATGCATCCGCATTATTTAAAGATAATTGCAATACTTCTATTTTTTTATTCCTGTACAGAAGAAACACCGACCCCCAAAAAAGTCAGTCCTTATGAGACCCAACTTTTTAAAGATGTACAGTTAACTGCAGTTTTTAAGGATTCCAAAACATTTGTGGATTTGGTGCCTAAAGAAGCTATGGTAGCTTTGGAAGCCAAATATCTAAAGGCCAAGGAAGCCAATGGTTTTGACTTAAAAGCCTTTGTTGACGCTAATTTTATGGATAAATCCATGAAGTCACTAGAGTTTAAAACGGATACCACCAAAACAATGTACGAGCATATCAATACCATGTGGGATAAGCTGACAAGAGGTCCGGACGAGCGTATCCCGTTTTCTTCCAGAATTGCCTTACCGCATCAATACGTGGTGCCCGGGGGTCGTTTTCAAGAAATCTATTATTGGGACAGTTATTTTACCATGGAAGGCTTATTGGCTGCGGAACGCCAAGATTTGGCATTGGGGATGGTCGATAATTTTACCCATCTGTTGGATAGCATAGGTTTCATACCCAATGGTACAAGAAACTATTACCGTACCCGTTCCCAACCCCCTTTTTATGGATTGATGGTAAGTGCCTTAGCGCGAGAGGATAGTAAAATACTTCCCCACTACCTATCTGCCCTACAAAAGGAATATGATTTTTTTATGGCCCACGATTCTATTTCAGGGGATTTTGAAGCAAGTCAACATGTGGTACAACTACCCAAAGGAGTTTTGAACCGCTATTATGATAAAGCTTCCGTACCACGACCTGAAGCGTATAAAGAAGATACGCATCTCGCTAGTGAAGTGAATCAAGGGGATAGGGCGGCCCTATACCAAGATTTACGCTCCGCGGCGGAATCCGGCTGGGATTTTAGTTCCCGATGGTATACTACCCCCGGTGAGTTCTCAACCACAAAAACCACACATATTTTGCCGGTAGATTTAAACTGTTTGATGTACCATATGGAATCTGTTCTGGCAACGGCATATCAAACCAAAGGGGATATGTACGCCTCCAAAGAGTATGGGGCCAAAGCGGAACAACGAGCAGGAATGATCAAAGAATTACTATGGAATCCGGAACAAGGATATTTTATGGACTATAATTTTATGAGGAAACAACAAACCACAGAAATGACTTTGGCCGGTGTATTTCCTTTATTTTTTAGTATAGCGACTAAGGAACAGGCGGCGCAGGTCAAAGATATTATCATGAATACTTTTCTAAAACCAGGAGGATTGGTTACCACTTTGGATCATTCCGGGCAACAATGGGACGCCCCTAATGGGTGGGCACCCTTGCAATGGATGGCCGTCAAAGGCCTTTTGCAGTATGGTTATAGCGCAGAGGCAAAGGAAATTATGGAACGCTGGTTGGCCCTAAATGAAAAGGTTTATAAAAACACGGGCAAAATGATGGAAAAGTACAATGTAGAAGACTTAACGCTTTTGTCCGGTGGAGGGGAGTACGAGACCCAAGACGGTTTTGGTTGGACCAATGGCGTGGCTCTTGGTTTCCGGCAGCTTCTTGACGAAATGGAAAAACAATAACAAATGACGACAGGATATTCGGGTACTCCATTGGCCAAAAAATTGGGAATTAAAACGGGGAATTCCATATACCTATGTAATCAACCGAGGCATTATTTTGGGTTGTTTGCGGATTTTCCTTCCGATGTCGTTTTTCTAGAAACATTAGAAGCCAATAGTGCCGATTTTATCCATGCTTTTTTTACGGCAGCAGTAAAAATGAATGAAGAACTCCCCCAACTCAAAAAAGCGCTGAAGAAAACGGGAATGCTTTGGGTAAGCTGGCCTAAGGGAAGTTCTACCATAGCAACGGATTTAAAAAGGGAACCGGTTCGGGAATTCCTATTATCCTTGGGTTTGGTCGATGTGAAAGTAGCGGCCATCGATGCAGATTGGAGCGGTCTCAAATTTGTCTATAGGCTTAAGGATAGATAAGATTTCCCTAGATATTATCTTGATCAAATTTTCTTCATCGGCAGTAGTAATTGGATAGGTATTTGGTTATCTTTCAACCTAGCTAATCAACTAAAACATCAATCATGAAACTCCGTATTTCTCTTTGCTTTACCGTCCTACTTTTTCAAGCGTTTATTGGTCAGGTTTCCGCACAGGAAACCAAAAAAGACCCTTATGCGGGACTTGAATTCCGAAATTTAGGTCCGGCCCTTACTTCTGGACGTATAGCGGATATTGCCATTCACCCAATAAATGAAAATATTTGGTATATCGCCGTCGGTTCCGGTGGGGTATGGAAAACGGTCAATGCAGGCACTACTTTTGAACCCATTTTTGACAAAGAGGCCAGCTATTCCATGGGTTGCGTTACTATTGACCCTAACAACCCCAGTACCATTTGGGTAGGCAGTGGCGAAAACGTAGGAGGTAGGCATCTAGCTTTTGGGGACGGTATTTACGTAAGTCATGATGCCGGAAAAACATGGAAAAACAAGGGCTTAAAGGCGTCTGAACATATTTCAAAGATTATTGTTGACCCCAATGATTCCAATACAATTTTTGTAGCATCACAAGGTCCGCTTTGGAGCAAAGGTGGAGAGCGGGGTTTTTATAAGTCCACCGATGGTGGAACCACATGGACCCGAACCTTAGGGAATAGCGAATGGACAGGGGTAACGGATATTGTATTGGACCCCACCGATTCCAAGGTCCTCTATGCTGCCACTTGGGATAGACATCGGACCGTAGCGGCCTATATGGGCGGAGGACCCGGCTCTGGACTTCACAAATCTGTAGACGGAGGGCAAACCTGGACGCCACTTAAAACCGGAATTCCAACATCCAATCTTGGAAAAATAGGCTTGGCCATGTCGCCTTTCGACAACCAAACCCTGTATGCGGCCATTGAATTAGATCGAACAAAAGGAGGCGTTTACATATCGCACAACGCAGGAGCTTCTTGGGCCAAACAAAGCGATGCCGTATCCGGCGGCACCGGACCTCATTATTATCAAGAATTGTATGCCTCACCACATCACGAAGGCACGTTATATTTGATGAGCAATTATACCCAAGTTTCCCTAGACCATGGGAAAACCTTTGTGACCATGAACGAAAAGAAGAAACATGTGGACAGTCATGCCATGGCCTTTACCAGCGATCCTAATTATGTGCTTTTTGGGACAGACGGTGGCCTATATGAATCGTATGATGGTACAAAAACATGGCGTTTCTTTTCCAATTTGCCGGTTACACAGTATTACAAAGTAGCGGTAGACGATACAGCACCCTTTTACAACATTTATGGAGGAACACAGGATAATGGTTCCCATGGTGGACCCTCAAGGACCATTCGTGCCGATGGTATCCTGAATCAGGATTGGTGGATTACCTTAGGTGCGGACGGACACCAATCCGCCGTAGAACCCGGTAATCCGGATATTACCTATGGCGAATTTCAACAAGGATGGTTATGGCGTATTGACCAAACCACCGGGGAGACCGTATTTGTGCAGCCACAGCCCGCTGCGGGGGAACCCCATGAACGTTTTAATTGGGATGCTCCCATATTGGTGAGCCCACACAACCCAAAACGCCTGTATTTTGCTTCCTATCGGGTTTGGAAATCGGAAAACCGTGGGGACGATTGGACTCCAATTTCCAATGACCTTACTAGAAACGAGGAGCGCTTGAACCTTCCCATTTTAGGGAAACAACAAAGTTGGGACAACCCCTGGGACGTGGGGGCCATGAGTAATTACAATACGATTACTTCTTTGGCGGAATCCCCGGTGAAAGAAGGGCTTTTGTATGCGGGAACCGACGATGGTATCCTTCAGGTTTCGGAAGACGGAGGCGAAAACTGGCGAAAAATAGCACTCGGTTCCATTAAGGGAGTACCATCGCGCGCTTTTGTCAATGATGTACGGGCAGATTTGTATGATGCCAATACGGTATATTTAGTTTTGGACAATCATAAAGAAGGGGATTACCGTCCTTTTCTGCTTAAAAGTACGGATAAGGGAGCCAGTTGGAAGTCAATCAATGGCAATCTACCCCAAAAATTACTGACATGGCGCGTGGTACAAGACCATAAGCAGAAAGAGTTGCTATTTGCAGCGACGGAATATGGCATCTATTTTACAAAAAATGGCGGTGGGGCTTGGACAAAACTAAAAGAGGGGCTACCTACCATTTCCTTTAGGGACATTACCATACAACGTAAGGAAGACGATTTGGTAGGGGCTTCCTTTGGACGGGGTTTTTATGTGTTGGATGATATTGGTCCATTGCGGGATTATAATGCCTCAAAAGCTAATGAAGTACAGTTTTTCAATACAAGAAAAGCCTATCGCTATATACAGAAAGAGGAAATCTACGGACAGGGAAATGCGACCTACAAAGCTAAAAACCCAGATTATGGAGCACTGTTCACCTACTATCTTCCAAAGAAGTTGGAATCTAAAAAGGACATTCGCCAAGCCAAAGAGAAGAAATTAACCAAGGAAAACGCCACCATTCCCTTTCCTGGCTGGGATGCCCTTGCTAATGAAAAGAATCAGTCCGCACCTGCTTTTGTACTTATGATAAAAGATGCCAATGGTGAAGTGGTCAATACCGTAAAAGGCACCAATAAAGAAGGGTTCAACAGGGTGGCTTGGGATTTAACCTATGCCGATAGATCAGGGATTCCCTTGAAAGCACCAACACCAAACCCGGACGAGGAATTTGAAGGCTCCCCGTATTTAGCTACCCCAGGTACGTATTCTGCTGGTCTTTACCAAAAAATGGATGGGGTTTTAAGCCAGTTGGCGGCACCCATAACTTTTGAGGTCGTCAATTTAAAACAAGGGGCGTTGCCTAGCAAACCGGACAAAGAAATCGTTGCTTTTAGGGCTCGTTTTCAAGCGTTTCAACAGCGTATGATGGCCACTACCCATTTAGTTTCCAAAACCAAGGAACGTTTGAATGCCATGGAACGGGCCTTTCAACAAGCCAAAACACCAACTGCGCAAATGTTCCAACAAATACATGATGCCCAGAAGGAACTATTGGGGATTGAGGCGATACTTAAAGGAAATTCCGCTAAAAATGAAGTGGGAGAACGGAATCCTCCTTCACCAAATGATGGACTGTTTGTTGGATACGTTGCCTTAGGCAATACATACGGACCCACGGGTAACCATATCCAGGCATTCAATAGGGCGGAGCAACAACTAAAACAACTGAATACCAATTTAAGTACCTTGGTTAAAACAACGGTTCCAGCCCTTGCCAAAGCACTTAAAAATGCCGGAGCACCCATGATAGAAGGTATGGATACGGATGAATAAGAAAACGGTTTTCTGTAGAGGTTTTTTTAAGAGCCGTATTGTGGCCTTAAATCAGCGTCACAATGGATAAGAACAAACATACCACATTGATTGTACTGGCCTTTTTCGCCATTTACGTCATTTGGGGGTCTACTTATTTGCTGAATAAGATTGCGGTTACGGAACTTCCCCCCTTCATGCTGGCGGGAATACGATTTTTTGTTGCAAGCCTTTTGGTTTTTGTAATAGCCAAGATTTTAGGGATGAGCCTCCGGACATCAAAAAAGCAGTTTCTCAACGTTTCCTTTGTAGGCTTTCTTTTCCTATCCGTTGGTAATGGATTGGCCGTTTGGGCATTAAAATACTTGGATAGTGGGGTGGCCGCGCTACAAATCTCGGCACAGCCGTTAGTGATTCTTCTGTTAATGTGGATGTTACAAGGAAAGAAGATACAGCCCATGTCCATGATTGGTGTCGTACTTGGCATGTTGGGGATTTACCTTCTTATTGGGCAACAAGAAATCTTAGGTAAGGAAAATGCGGTTTTTGGCATTTTCCTGCTTTTGGTATGCATGATCAGTTGGGGCTATGGTAGCTTGTTTGTCGCCAAAGCGGATTTACCAAAAAACCATTTTGTGAATACCGCCTATCAGATGTGTACGGCGGGCATTTTGTTGATGCTGATGAGCCTTATCGTAGGAGAACAATGGTCCAGTCCGTTGGATTGGAGTTTTAAAGTGCAATGGACCATGGTATTGCTTATCATCTTTGGGAGTATTGTTGCCTTTACGGCCTTTAACTTTTTATTGAAACAGGTATCCCCGGAGAAAGTGGCCACATCCACCTATGTCAACCCAATCGTTGCGTTGGTCTTGGGTTGGTACTTTTTGGATGAGCAAATAACTGCCCAATCCCTCATAGCCGCCGCCATATTGCTAACGGGTGTCTACTTTATCAATACCAAACGCAAAATCTCGATTTCTTGGCGGTTTGGGAGATAGTTATTGATGGTAGTTCTGGTACAAACTTGCAAATAGCTATTTTATACGGAAGCGATTAAAGTACTTTATAGGGTTTTAGGTTAGATATTTCCTTTTATTAAAGGATTTTTTTCCTCTAAATTATATTTAAAGAATTTATTTTATATTTTTAGAGGATATAGCCATTTTAATCAATAAGCAATGAAATATTTTTCCTCTAGAGTTGGGTGTTCTAGTTTTATGAAGTTAATTATCCTTTGTAAGACATTTAAAAAACAGGTATTTCTCTTCATATTGTTCCTTGCACTGTTTTCTGTATCAATAGGATCTTATGCGCAGAATAATAGTCCAGACCCTCTTGTTAATCTTGCCTTATTGCCAGATGCTACGGTAACCAGTAATGTTCCTGAGGGTAGGGGTATTCCTTTAGATATTTTTTATGACCCGGGTATAAGTAACTATAAGAATATTACACTTTGGAACGAACATGGGGTTGAATTTGGCCAAAACCTTGGTATTGTTCCAGAAAATGATCCAGTATACTGGAAAATGGATTGGTCCAGTCCCAAGTCAATTAACTATATCACTTTTGGCGGCTCCTATCCCAACCAACCACAACCCAATACCAGTTGGAAGATTCGCTATTATAATGGTTCTTCTTGGATAGTTTTGGATCAAGGTATAGGCGGATGGGTAGATAGTGGAATTTATGAATGGGGAGGGGAATCGCAACAGCCCATTATCGCTACTATTTTACAATTGGAACTCTACAGTAGCGCAAATAACGATTTGGTAAGTATACACCTAAGGGCCCGTGGAGGAATTTCAGCAAGGGTTGACGATTCCGGTGAAACCATAAAGGCTTGTTTGATTCAGTATTTGGGATCAGGATCAGGAGGCGCTCCAATACCCGTTACCGGTATTACGGTATCCCCAACGTCCAGAACCTTGGAAGTAGGCCAAACCGGAAGCCATACGGCAACCGTAACACCCAGCAACGCAACGAATCAAAGTGTGAATTGGAGCAGTTCCAATACTGCAATCGCAACGGTGAACGGTTCCGGTCAAATTACTGCAGTAAGTGCAGGGAATGCTACCATAACCGCAAGTGCTGCGGAAACCCCCACTATTACTTCCCAAATATCCGTAACGGTAAGCGCCACCGGTGGAGGTGGGGGGAACCCTGCAGGTGGTGGAGATACTGTTTGGACAAGCGGAAGCAATAACAATATCTACTATAATGATGGAAATATTGGAATCGGAACCACAACCCCGGACGAAAAATTAGCGGTAAACGGCACCATCCATGCTAGGGAGGTACGGGTAGA
>CALGQU010000166.1 GCA_937959125.1 uncultured Croceitalea sp.
GGTTTTGATACGGATACCTTTTTGCCTTCCGTTTGGGACAGTAGGCATTTGATTTCCTTTACGGGAGGGTATAAACTCCCAAGGAACTGGGAATTGAGCGCGCGCTACCGCTTTGCCGGGGAAACGCCTTTTGTTCCCGTGAACCAAGAACAAACTTTAGCCAATTTTCCAGAGGTCATCTTGGATTTTAATCGCCTAGGCGAAGAAAACCTCGCTGTTTTTAGTCAGCTCGATGTACGAATCGATAAAAAATGGAATTTTAAAAAGCTGTCCTTGGACGTTTTTTTGGAAGCCCAGAACGTTTTGGGGCAGAACATTCCACAACCCCCACAATTTGGACTTAACAGAACCGTAGATGGCAGTATTGTAGAACCCAGAAGTTTGGTAGCCATCCCCAACGATGCAAGTCAAATCATTCCCAGTATTGGGGTGGTGGTTGATTTTTAGAAATTTATCCAGTGTACCTTTAAGATCATAGCATCGTAGGTTTTCATGGTAGAAATTTTGAGGGTTCCGGAGAAACTTTTCCAAAATTCCCATTAGTCATATTCCGCAAAAATGACCACTGTAGCCCACATGTTCACTGGGTCATCGGCATTCTTATCGGCATACATTAATTGGAAGCGTGCTGTTACGGTACCTCGGGCAGCATCATCGATAATGGCGTCGGAATCTACTTGAAGTGTTTCAATGTGATGGTCACTATTGGTAAATTTAAAGCGAAAGCCATTAAGGGCTGTCGCCGCTCTAGTAATCCTTCTCCCAAAGGTGTGTTCGGTAAAAAAATCCAGCGCATTTTCATTTCCATTGGGATTACGGGTTCCAATGTTGATTGTCTTTGTTACAAATGTTGTCGGCATAATCTTATATTATAAAAGTTACACCGCTAAGTAATTGATTAGTATGATATTAGAAATCCTAAATTGTATATTCTGTAGGAAAATATGTGCAACACGTGTTGTTTTTAAGGGCTTTTGGTATCAACCTCCATTTCCCATAAAGGCCACTAAACCAATACAACCATTCTTGTTCTATTGGCTCTATTCCACAAAAAAAGTCTTAGCTTCCGCTAAGACTTTTCGACCACTTTGGTGGTCCCACCTGGGCTCGAACCAGGGACCAACTGATTATGAGTCAGCTACTCTAACCAACTGAGCTATAGGACCTAGCAATATTTATTTTTTAACCACTGTTTGCCGTACCCGCTTTTCAGATACTTTTCCCTTTTACGGGCAGTAGTCCTATCAGGATATTCCTCGGTATGAACCACTTTCCAAGGGCGATATCCTTTCGTACTTTTTGTTTTTCCTGCGTTATGCTCTTTAAGACGTTTTTCAACGGATATGGTCATACCAACATACAACCTTTCTTCTTTTTCACTTTTAAGAACATAAACGAACATCATGTCAACTTTAGTGTCAGCTACTCCCTGCCTGCCGTACCGCCAGGTAGGCAGGTAACCAACTGAGCCCCGCCTGCCATGCTTCCGAGCGGGCAGGTATAGGACCTGAAACTTATGTTTCAAAACTTAATTGCCAAATCCTAAAATTTAGTAATTAAGGGCAGCAAAATTAGCTTTTATTTTTTTATTAAACAACGGAACAGCACAATATAGCCTAGGCGCTATCACCTTTAGTGGATGGGGCCTCTTGGCAAAGCTCTATCAAAACCCCATTGGTCGTTCTTGGGTGTAAAAAAGCGACCAGCTTATTGTCCGCCCCTTTTTTGGGCTGCTCGTTTAAAACGGTAAAGCCTTCTCCTTTAAGTCGGGCAATTTCAGCTTTGATGTCATCCACCGCAAAGGCCACATGGTGAATCCCCTCCCCTTTCTTCTCCAGAAACTTGGCGATAGGGCTGTTTTCAGACGTGGCCTCCAGCAATTCAATTTTATTGGGACCTGATTTGAAAAAAGAAGTACGCACACCTTCCGAGGCGACCTCCTCAATCTTATAATGCGGTTCCCCCAATAGTTTTTTAAACAATGCGTTGGAAGCGTCCAAATCCTTGACCGCGATCCCTAAGTGTTCTATCTTCTCCATTACACGTCTAAGATAGTATTATTCGCTTATTTTTGTAGCACTCATTTGGACTTTGGGGTTTAAGCGAAAATGAGGTGGTTTAAATGAGTGCTTATTATGGAAGAAACACAGCGGCAGAAAAAAATTGGCGGTATCATTCAAAAAGACATTGTAGCCTTGCTGCAACGTGCCGCTACCGATGGTGGCCTTAAAGGCACCTTGATATCCGTTTCCAAGGTCTATATTACCACTGACCTTTCCATTGCCAAAGTGTATGTGAGTATTTTTCCAAACGATAAGGCACAGGAATTGCTGGAGGGCATCCGCTCCAACGAGCCCCTTATTAAACACGAGCTGGCACAGCGCACCAAAAACCAATTGCGCAGGGTGCCCAACCTCAGCTTCTTTTTGGACGACTCCCTGGATTATATAGAAAAAATAGAAAAATCCTTGGAAGGGGAGGAAAACCCGATTGAAAACCGCGACCTTTTGGATAAACGAAAGAAATCTTAAGTTTTGAATTTTCCGCTGTACATCGCC
>CALGQU010000167.1 GCA_937959125.1 uncultured Croceitalea sp.
ACCTCTTTTACAATGGCATTCATTTCCGAAGGCATAATCCCTTCCCGTAAGTCTCCAAGCTCCACCATAAGAACAACCTTATGTATGATATGGTTTCTTGAGGCATATTCCGAGAGTTTCTTTAGAACTTCCAATTCAGAATTTAGACTTATGTGGGTATGGATAATTACCTCTTCCACTTGACTGAGCGCAGGTGTTCTGAGTAACAGGTATTGTGCTTGTATACCCGCTTTTCGCATTTTTATAATATTCGAAATTCTAGAGTCCGCAAGAATTTCAATACCATTTTTGACTAAGATGTCGGCAATTATTGGATTCCCTCCGATCACTTTGGTGACCCCTATTACATTAATTCCCTTAGCACCATACAGTGTTTTCAACTGTTGCACGTTGTGGGCGATTTTTTCCAAATCTATATCTATCCTAGGGAGTTTCAAACCAACACCGACTCTCTTTTTAACTCTGGAAATATTTTGATTAACTCCTTTATCAGTTTATCGCATCCATGTATCAACACATCTGCAACGGGCAGATCATATTCAGATTCATACTGCTGTATAATCTGATTCACTTCAGGCTGGGTCATATTTTCGTGGTTAATGCTGATGGCGATAACTTTTGATTTAGAAAACACCTCTATCATTTCAATCTCGTCTACCAAGTCCAATAAAGGAATTTTAGGATAGTCACAGTAACTTTTTCGCTTTGGAGGATGTTGTACGATTATTGCATCGGGCATTGCCCCTCGTAGAATAGCACTTGAAGATGTGAATGCAGGATGGCTTAAAGCTCCCTGGCCTTCAACAACAATAATATCTGGTTGTTCTTGCTCATAGGCATTTATTACGGCATTTTCAACTTCACCGGTAGCAAACCCAGAAGTTAGGACATCTATGGCCACCCCATATTTGGAGCCTTGTAGCAAGCCTGTTTGACCAGTTGTCACAAAGACTGCGTTCAAACCTTCATTCCGTAGGGCCTCCACCAATACTAATGCTGTGGTTCTTTTACCCACTGCACAATCGGTTCCCATTACCGTGATTATCGGAACCTTTACCTCTTGAATACGTCCTGAAAAATTATGGAGGTTTTCACGTTTTGGAGGTTTTCTAATATCCAGTATGGTTACTCCATAATTACGGGCCATACGGGCAAATTGAGTATTCTCGTTGAAAAACTCAGGAAGACCGTTAACGATGTTCATCCCACTTTTCATAGCGGTAAAAATAATTTCTTTTTGTTCATCGTTTAAAAAGGAAGCGAGTGGGGCGATACCGTAGATAAAATATTCAGGAATAGCATTTAATTCTCCCAAGGCAAGTGTTATACTTTCGAAAATGGGAATGGCATTTTTTACACCATCAAGATATTCGCCAGCGTCCTGACCAGCTTTCGAACTATCAATGACCCCAACGATATCATAAATCTCCGATTGCCGAATAAGTCCATTGGCCACTTTACCGTCTATACTGCCAAATTCATTTTCACAATAAACCAAAGCTTTAGCTTTCATAAGTTCTAATATTAAATTGTCCAAATCAATAGTGAGATCTTCACAGGGTTTTAATTCCCCTCATAATAGACAGGTTCATTTGCTACAGGTCCGTTCTGAAGGGTACGGAAGTCCATTCTAGGAGCATACAATCGTACAACATGTGCTATTGAAAGACTTACCTTAGCGCATACTACACCTCCTATTTCAAACCATTGTGTCAATTCCTAAATATACATTCATGATGTATGGTTAGTCTTTAATAGTAGTACAAATCATCTTGAATTTATGATTTGCTTCAATTGAACTGGAAGAACATGCAGGGATTAGTATGGAATCCCCATTCTGCATAAAGGTGGAATTAGCGTCTATGACAACCTCGGCCTTTCCTTCAATAATATGAATGAAGCGAATAAATGGGGATTCTTTATGGGACAATACCTTACCAAAATCAAATGCAAATGCCTGTATGACACAATTATTCTGAACACTTATGTTTTTGACCACAATGGCATTGGACTTGAACTCCAGTATATCAGCTAGGTTAAACGTAATGGATTTTTCAAATTCACCCGTGTCCATGATTAAATAGTATAAAGTAGTGTCCCTTCTCCTCTATTCCGCTCTTTTTTTGGCATCCCGTTTTGCCCTTTTGGCGGCTTTTTTCTCTTTAGGCGTACTAGAGGGTGTTGTTTTTCCTGATTTCTGTTTTCCTTCTTTTTCTCTCGACATAATTTTTTTATTGATTTATTAAAGTGAAACAGCGACCCCCAACATTATTAACAAAAACACAAAACAGATTGCGCATTTTCTCATGGTGTTTACTTTATCATTGCTACTTTAGATATAAAATTGCTTCACAAAAACAATGGTTGATGCAATACCGACACATTTGCCTTTTTACGAAAAAGAGCAGTGTTTTTCAGTTCCTGCTCTTTTTTGGGCCTTTAAATAATCTAAAAGCACTTATCAATAAAGAAAATTAAATTCTCTTTCTCCCAGTATGGTTCAGGCCATGTATTTGAAATTGACCGAAGTCATTTTTTGATTCTGATTAAATTGGGTTTTAGGTTTTTCTCCAATTCCTTCCACCTTGCAGTTTCTTGGCTTGTATTACCGAATACAGGCCTAAAGACATCTCTTATTTTTTTAAGAATACCGTAAACCAAATTGTTCTTTTCGAATATGTCCATAAATGTTGTGTATTTAGCCCTGTTCATTAATATCATAACAGCAAGTAAAGATGCGACAGAACCAAGGGAATTTTGCTATATAAATATTTGTGAACCTTACATATATCACAGGTTTTCCAAATTTTGCTGTCTTTTTTTCTTCATTTTTTTGAAAAAAGATGGTGTGAGACCAGTAACTTTTTTAAATTGATTTGACAGGTGCGATGGGCTGCTGTAGTGAAGTTTATAGGCAATTTCCGCCAAGTTAAGCTCATTATATAGCAATAATTCTTTCGCCTTTTCGATTTTATGTTTGATAATATAATGCTGTATGGTGATTCCTTGCACTTCAGAAAATGTATTCGCCAAATAGGTGTAATCGTATCCCAATTTTTCGCTTAAATAACCAGAATAATTTGTTTTTGGAATTTCATCATTGTAATGAACCATTTCAACTATTACATTTTTTATTTTTTCGATTAATATACTCTTCTTATCATCCAACAATTCCAATCCGGACTTGAGCAGATTATTCTTGAGTTGAATTCGCTTTTCATGAGTAATTTCCCCTGCAGTTTCAACCATACCTAGAT
Source organism: uncultured Croceitalea sp. (assembly GCA_937959125.1). GTDB lineage: Bacteria > Bacteroidota > Bacteroidia > Flavobacteriales > Flavobacteriaceae > Croceitalea. The sequence continues at coordinate 3,258 of CALGQU010000167.1, forward strand.
TTAATATGACATGGTCCAGTCCCAACTTTATTAATTCTTCCTTTACCAACATTTTGCAGCGAAGACTGACCATATATTTTATGTATAATCTCATATCCTTAATTTAAAAGTAAAGGTGCTCACCTAGCTGGTATATAACAATCAATAGACTTTTACATTTTAAATCTTGGATAGTTAAAAACAGGCTTTCTTCCTGAATAATAGGAATCTAATGCCTTTGAAGAAAGGGAAAGTAATTTCTTCTTAAAGGTAGTCAATAAATGGTGGTTTGATGTATGAATATAAAATCATTGTTTAACTCTTGGATCCAACCTAAAAAGATATTGGAAGATTAAAAATGAGATATGTTGTTATTGATGAGGCAATTATTCAAAAACAGAACCTATTCCAAATATTCCTTAAGGAAATTGCACTTTGAGGACTCCCTCAAGCGTAACAATGCCCTCGTTTTTATCTGTCTTATCGGTTCCTTGGTAATGCCCAGTTGGTAGGCAATTTGATCCATTCCCACTGCATTATTGGTTCTGATGCCGTAGTACTTCTTGATCACGTATGCCTCACGATCTGAAAGGATACCGAGCAACCCCTCCAATTCTGTCCTTAATGAATTTTCAATAAGACCCTTTTCAGGGTTATCTATATTGCCCGAACTTAAAACTTCATATAATGTAAAGTTATCACCTTCGGTATTCAATGTTTCATCCATTGACATGGGCAACATGGAATGTTTCATACAGATTTGGACCTCAGTAAGGGAAACGTCAATCAATTCCGAGATTTCCTCGGCGTATGGGAGTCGTTGATGGGTTTGTTCGAAATTGGAGGAAGCTTTGGTTATCTTGTTGATCACGCTTATTTTGTTCAACGGCAATCTCACCATTCTTGTGGTTTCTGTCAACGCCTGAAGTATCCCTTGGCGAATCCACCAAACGGCATAGGAAATAAATTTAAACCCGCGGGTCTCATCGAATCGGGTTGCGGCCATAACCAAGCCGAGATTTCCTTCGTTTATCAAATCAAGTAATTTTAAACCCCGACCTTGATATTGTTTGGCCACGGATATAACAAATCTTAAATTGGAATTGATCAACTTTTCAAAGGCCAAGTTGTCTCCATTTCTTATAAGAATTGCCAATTCAACCTCTTCGTCTTCCGTAATCATAGGGATGCGGCTTACATCAACTAGATATCTTTTAAGCGATTCACCACCCCTATTGGTAACTTGTTTTGCAATTGAAAGTGGCCTCATAGCCATAACGAGTTTGGGATATTATACCATTTCAACATTATAATCCATCCAATAATATTGGTTTATTATTTGGATCTTATGTTTTGTTTTCGGATCTTGTGGCAAAGGATTTTAGATGGCAAACCCGATAATATTCAAAATAAAGGAGTCCGATATTGAGCTTCGCCGGCTTTTGCATACCAGTGGCCCTGTTTTTACCAAGCGTTTGATGGCCATGCGCCTGTTTAAGGCGCACGAGTCAACGGGAATCTCCAAGAGGAAGGTGGCACATGCCCTTGGAATGGACCACGGACAGGTCGGAAAATGGCGCAACATGTACATAGGGGGCGGTATGGGTGGACTGCTCACCCACAACAAGGTTGGCAATAGGTCCAGTGAGATTGTTCCCAACCACGATTCGCTAAAGGCCAAATTGGAGGACCCCGACAACGGGATACAGGGCTTTGGTGAACTTTTGGAGTGGTTCAATACCGAACACGGCACATCGGTGAACTATAAGACCCTGAACATTTACGTGAAGCGTAACTTTGGCGCATCGGTAAAGACAGCAAGAAAGAGCCATGTGAAGAAGGACAGTGGAAAGGTGGCCGCTTTTAAAAAAACTTCGAATCCAACTGTCGAGAGCTGATAGCTTCCAAACAGGGGAGTTACACAAAGGTAAACTTCTATTGTCAGGACGAGAGCCGCTTCGGGCTCTTCACCCATGTGGGAAAGGGGCTCACGGCAAAGGGCGCCAAGCCCGTATGCCCCTTCCAACAGGTATTCCGCTACACATACCTCTTCGGGGCCTATTCCCCAGTGGACGGCGACCATTTTGAACTTGAGATGCCCAACTGTTCAACAGAATGCTTCCAAATATTCCTCGAACACTTCGCAGAAAAAAGAAAAGATCAATTGAACATCCTCGAAGTGGACAATGCCGCTTTCCACAAGGCTAAACGCCTAGAACTGCCCGACAACGTGGTACTACTGTTCCAGCCACCTTATTCCCCGGAACTCAACCCGGCAGAAAAAATATGGTGGAGGATCAAAAGAGCAGCCACCAATATTGCTTTTCCATCTCATTCGCAACTCAGCCAGTTCTTATCAGAACAGATAAAAAGCCTCTCTAATGAAAATATCATCCAAATATGCAACTTCCAGTACTATCAATCCGCAAAACACCTTTGGTCGATCTTGTAAGTTGAAATGGTATTAATTAGATTTCCGTGCCTTTGAGATTGTTCCTTTGCCCAATTTCAATCGTGCCAGTTGATTTGACCAAGGGGCTAATGCAAAAGCAATAACAACGTAAGCCTTTACCGCATTGGTACATGAATGTTGAAACTTTCAAAAAATAGTTTAGAAAGGGCCCTGAGTGGTAATTGGAAAATGACGATGGAGGGGTTCTCTTTTTATTTCAAGACTGGCTTAATTTTCGTGGATAATCTGAAAGCTCGGTAAAGAAACGGATATTAATTGAATGTAGCGGTTTAAATTCTCTTTATTATATTTCGATTAAAACTTTAGTTTAGCAAAACAATATGTAGCCTTCCCCAATACCGTGACTGTTACAACCAGCACTGGGAATGTATGTTGAAATAAATTTATGTATAGAAACGTAAGAAAGAAGTGACTTTAATTGAAGTTGAGTGTCCTATAAGCACAAATCAACAATATTATGGAAAGTACTACTATCATCAACATCTTATTAGGAATCTTCTTAGGGTTAAGCGTTTATGCATTTTTTTATATGTTGTACTTGGTAACCCCCATCATTCAACATTCGATTAACAGAAAAAAAAATGCTTAACGGAAGGTTTTTTAGGTTTCATTGTCTTCAAAGTAGGGAATAGATGTCAAATGGCATGCAGTGGCACTATATGCGAGTCTATCTCAGTTCAGTTGGACGGACTTTTGAATAGTAAGTTCTGGTTTTCTATTGTTATGTTATCCCAACTATAAAGAAGAGATGGCCTTTTTAAGGCCATCCCCCTATGCTATAACAAATAGAGGATAATACTTCCTCTTACCCCTATAGGGATTAGTTGTCTTCTTCTTCTTCTTCGGTTTCCGAATTTTCATCGATCTCCAGGATAAAATCTTGTGTGGTGCTATTGGCCGATACAATCTGGACATTTAAAGAGTCGCTGCCAATAAAACCGTCTCGCTCCGCAAAAATGTCGTATGAACCGGCCTCAAGACCCATAACAAGGTAGTTTCCATTAACATCGGATAATGCTGTGGTATTTAGGGTATCCGCAGCAAAAATGGATACTTGTGCACCTTCAAGGCCAATTAGCATCTCATTTTCCAGGGTGCTGATATTGCCTTGTAAGGTTCCTGAAGTGGACAAGTTACTCGCTTTAATAACAGGTTTAAAGTTGAACCCTTTAATACCATCAACTCGTTTGGTGCTTCCTTTAGCTACAAAGGAACGGCTAACATCAAAATCCAGAAGAAGATCGGAAGACAGTCCACCGGCCACGGTTAAGGCGGGTTTAATAAATATTTTTATGCCGGACTGCTCCCCGCTAGGCACTTTCAAATCAAAGACACGGCCATCCGTTAGGACAACGTTGATACCCTTTACAAAAATACGGACCATATCATAAGAACCCTGTGGGACTTCTAAATCGGCAAGCATCGTGGTAGTGCCATTGGTTAGTTCCAATAGATTAACATCAATTTCAGATTCCATGAGGAGCACAAATGGGGAAGCCCCTTCTGTTTCATTTTCCATTTGGTTGGATTCGTCTTCGGCGGACAGCCTTCGGGCCTCTACTTTAAATACCGTAACATTGGCTTCAGCAACCAAATCAAACGGAAATGGGGCATCAGTAAGGCGAACCCTTAATTGACCTGTTTCATTGGAGTCGGATAAGGAATTTGTAAAGCCATCCTCTGAACAACTTGTGAACAGTAATACGATAGCCCCTACCATGGCTAAAATAAACTTTGCTTTCATATGTTTTTTATTTGGAATTCATGATAGTATTGAAATATTAGCATAGCTACTATTATAGTATAACACCTTAGAAGACGATTATCCCCAAATAGATTGGAATATTCGATGAAATACCTCTTTTTAGGATTCCATGATTTGCTTTTTGTTATAACAAAGAAGCCACATCTATCCCTAGATGTGGCTTACTTGCTTTAGCAGGAATACTATCATCCTTCCATTTTTACAACTTTTTTTAGCTGTTGGGATTTCTCTTGTAGTTTTTCCTTTCCCTTTTTTATGGAAACCTCTAGATCGTTAAGACGTTCCTCAACCTGTAGTATCTTTTCTTCTTTCTTAGCTATCACCTCTGGGCGTTCTCCTTTAGTTTTAGCTTCTTCTACCCGCTGTCTTGCATCGAGAACGGCTTTTCTTCCGCGCCTTAAGGTTTCCTCGTCTTTTGTAAGGACTTCCCTTGATGCTTCTATTTTTTCTTTTGCTTGGGAGGCCCTATAGTGACCGAATTCCTTTCCGCTCATATTGCCCTTGTCCCTACCATAAGCATTTCCTTTATTGTTTTTTTGTTTTTCAGTTTTTTCTTCGATTTTTTCCCCAGCGTCATCTTCATCCAAATCATCTGATCGGTCTTTTGATTTTTCCTTCGTTTTCTTGGCTTTTTCTTGCCCTTTGGCCTTCATTTCTTTGGCTTTTTCCTTTCCTTTTGCTGCTATTTCTTGAGCTTCTTCAAGTTTGGCGTCTACATCGTTTTCGGCTTTTTGGGCCTTACTTTTGGACTGGCCTTTTATTTCTTTGGCCTTTCCCTTGGCTTTGTCAGAGGATTTTCCTTGGGCGTTGGCTATCGTCACTAACAGCAAGGAAAACGCCATAAATACTACTATTTTTCTCATGGTTAACATTTTTAAATACTATCTAAATCTTTTATTAGGTCTTCGACCGCTTTTGCTTTGTCATGGACATCCTTTACGGTGGAGTCCAACGTTTTTTCAACGGTTTCAATTTCATCCAGTTGCTGGTTGAGTTGGGTTTCTTCCTTTTTTGTGTCTTTACAGCCCAATAGGAGAAAAGCAGCTATTGCTCCAAAAGAAAGTAGTTGGTTTTTCATTACGTAAGTTTTAAGTTATATCTATGGTTAAGAAACCAAAATTGAAAATTGGTCACATGTCTATGTACAAGCGTAAGCCTAAGATAATCAAAATATTGGGTTGTTCAATAGCTTGCTATTGAGGGTAACACGGAATCATTGGGAAAAGGAAGTATTGATTGTGGAAACTACTATTTTTGTGATTCAGTTTAAAAGTTGACTAGGAACGGATTTAGGTACTATTAAAAATGAACACACTACATACAAAAGTTGCTTATATCACCGGAGGAAGTAAAGGAATAGGCCTTGGGGTCGCCAACGCGTTATTGGAACAAGGAATGAAGGTTGCCATTAGCGGGCGCAACAAAGCTGTATTGGAGGACGCTGTCCAAAGTTTGGGGGCTACGGAGCGCGTTTTAGGCATTCCTTCAGATGTTACCAGCTACCAAGATGAGGTAAACGCGGTACAACGTATTTTGGAGCAATGGGGCAGTTTGGACGTCGTTTTGGCAAATGCCGGCGTAGGACATTTTGCCGCTGTAGACGACATGGAAGTGGAGCACTGGAACCAAATGATCAGCACCAATTTAACGGGAGCTTTCCATACGCTAAAAGCTTCTTGTGAGGCACTAAAAGATACTAAAGGATACTACATGACCCTGGCCAGTTTGGCAGGGACTAATTTTTTTGCAAAAGGTGCAGGGTATAACGCTTCAAAGTTTGGAGTGGTGGGTTTTACCCAAGCTGCTATGTTGGACCTAAGAAAGTATGACATTAAGGTAACTACCATAATGCCCGGTTCCGTTGCCACACATTTTAATAGCAATGTGCCGGATGAAAAGGATGCCTGGAAAATTCAACCGGAGGATATAGGGAATTTAGTGGTTGATTTGTTGAAGATGCACCCAAGAACCTTACCTAGCAAAGTTGAAGTAAGGCCTACACGCCCAGATTTAAAATAAGTCACTTTCCCTATCGGTAAAGGGAATAGCGGGATTCAGGATTTCCAAGATGAGTTGGTGTAATACTTCTTGGAAATTTTGCAGGACATCCGCAGTGATCAAGGTGTTTTTGACACGAGCGTTGGGGCTTGGTTTTTGTGCAAATTCCAGAACACCCAGGTTTAAGTTTTTTATGGATAGGATACCCGCCTTAAGGGTGGCTATGTCATAGTGTTGCGCATATAGCAGACCGTAACAGAGTAGTTGGAAAGCTTTGGCTTTGGTTTCTTTTTCCAGTAGTTCTTCATAGGATACCAAAACCACATCGCTAGGGCTTGTTTGTCCTGTTTTATAATCAAGAATTCTTGTAATACCATCTATAGTTTCCACTCGGTCAATCTTTCCCTTTAAAACGACAGGCGTCTCTAGTTCCAATGCCTTTAACGGGATTTGAATCTTTTGCTCTAGGGCGGTAATTGTAATTTGGTGTTGTTCTAATTGTTTTATCTCAAAATCAAGGGCGGATTTGATATATTTTACGACCACTTGAAACACAATGAGCAGTTGTCCTTGATCTAGGGATTGGCTTCCGAAATGCTTTCCAAATTGCTTTGTAACCTCTGTTTCTACCAAAGGTTTTAATTGGTTGAGTAGTCGTGGGCTCAGGCTTTGATTGAGTAAGGGTTGATAAAGCTCTTCGAGTGTATCATGGACAATAGTTCCAAAGGTGTTATGTGCTATTGTTTCCTCTACATTTTGCACATCCCGTATGCCAAGTACGTATTGTTTGTAGAAGCTTAAAGGGTTTTTTATATAGGTTGTCAAAGAAGTAGGGGAAAACCCAGATGCGGCAATGTCATATAAACGCGCCATTAATTGCGGAGTTTTGGTTACCGTTTGCACCTTGGGCGGGTTAACAATGACTTTTGGGGTAGCTATGGAATGGGTAATAAACGGTTTTAGTTTTTCATCCGCCATTAGTTGTAAAATAAGCCTGCTTTTTTCACCTCCTTCTAGAACATCAGGTTCCGTGTTATAGGTAAGGTATATGTTTTTGGCCCGTTGTAGAAGTCTATAAAAATGATAGGTATAGACATTGTCTTTTTCTTTGAACGTGGGTAGATCAAACGCTCTTTTTACATCATAGGGAATAAATGAGTTGTTGCTTTTACCTGCCGGAAGAATACCTTCATTAACGGAAGTCATAATAACGGTTTCAAAATCCAATGCCCGGGTTTCCAACATTCCCATAATTTGTAGGCCTTTCAACGGGCTTCCCTTAAAATTGACGGTTTCTAAGGAGACTAGTTCAACAAGGATGGTTTTTAGGTTTTTTAGCTCTTTTAAAAATTCATATTGTCGCAGGTAGTGATCTAACTGGTTAAATATGGCGTTACATTGTCGTACCGCTTCAAACTCAATAAGGTTATTTTTCCTAAAAATAATCTGTAAATGATTTGCTATGGAAATACAAATTTCAAGAAAGGATTCTGAGGACAGCGTAGTTTCTTTAACCTTTAAAGAAATGTTGTCTGGAAGCCATTGCCCTAATTGTATAGGGGTAATGTAAGTATGGTTGTTTTGGATGATACGATTTTGAATATCCGAGCCAAGAGTTGTTGAATAAGCATTTAAAATGGATTTGGTAATGGCATGGGACAGTAGTCTTAAAACATCTTTGTGGTGCCAACCTTGCTTTGATTGTTGTATATAAAAATCCAAAAGGAGATGAAAAAAATCTGAAATAGAGGTATTACCTAACGGATAGCCCATAGTGATGTTTACCTCGTTTACCACTTCTGGAATGGAATTGAGAATGGAGGGTAGTAGGGTTTCATCTGCAAGGACAAGTGCTATGTGGGCATTGGGGTTCGAAGAATATAGTTCTTTTATTAAGTTGCCAACGTATTTTGCTTGGGATATGCTTTTCGGAATACCGGTGATATGGATTTCTTTATTGGAGAGATAGTCGTTTGAAAACCCTTGTGGTTCGCTATTCTTAAAATGGTCCCATGACTTGATGTGCGCATTGATAAAGTAACCAGCACCATGAAGTGGGTCCTTAGAAAAGTGGGTATCCAAATCCCAATAGATTTCGCTGGATGTTTCCTTTAATATTTGTTGGATGATGGTACTCTCGGCTTTATTTAAGGCATTGAAACCAAGAAAAACATGTTTTTTATCCTTAGTGTCATTTAGATAAATGCTGAGTTTATCAACCGCTATGCGATACCGAAGTCCTTGGTAAGAACTGTTTTTTTCTAGCAAATGGGTGCGTAGTTGATGATGATAAAGTTTCAACTGCTGGGCAAAGGAAATATAGTCGGTTACCATTTTGGTGGGAGACTCGGCTAGGTTCCATGAATGGATCTTTTTAACCTCAGTAAGATAATCGAATATGGCATGAGGGTCTATAAGATAACGATCGATCTCATCAAAATCTGCTAACAGGGTATTGGCCCATTTGGTAAAAGCATGGAAATCATCTTTATTTTTTAAACTGGATTGTTGGTATATAGTATAAAGATCAAAAAGAAGTTCGGTATTGCTAGTGCCCGTCAATTGCGAGATATGGCCTATGAAGGCTTCTATACCCCATATAATGGGGCTGAATATTGGTTTTGATATATGTTCTGAAAGACAATGCCTTAAATAGGTTCCTGCCCTAATACTCGGTACTACAAAAATAAGATCCTCAAAAGAACCATATTTTTTATGTATTTGGGCTATGGAATGGGCTATAAAAGGATTCATGCTAAAAAAGAAAAGCCTCGACGGTTAGGTCGAGGCTTTTACTATTAAATGTACTTAAACTTATTACTTCACTAGGTTGATTTCAACCCTTCTGTTTTGTGTTCTTCCGGCTCTAGTCTTGTTAGTAGCTATTGGCTTGTCTTCACCATATCCTATAGCTGTCAATCTATCAGCACCGATTCCTTTGTCAATCAAGAAATCCCTAACAGAATTTGCACGTTTTTCAGAAAGACTTTGGTTCAATTTAGCACTACCTACACTGTCCGTGTGCCCTTCTACAGTAAACCTTGCAGTTGGGTACTCACTTAGGATTTGAATAATGTCAACCATTACAGATGTAGACTCAGCTTTGATAGAAGCCTTACCTGTATCGAACAAGATGGTTCTTGCGTAGTCGTTCAACTGCTTTTGAACTTCCTCAGTTACTTCTGGGCAACCGTTGTTAGCAACAGTACCGGCAACATCTACACACTGATCGTCTTTGTCAAGAACACCATCACCATCAGCATCAGCCCATGGGCATCCTTGATTAGCAGCAGGACCAGCTTCACTTGGACAATTATCATCTTTATCGGCAATACCATCACCGTCAGCATCTGGACAACCGCCTAGGGCAGCAGTACCAGCTTCGTTAGGACAGGCATCATCTTTGTCAGCGATACCATCACCGTCAGCGTCAGGACAACCGTTCATTTCTTGAGAACCGGCTTGATCAGGACAGCTATCCTTACCATCCTCTATACCATCGCCATCAGAATCAGGACAACCGTTGAATGCCTCAAGGCCAGCAACTTCTGGACAAGCATCATCTTTATCATATATACCGTCACCATCAGTATCGGTACCACCAAATTTGATGTTTAAACCTGCCAAGTGTTGGAAATGCTTCACCCCAAAATCTTCAAAAGCATGCTTGTATTGCGTTTCAAGGGATAAACCTACGTTTTCTGAGAACCAGAAATTAACACCAATACCACCGTTTACGGTACCAGCACCAATTTCATCTACCCAAGTGTAACCACCACCAATTTGTGCAAAGGGGTCAACAACAGTATTTTTTAAAAAATTGTATTTGATAGTTCCATCTATCGCGTAATGCGAAAGATCATCCACGCTTACGTCTCCAAGGTTTGAAATCCTGTTTAAAGAACCTCTTGCACCAAAAGAGAATCCATCACCAATATATCTTGTTACGGAAACATAAGATACGGATGGAAGAATATTCCAGTGATCGTTGGCATTAAAAAATTCACTAAAAAGCGTTCCAGTCTCATAAGCCGGCAAATTCGTGCTTGTAGAATTGTCATTTGTAGGAAAAACGTCAATAGCGTTTATACCAAAACTCACCTGCCAAGGATTATTCTCGTCTTGCGCTTGAACGTTGTTGAACCCTAAAACCAATAAGGCAACAACTAAAAATTTGCTAAGATGCTTCATGTTCAAAAATTTAAGTTTAAGTGTTTATCAGCTGCAAATGTAAGTTGTTAAGAACTATTAACAAAATCAATTTTCTTTTTTTTTTAACGCATTTCATAGATGGTTTTGCGCCCTTAAACGATTTTTAGGAGCTCGCCTACTTCTTTGAAAGCCGCAATTGCTTGATCTAAATGCTCCTTTTTATGCGCTGCGGATAACTGTACCCGTATCCTTGCTTTGTCCTTTGGGACCACGGGATAGAAAAAGCCAATAACATATATTCCCCGTTCCAAGAGCATATCCGCCATTTGTTGGGATAGTTTGGCATCATATAGCATTACTGGGACTATGGCAGAATCACCATCTATTATATCAAAGCCTATTTCTTTTAAACCTTTTTTAAAGTAAACGGTGTTCTCATAAAGTTGATCCCTTAAGGAAGTGTCGTTTTGCAACATTTCGAAAACTTTAATGGAGGCACCTACAATGCTAGGGGCTAAGGAATTTGAAAATAGGTAAGGTCTGGACCGTTGGCGTAAAATTTCAATAATCTCTTTTTTACCGGTGGTATACCCACCCATGGCACCACCTAAAGCTTTTCCCAAGGTACCGGTGATAATATCAATTCTATCCAACACCCCTTTTTCTTCCAAAGTCCCCCGTCCTGTTGCCCCTATGAAGCCTGCGGCATGGCATTCATCTATCATGACAAGGGCATCATGGGCATCTGCTAAGTCGCAAATAGCATCCAAAGGGGCCAGTAGGCCATCCATGGAAAATACGCCATCCGTAACTATGATCTTGAATCGTGCACCATCGGCATTGGCCTGCCGTAATTGTTCTTCCAACGCCTGCATATCATTATTGGCGTAACGGTACCTTTTTGCTTTGCATAAGCGAACACCATCGATAATGGAGGCATGGTTCAGTGAATCCGATATAATGGCATCCTCAGCGGTAAGCAGGGGTTCAAAAACCCCACCATTGGCATCAAAGGCAGCGGCATATAATATGGTATCCTCTGTTTGATAGAACTTGGCAATTTTTGCTTCCAGCTCTTTATGGATATCCTGGGTGCCGCAAATAAACCTTACGGAAGACATGCCAAAACCATGGGAGTCCAAAGTTTCCTTGGCAGCTTTTACTACTTCTGGATGTGAAGAAAGCCCTAGATAATTATTTGCGCAAAAATTGATGACCTCCTCTCCGGTGCTAATTTTAATTACAGCGTCTTGCGCAGAAGTAATGATGCGTTCTTTTTTATAAAGTCCGGCATTCTTTATTTCTTCCAATTCCTGTTCTAGGTGTTCTTTGAGTTTTCCGTACATGGATTATACAAATATGGGTGTTATATTTTGATCGGTATAGACCACTATTTTATGCGCTACAAAATACCCCATTTTTGAAAGAATACTTCCATAATGGTGCAATTGATTTCCATGGGCTTCTTTTGGCTCGCCCGTCTTGTAGTCAATTACGATGGCTGAAGTGTCCATAATTACCAACCTATCTGGCCGCGCAAGACCGCCGTCCGTATCCAAGAGGTCTTTTTCGTTATAAGCCTCAATGCCTTTTTCATAGTAATGGGCCAGTTTTTCATGCGTCACAATACTGCGGGCAAGGTTTTTATAATCATCGGACAGCTCTGTAGTTAGTATTCCCATACGTATCATTTCGCTTACGGCAGGATTGATATCTTCCTTGGTATGGATGGCGGCCATTAAGGAATGGACCAAATTCCCTTCTATAATGGCATCCTTGTTTTTTAAAGTATATAGGGAAGGAGCCAGCTTAATAGGGTTCTTTTCGCCGGCCAAGTTTGTGGTATATATATAAGGTATAAAAATTTCATTGGTCGTTGTTTCATTTTGCAGTGGTTGGAATGTCATTTCCCCAAAACTATATTCTAGGGAATTTTGTTGCTCGCCCATATTTTGGCTTAAGTAAGCCCTAAGTAAGGAAGCATAAGTGGTTTTTGATCCTTTTTCCCCATCTGAAAATACATACAACCCTGCTATGGCCCTGGTCAATGCCACATAAAGGACGTTAATGGCATCCAAGGCCGTTTTTTCTTTTTCTTCTTGGTATGCGTTGGCGGCAGTATCCGAAAAATATTCCAGTTCCTGCCCTGCCCTAAACAACAGTTCCCCAAATCCGTTAAAACGTTCTTTGTCAACAGGTATCCATAGGTCGTTTTTCTTTACGCCACCATCAATTGCACTATTGGCAAAGGGAAAAATAACGAAAGGAAATTCTAATCCTTTGGATTTATGCACGGTCATAATATTGACCGCATTGAGATGCTCCGGTGCCGATATGGCCAATCCCTCTTGCTTAAGGTCCCAATATTCCAAAAAGTCAAAAATGGCGATACTTTGCTTTTTGCCGTATTCCAAAACGATGTCCATGAAATAGTTAAGATAAGCGTTGGAATCTGCTGCAAGATTGAATTTGCGAATGGCTATTTCCAAAAGGTCATAGGTGGGAAGTAAAGCGTACCGTTCCAGATCAAACCCGTGTTCTTGTGCTAAAAAATCATGCAAATCATCCAAATGTCTTTCTAGAAAATCATGGAGATTTTGATTTTCCGGACAAAGATGGTTTAATATCCCATAGCAATAGGCCTTCTCCATTGGTTGCTCCAAGTGCCTCAATAGTACAACCAAAAATTGGACTTCTGGACTGTTTTTTAAAAGCAGGGCATCTGCAGAAATAAGGGGAATGTTGTGTTGTGCTAAAAAATTGGCCAAAAGGACGCCCTTTTTATTTTCCCGTACCAAAATGCATATATCTTGATAGCGATAACCATGTTGTATGATGGATTGGATGGCATCCAAGGTTCTTTGACAATGTGGATCTGTCGCTGCTTCCTTGTCCCTTTCAAGAAAAGATAGCTGTACATAACCGCCGGAACCCCCATTTTTTTGTTGTTGGTTTCCATCGACAAACAACCGCTTGAAATCAGAGGATTCAAAAATTTGGCTAACATAGGTAAAGAAGGCATTGTTGAAATCGACAATGGCGCTATGGCTTCTCCAGTTTTTGCCCAGTTGTTCTATTTGTGGTGCCACCACAAAGGGGTTGTTTTTGCCAGTAGAAAGGTTTAAGAATTGTGAAGCTTCACCCCCTCGCCATCTGTAAATGGCCTGCTTGACGTCACCGACCAAGAGTAGTGAACCGGTTTCCCCATTTTCATCAATACTCTCTAGGGCATTGCCAATAAGCGGAATAAGGTTGGTCCATTGTTTTTTTGAAGTGTCTTGAAATTCATCAATAAAATAATGGCGGTACTTTTCCCCTAAGCGCTCATAAATAAAAGGCACGGGTTGATCTTTGACCTCCTTTGCTATAATGGAATTAAAGTCAGAAATACCAAGGATGTTCCGTTCTTCTTGTAGGTTTTTTACTTCCTTCTGAATTTCGTTGATCAGCGTAAGCGGTAAAATAGCCCCGTAGGCGTTTTTATAGGATTTAATATAATGTACCAGTTGTTTTAATTTCAGGAAACTATCGGTCAGGTATGGAAGTAATTGGTCAGCGGGCATTTTAACCGTTGCCTTTAAGATTTTCCCTTCCAGTAGGTTTTCTTCAAGCTTGTTTTGGTATAAGGTTCTGATATTGGTTTCCCCGGCAGCTATTTTTTTAAAATGATTGGGCAATGTCTCCCTTGGAAAATCACTAAACCCAAACCCCAGTTCCACAATTTTGTGCAGTACCGCTTTGGAGATGGTTATGCACTCTTCCTGCAATACGAGTATTCTTTTTTTGAGGGTCTTTTTTAACCTTAGGAAATCGGCAATGGATTTATCTTGTAAGTGCTGTAAGTGCGTGCTATGGTTTTCCCTAAAAAGTATCTTGGCCGTTTGGTTTAGGTCAAAACCAATATTCCAACTTTTGTTTTCGTCAATTTTTTCTAAAGAAAAATCAATTAAGGTTTTGGTAAGGGGTATATCATCCCCAGCTTTGTTCAAAACACGAAATACCGCTTCGTTTAGTAGGGAATCCGTATCCAATTCCACTTCAAAGTTCTGCGCAATTTTTAAGTCCCTGGCAAAGGTGCGTATAATTTTATGGTTGAATTTATCAATGGTCAAAACTTCAAAAAAACCATAATTGTGCAAGAGTTCCTTTAAGGTCTTGGACGCTTTTTTTTGTAGTTCACCTTTGGTATAGTTAAACTCTTTTTGGAGTTCCAAGAAAAGGGGATTGGTTTTTTTTAAGGGGTTTATGGTACTAAAATCCTGAAGGTTTTGCAGGATCCTATCCTTCATTTCCCCAACGGCCTTATTCGTAAAAGTTAGGGCCAATAGATTCCTATAGTTAAGGTGGGTGTTTGGGGCCAAAATAAGCCTTAGGTAACTCTTGGAAAGTTGGTAAGTCTTCCCAGAACCGGCAGAAGCGTTGTATATTTTAAAGGCTGATGAGGACAAAGGGTTTTATTGCAAAGTACGCATTCTTACCATCTTGTTAACATATATTTTTTAGAATTTGTTTGTTAAAACTGTATTTTTGATGAACACGAATAATAACTTAAAAACACTGATATTATGGCTTTTGAATTGCCCAAGTTACCATATGCATACGATGCTTTGGAACCACATATTGATGCACGTACCATGGAGATACACCATACCAAACACCATAATGGATACACCACTAAATTAAATGGTGCCATTGCGGGTACGGATATGGAAGGGAAGGGAATCCATGATATCCTTACCGGTCTGGACATGTCCAATGGGGCGGTAAGAAATAATGGTGGTGGTTTTTACAACCACGGCTTGTTTTGGGAAATAATGTCGCCAAACGGGGGAGGTACTCCATCTGGGGAGTTGGCAGATGCCATTACAAGCACATTCGGTTCTTTTGATACTTTTAAGGAACAATTTAGTGCGGCTGCGGGAACTAGGTTTGGTTCCGGTTGGGCTTGGTTATGTGTCCATAAAGGTGGAAAATTAGAGATTTGTTCTACGCCAAATCAAGATAACCCATTAATGCCGGGAATAGGATGTGAAGGTCACCCCATCTTAGGATTGGATGTTTGGGAGCACGCTTACTATTTAAACTATCAAAATAGAAGGCCAGACTATGTAAATGCCTTTTTTAACGTCATCGATTGGGATAAGGTTGCCGGAAATTTTTCAGCAGCAAAGTAGGAAAAGGTATTGACCGTAAGAATATTAGCGCAACCGTAAGGTTGCGCTTTTTTTGTTTTATACTCAAATGGGTACCATAGAAAAGGGTGGAGAAGTCTCCACCCTTTTCGTCCCAAATCTTACCATAAACTTAACCTACTTATGCTATGGCAGAACTAAATTACTGGTATTGTGGGAAATAACAAAGGAATTTTGAGAAATTTTTAGGAAATTCAAAGGGGAAAAGAGAGTGATTTTAACATTTTTGGAGGATAAATCGTTGGTATTCAAACATAAAGAAGGCGGAACAATGTCCGCCTTCTTTCCCCAAATCTTACCATGAACTTAACCTACTTATGCTATGGTTCTTCAAATGTAAGTCAACTGTTAAGGAGATAAAAAGCTTTTAGACCAAAACCAATTAAATAGGTTAAACGGACAAAGTGTCCAAAAAGGCTTTTTGACTCCAAGCGATACCATTGTATTATTTAGAAATTGTTTGGGAATGTGCAGTAATAAAGAAGGCGGAACAATGTCCGCCTTCTTTCCCCAAATCTTACCATGAACTTAACCTACTTATGCTATGGTTCTCCAAATGTAAGCCAACTGTCCAGGGGATAAAAAGGTTTTAGATTAAAACCTATTAACTGGGTTGAACTGTTCCTATTTATGAAATGAGCTATAAAAGAAAAAGAAAATACTTACGTAATAATTTTGAAGATTTGATAAATGGTATAAAATAAAAAAGGTGGAGAAGTCTCCACCTTTTTTGCCCCAAATCTTACCATGAACTTAACCTACTTATGCTATGGCAAGTTTAAATTTAAACTTAGTCTTGTGTACAAAGCTAAAAATACGGTAAATGGTCGTTTTCATCGTTGAAATGCAAATATTTTGCGATAAAAGGCTAGAATCAATAGGCGCGCTGATTTTTGCCTTCATAGAAATTGATGAATGCTCTATTGACCACCCGATTGCCTCCAGGAGTGGGATAATCCCCCGTAAAATACCAATCCCCCAAATTCTTGGGGCAGGCAAGATGTAAGTTCTCAATGGTTTGATATATGATCTCTACTTCTGCTCCAATATCTTTGGGGCTTAGTAATTGCGCAATTTTCCTTGAAATTTGGTCTGGGGAGAAAGGTGCATAAAAATCCTTTACATAATTCACCACTTCAGAGTCTTTGGAATTGGATTGTGCGATGCATTTTTTGTAAATATCGTCAATGATATAGGTGGTGCCCATTTCATTATGCAGGCTCTGTGCAGCTTTGAATGCTACAAAATCTTCCAGTTTGGCCATGTCAATCCCATAGCAATCCGGATAGCGTATTTGTGGGGCAGAGGAAACGACCACAATTTTTTTTGGATGCAGCCGGTCCAGCATGCGCAGGATACTTTTTTTAAGCGTAGTACCCCGTACAATACTATCATCAATAATGACTAAATTGTCTTGGGGACCAACAGAACCATAAGATATATCATAGACATGGGTTACTAGGTCATCCCTATTGCTGTCTTGTGTGATAAACGTTCTTAACTTGGCATCCTTAATGGCTACTTTTTCTATGCGGGGCCGTACTTCCAATATTTTGTGGAGCTGTTCTTTGGTGATTTGCGGACCCAATTCAAGAATCTGTTCACCTTTCTTTTTGTTCAAATAATTTTGGGCCTCTTTTATCATTCCAAGAAAAGAGGTTTCCGCGGTATTGGGAATGTAAGAGAAGACGGTGTCAGCTAAATTATCTGAAATGGCCTTAAGGATTTCAGGGAATACCAATTTCCCTAATTCTTTGCGTTCTTGGTAGATTTCCTTATCGCTTCCCCTAGAAAAGTAAATCCGTTCAAAAGAACAGGCTTTCCGTTCGGTAGGTGCCAAGATTTCGTCAAAAGAAACGCTTCCACTTTTCTTGATAATGATTGCTTTTCCGGGATCTAACTCCTTTACGTCCTCGTATCCAACGTTAAAGACCGTTTGTATTACGGGACGCTCAGAGGCTACAACAACAACTTCGTCATCCTTATAATAATAAGCAGGCCTGATCCCCGCAGGATCCCGCAACAAAAAAGCATCACCATGGCCTAAAAGCCCCCCCATGGCATACCCGCCGTCCCAGTTTTTGGCTGCTTTTCGTAAAACCTTGGCTACGTTTAGGCGTTTTGCAATGATGGGTGAAGCTTCTCTCTTGGAAAAGCCTTCTTTTTTTATCTGTTTATAGATTTTTGCAACGGCATCATCCAAAAAGTGACCTATTTTTTCCATTACGGTAATGGTATCGGCCATTTCTTTAGGATGCTGACCTAGCTCAATGAGATTACCAAATAGCTCATCAACATTGGTCATGTTAAAATTACCCGCTACAATGAGGTTACGGTGCATCCAATTGTTCTGCCGTAGAAAAGGGTGTACACTTTCTATACTGTTTTTACCAAAGGTGCCATAGCGCACATGACCTAGTAGAAGTTCCCCTATGTAAGGAATCTCTTTTTTCTGTTTGGCTACATCGTCCCATAACTGGGGCGTATCTGCAAGGGTAGCGTTTATACGATCATTGATTTGCTTAAAGATGTCCTGTATGGGTTGCTGTTCGCAAGAACGTACCCGGCTCATATAACGCTCGCCTGGGTTCATATCCAATTTTATACTGGCAAAACCGGCACCGTCCTGTCCACGGTTGTGTTGCTTTTCCATCATTAGGTACATTTTATTTACACCGTAAAAAGCGGTACCGTACTTTTCTTTGTAATATTCTAGGGGCTTTAGCAACCGTATTAATGAAATACCACACTCATGCTTTATAGCATCACTCATTATATAGGAATAAAAAATGCCCAGAATTTTCTGGGCATGGGTTATTGTAATTCAATATTAAATTGTGTCAAGGCCTTAAATTGATACAGCCTTTCATCTACTTCTTCTTTTTTTAACGATTGCATCCGTTCGGTCCCAAAACGTTCTACACAAAAGGAAGCCAGATTGGAACCTTGGATGACCGCATTTTTCATATTCTCAAATGAAATATTGGTTGTACTTGCCAAATACCCGGTAAAACCACCAGCAAAGGTATCCCCAGCTCCGGTAGGGTCAAAAACCTCTTCCAAAGGGAGGGCAGGGGCAAAGAACACTTCCTTTTTATGGAACAACAAAGCGCCGTGCTCCCCTTTTTTTATGACCACAAATTGAGGCCCCATCCCATAGATTTTCTCGGCCGCTTTGACCAAAGAATATTCTCCCGTCAATTGGCGCGCCTCTTCATCGTTTATAGTGAGTACATCAATATGCTTGATAACGTCCAACAATTCTTCCAAGGTATTGTCCATCCAAAAATTCATGGTATCCAAAACAATTAGTTTTGGTCGCTTTTCCATCTGTTGGATTACACTTAGTTGAATACCGGGATGCAAATTGCCAAGCATGACCACATCGGCATCCTTATATCCATTGGGTACGACCGGATTAAAATCCGCTAAGGTATTCAGTTCCGTCACCAGGGTATCGCGGGTATTCATATCATTATGGTACTTACCGCTCCAAAAAAAAGTTTTACCCCCTTTGATCACTTCAACACCATCTAGATTAATCCCTTTATCAGCAAGTAAATCCAAGTATTCTTGTGGAAAATCACCACCTACTACGGAGACTATGGCCGGGTCCAATTTAAACTGGCTGGCCGCCAAACCAATAAAGGTAGCCGCCCCGCCCAAGATTTTATCCGTTTTTCCAAAAGGGGACTCTATAGCATCGAAGGCCAATGAGCCCACAATTAAAAGTTTAGCCATTAAGCATAGAATTTTGCTGCAAATATACCTCTAATTCTATAAGCTTACCATACCCCTGGAATTGATTTAGAATGAATGGACGTGAACGGGTTTTACTCCGTAAATTAATTTAAACAAAGCCATGCAAAGCAATCATTATGTAATGTGTTTGCCTGTGGATATTGCTTGTTCCACATAAAAATAGGCCTATTTTCGGCCAAAATCCGCAGGAATTTCGCCCCAAGCCTTGGTTTCCCATTTTACAATGGGTGTGGTATAGCTGTTATTCTTTAACCAGGCTTCGGCACGGGCAATCAACTCAAAAACCGGTTTGTTTTTTGGGTTGGGCTTAAGATTGGTCTTACAGGTTTTTTTTCTGACCCAGCCTATCGCTATCCTGGAATCGGAATAAATGATGCGGTCACTTTTTTGCTGTTTTAGAAAGGCCAGTCCATGTACCAGTGCCAAAAATTCCCCAATATTGTTGGTTCCCTGTTCAAAAGGCCCTTGTTTAAATAGTTTTTTTTTGGTTTTGGTATCTACGCCTTGGTATTCCATGACCCCGGGATTGCCGCTTGATGCCGCATCCACGGAAATGCTGTGCATGTTGGGTTCACCGATTTTAACAAGTTCCTCAGGACTCAGTTCCGACTTCCCTTTTTTCTTGCCCTTATACTCAAGGTAGTTGCCGTTGAACGCTTTTTTTGCTTCGGCAAAGGTAGAAAATGACTTGTACTGGGCCCCTTTTATCCCTTGTATTTGGGCCTTACAATCTTCCCAAGATTCAAAAATGCCGGGATGTTTGCCCTTCCACACCACATAAAACTTAGGTTTTTTAGCCATGGTCTTTTACTAAGGATGCAATAACTATTGGGAAATGCTCATACTCCAGTTGGTGGACTTTTTCCGCGATTTCCAATGGGCCGTCCGTAGGTTCAAGTGCCGTTCTTGCTTGATGGATCACGCCCCCTTCGTCATAATTTTTAGTGACGTAATGTATGGTAATGCCGGTCTCCGTTTCCCCATTATCCTTTACCGCTTGGTGTACATGGTTCCCATACATGCCCTTGCCGCCATATTTTGGTAATAAGGAAGGGTGGATATTGATTATTTTGTTTGGGAAAGCCGCTATGAGCAAGGCAGGGATCTTCCATAAAAACCCGGCGAGTACAATAAGGTCCGTATCCTGTGCCTTTAGGAAATTGATAATGGTATCAGCGCCATAAAACGCTTCCCTATTAAAGTAGATGGCCGGGACTTTTAGCCGTTTGCACCGCTCCAAGACCTTAGCTTGCTTGTTATTGGTCAACACACAACTTACCGCAACATTGGGGTCATTTTTGAAATGATGTATAATACGTTCCGCATTGGAACCGGAACCAGAAGCAAATAATACAATTTTTTTCACAGGTGGTTTTAAATCGTTCTAAGGATTTTCTTGGAAGGCTAATTTAAGGGGAAGAGGTTTAAAACGGTAATTTACAGCACATTTTATCGACAAATAGTGGATTTAATACAAAGTTTTATATTTTTGCCCCGATTAAATTTTAAAACCGATATTATTATGTCAGACATTGCATCAAGAGTTAAAGCTATTATCGTTGATAAATTAGGCGTAGATGAAAATGAAGTTGTTTCTGAAGCAAGTTTTACCAACGATTTGGGTGCAGATTCATTGGACACTGTAGAACTTATCATGGAGTTTGAGAAAGAATTTGATATTCAAATTCCGGATGACCAAGCTGAGAACATTGCTACTGTAGGTCAAGCAATAAGCTATATAGAAGAAGCAAAGTAATTTTATGATATCTTACTAAAGATTAGTAATTATCCATGCGGTAATCCTTCCGCATGGATATTTTTTTTAATTTCAATTGGTAAATAGGTTTAAAAATTAGTTCTATGCAATTAAAAAGAGTTGTAGTTACCGGTTTGGGTGCTTTAACACCCATAGGCAACAATATAAAAACCTATTGGGACGGACTAAAGAACGGGAAAAGCGGTTCTGCCCCCATTACATATTATGATACGGAGAAGTTCAAAACCAAATTTGCTTGCGAACTTAAAGACTTTGATCCCCTTAACTTTTTTGATAGAAAAGAAGCCAGAAAATTGGACCGTTTTGCACAGTATGCCTTGGTTTCCTCTGATGAGGCCATAGTGGATTCCGGATTGGATTTGGATAAGGTGGACAAGTTTAAGGTAGGTGTTGTTTGGGGCGCGGGCATCGGTGGTTTGGAGACCTTTCAAACCGAAGTATTGAATTTTGCCGCTGGCGATGGCACGCCAAGGTTCAATCCTTTTTTTATTCCAAAAATGATTGCGGATATCGCACCTGGAAACATATCCATCAAACATGGATTTATGGGGCCTAATTACACTACGGTAAGTGCATGTGCCTCTTCTGCAAATGCCATGATAGATGCCCTTAATTATATTCGTTTGGGCCATTGCAATGTGGTCGTGACCGGGGGCAGTGAAGCTGCCGTCACTATTGCTGGGATGGGTGGTTTTAACGCTATGCATGCCTTGTCCACAAGAAATGAAAGTCCAGAAACGGCCTCCAGACCCTTTGATGCCACTAGGGACGGTTTTGTTCTTGGCGAAGGGGCCGGTGCTTTAATATTGGAAGAATACGAACACGCAAAAGCGAGGGGCGCTAAAATCTATGCAGAGGTCGTAGGTGGAGGCCTTTCCAGTGATGCGTACCACATGACCGCACCACATCCGGATGGTATTGGGGTGGTAAAAGTTATGGAAAACTGCTTAGAGAATGCAGGTTTAAAAGCGTCGGACGTAGATGCTATCAACACCCACGGAACATCAACGCCGTTGGGAGATGTAGCAGAGTTAAAAGCGATATCAAAAGTATTTGGGGAGCATGCCACCAACATCAATATTAATTCTACAAAATCCATGACCGGTCATTTGTTGGGAGCTGCAGGGGCCATTGAGGCCATCGCGTCCATTTTGGCCATGGAACACAGTTTGGTGCCTCCTACCATTAACCATAGCGTGGTAGACGAGAACATCGACCCTTCCTTAAACCTAACCTTGAACAAGGCGCAGGAACGGGAGGTAAAAGTAGCCATGAGCAACACCTTTGGTTTTGGCGGTCATAATGCCTGTGTAGTATTCAAAAAAATAGATTAATCCTTTAGATGAAATTTTCACCCAAAATATTTAGTTCCCATTCGAAATCGGATGGGGATTTTTTTTTGGGTATTAAGGGAATACTAGGTTTTAAACCCAAGAAAATAGCGGTCTACAAAAAGGCCTTTTTACACCGCTCCCTCAACAAGCGCGATAAAAAAGGCAATCCTATGAACTATGAGCGCTTGGAATTTTTGGGTGATGCCATGCTGGGGACCATAATTTCTAAGCATCTGTATAGCGAAGTGCCGGAGGGTGACGAAGGCTATTTAACCAAAATGCGTTCCAAAATTGTGAGCCGTAAGCATTTGAACCAGTTAGGAAAGGATTTGAACTTGCTGCATTATGTAGAAAGTAGAATACCAAAATCGCATTTTGGGGAGAATATCCACGGGAATGTTTTTGAAGCCCTGGTGGGGGCCATTTATTTGGATAGGGGCTATGTTTTTTGTGAGAAATTCATTCAGACTAGGGTTATTGAGCCCTATGTGGATATAGAGCAATTGGAAGGTAAGGTTATAAGTTACAAAAGCTTGGTCATCGAATGGTGCCAAAAGCAGAAAAAGCCCTTCCATTATGAGATTTATGAAGATACGGGCAATGACGCATTAAAGCATTTTGCCGTTAAACTTACCATTGACAAACGCATTCTTGCCAAAGCCAGGGCAACATCAAAAAAAAAGGCCGAGGAAAAAGCTTCAAAACGAGCCTATTTTGCGTTACAACATAAAATGGAAGATGAATAAGCGTTAAGAAATAGCAAACTCAAACGTTTTCGAAGGACTTAGGAACCCTATTCCCTATAATACACTAGGCTGGTTTAGGGATTAGAACTATATTTACAATTCGCATTTATTTGATGGTTACAACGCATAGGATATCTACAGATTGGGATGAGGATAGCTTTAAGCTAATTGCATTGCACTGTAATTTAAGTGATTATGCCATGGCGTACCATGTGAACAAGGCCGCTAATCTAAAGCTACAGAGAAGGAGGGAAGATTTGGATGACAAGACAATTTCCTTTCCCGTTTTTGAGTGGGAAGATTCCATAAGCGATTGCCATTGGACACTCGTTCAAAACCACATTAAAAAAGAAGAAGCAAAAGCAGATGAAGGACTTTTTGCAGAGTACCTAACCTTACGCAACCATTATTTGATGGAGGAACGAAAAGAAGTGGATTATTTCTTAAAGATAGAAGCGGAGCAGGAGCAAGAAGGATTGTTGGAACATATGGTTACGGCATGTAATGCTATTCCTATGGTACTTACCGCTTACAAGATTGATGCAGAAGAACTAACAACAAAACAAAATCTAATTTTTTTATAATGCCTACTAAGAAGAAAACCAAAATTGTAGCTACACTTGGACCCGCTACGAGCAAGAAGGAAGTATTGAGAGAGATGATAAACGCTGGGGTCGATGTGTTTCGGATCAATTTTTCACATGCCAGTTATGATGACGTAAAGGAACGCATTGTGATGATTAGGGAACTCAGTGAAGAAATGGGTATACATACCGCGATATTGGCAGATTTACAAGGGCCAAAATTAAGGGTCGGGGTTATGGGAGGTGAAGTTGTTGTTGCTCCCGGTGATGAAATCCTATTTGTTACAGGTGAACCCTTTGAAGGAAGTGCGGAGCGTGTCTATATGAACTATGAGAGTTTTCCAAGGGATGTAAAACCAGGGGAACGTGTCTTACTTGACGATGGAAAACTGATTTTTGAGGTCGTATCAAGTAATGGTGATAATGAGGTTAAGGCCAAAGTGATCCAAGGCGGACCCTTAAAGTCTAAAAAAGGGGTCAACCTGCCCAATACCAATATTTCACTTCCTGCATTGACCGAAAAAGATATTAAGGATGCCATTTTTGCGGTAAGCCAAGATGTTGATTGGATCGCACTTTCTTTTGTACGGTTCAGTCAAGATTTGATCGATCTGCAGAACCTGATCAAAGAGCATACGGAACATAAGATTCCCATCATCGCTAAAATTGAAAAACCGGAAGCGGTGGAAAATATTGAGAAAATCGTTGCGTACTGCGATGGTCTTATGGTAGCCCGTGGGGATTTAGGTGTGGAAATCCCAGCACACGAGGTGCCGTTGATCCAGAAGAAATTGGTGTTGACCGCTAAAAAAGCCCGGATACCGGTAATCATAGCTACCCAAATGATGGAAACCATGATTACAAGCCTTACCCCAACAAGGGCAGAGGTAAACGATGTGGCCAACTCCGTTATGGACGGTGCAGATGCGGTAATGCTTTCCGGGGAAACCTCGGTAGGGAATTATCCGGTACAGGTGATCGAAAAAATGACCAGTATCCTTAAAAGTGTGGAAGGTTCCAATTTAATAACCGTCCCACAGAACCCACCGCATATAAAGACGAAAAGATACATTACCAAATCCGTATGTTACCATGCGGCCCTTATGGCCAATGAAATTCAGGCGAAAGCCATTTCAACATTGACCAATAGTGGGTATACGGCTTTTCAAATTTCGGCTTGGAGGCCCAGCGCACATATTTTGGTCTTTACATCCAATAAAAGAATACTTTCCCAATTAAATCTCCTTTGGGGCGTAAAAGCGTTTTATTACGACCGTTACGTATCCACGGATGAAACCATAGATGACGTAAACCAAATTGCTTGTAAGAAAGGGTTTTTGGATGTTGGGGACATGCTTATCAGTTTGGCCGCAATGCCCATAAAGGATAAAGGAATGGTGAATACCTTGCGCGTTACGGAAATAGAGACGTGCTCGTTTTAGGCAACTTCTTTTTCGAACGCAATGAAGTTGACCACCTCACCTTTGGTATTTTTAACAGGTTGCCCTTGTATCCAACAATTATAGGTAGAACCGTCTTTTCTATAATTTAAGATAACGGCCTCAAAAGCCTGTTTGTTTCTTACGGCGGTAGCGATTTTTGAAGCCGTGGTTGTACAGGTAGCCTCCCCTTGGAACATTTTTGGCTGTTTACCAATGATTTCATCCGGGGTATACCCGTTCATATCAAAAATGGAATGGGTCGCATGGACAATTTTAAGCGCAGTATCAGTGACAACGATGACATGCTTTTTGCCCAAGATTTCCTCTTCAATATCTTGGGGTATTTTCCATCTGTTTTTTTTGGAAAGTTGATCCAAAACAGCAATATCCTTAAGATTGTGGGATACGGTTAAGAGGTTCTTGGAAAATAGGTCCCAAGCACTTACAGGCATACTTTTAAATTGTTGTTTGGTGTAAAAAGAATGGGCCGCTTTGTCGTAATGTTGTATCTCTTTCATATTCAATACTATGAAAAGTTGCAGAGCTTGAAAAATTTATAACGATCATTAACAGTTCTGTTCAAAAAAATGGCTTGGTACACGCAACTACAAGGGTGTAAGAGTCAACAAAAATTATAGACTAAATTGTCATAAATAGAAAGAACCATTATGCGATTGGAGTTTCACGAACCAAAATTGAACGCTGTTTTGGGGCTTACGGATAGCATTAAAACCGACGAAAATAGGTTTCCGGATACGGAAAATACCATCAAGTTTTTATGGAATAGAAATAAGGTTTCAGTAACCGTTGCGATTGATGGTTTGGCCATGGAACTTGGCCCCAATCAAATAATGACGGCCACCTATTTGCAAAAGTTGTCCTTTGCTTCTACCCAATTGCCGTTAACGGCAATTCTGTTCAATAGGGAGTTTTATTGTATATCGGATCATGATAATGAAGTGTCCTGCAACGGAATTTTGTTTTTTGGCACGCAGGATATCCCTATAATTACCATTCCACAAGAATTGCAAAAACGTTTTGACTTGCTCTATGAGGTGTTGGTAGAAGAATTTGCAACCCCCGATGCCATACAAGGAGACATGCTCCAAATGATGCTTAAGCGCTTCATTATTATGAGTACACGGTTGGCAAAGGAACAATTAAAACTCAAAAACCTGGACAATGACCAAATAGAAGTCATTAGAAAATTCAATTACTTGGTGGATATCCATTATAAGACCAAGAGAAAGGTAAGCGATTATGCAGAACTCTTGTTTAAATCGCCAAAAACCCTTTCCAATTTATTTTCCCTCTATAATCAAAAATCCCCCCAACGTATTATTTTGGATCGTTTGGCATTGGAAGCAAAACGATTAATGCATTTTACGGACAAGCAAAACCAAGAAATTGCTTTTGAACTTGGTTTTAACGACCCCGCGCATTTTAGTCGGTTTTTCAAGAAAATGACCCAAATGACACCTTCGGAGTACCGCGAAACCCCAGAAAAAGCTGGCTAAAGGAAATTTCTGCAAGTAGTCGGGAAATTGCTACTAACAAATGGCTCCACTATTGCCGCATCTTTGCCGTATAATTTTAAAACGTAAAGATGATGAAGCCAATAGAAAAATCAATTTTTAATCTAATCGAAATATTTAAAGGACGCAGAACCGCTACCCTACAAAGTGCCATATCACATAATCACTGTGAACAAAAACACCATCACGATTTTTATTGTGATGCAGAAAAACCACACATCCCAAGTTAGGGATAGGACTAACGACCACCGGAAACCCAAAATAAAAATCAATTAGTAAATCAGGGATTGTCCTTAAGGACAATCAAAAAAAATTAAGAATTATGAGTAAATTTCAAGTTCCTACAAAAGACCAGGTAAGTACTACCAATCAAGCTATTTTTGATAATTTGGAAAACGCATTGGGTTTTGTACCTAATCTATATGCCACATACGCCTATTCCAACAATGCATTACAGAATTACTTGAACCTTTCCAATGCCAAAACATCCTTAACGGCCAAGGAGAAAGAAGTGGTTAATTTGGCGGTTAGCCAAGTAAACGAATGTTCCTACTGTTTGGCTGCACATACCGCTATTGGAAAAATGAACGATTTTACGGAAGCGCAAATTATGGAACTAAGGGCAGGTACGGCCTCATTTGATCCTAAATTGAACGCTTTGGCCGCTTTGGCAAAGAACATTACTGAAAATAGAGGGGCCACGGATACGGCGGTAGTTTCCAATTTTTTTGATGCAGGATGGACAAAGGAAAACTTGGTAGATACCATTGTTTTAGTGGGTGATAAGACCATTTCCAATTATTTGCACAAAACAACGGACGTACCGGTAGATTTTCCTGAGGCACTGCCATTGGATTTAGCCTAAACAATTCAAAAAGTAATCTTAAATAAGGTCGTGTTTTTGAAATTTTTTAAAGAAAGCACGACCAAGCACATATGTATAACCAATGGTCCTTAAAAAAAGAAACGGACCTTTAATAAAGTAAAATGATCATGAAAAAAATAATCACAGTAGTAGCATTGGCATTGACATCTGTATTCTACGCCCAAGAAGCAACCGGCGAGAAAAAAATGGACAAGATGGAAGGTAAGATGATGGAAAAAAGGGTAAAGACCATTGCTTTGGAACAAACCTCTGGGGAGTTTACCCAAAAACATCTTACGGTCAATGAAGGAACATACATTTTTGAAGTCAGCAATAGTGGGGTAGATCACAATGTTGGTTTCGTATTGGTAGAAAAAGGGAAGGACATTAGCAAACCTGAAAATCATATACAAACGGCTTATGTAACAGCTCCTGTTGGAACGGACAGCAAGCAAACTTCAAAACCTACAAACCTAAAAAAGGGAGAATATGTGTATTTCTGCCCTTTAAACCCTACAAGCACGGACAATACGTTGACCGTACAGTAAAGAAGTTGATATTGACCTTTTGGCAAACTGACCCAGTGCTGGAAAATAGGGGTTCAATTATCGAGTAAGAATCATGTTGGGTTGTAAATCCTGTTGGATCTATATGAATTTTCATAGGACCAACAGGATTTCTTTTTGCTGGGAATTGATAATCCCTTAGAGACCTTTGCAAAGGTCTCCCTTATTTAATGGCGATTCCGGCAAATAAAGAAGGACCAATGCTTTTGGCCAAATGGATAGGCCAGTCGTTTTTATGAAAATGACTTTCCATAATCGCACTTTCATATAATAAATAGAGCCCTCCGGATATTCGCTCTGTTTCTGCTTTGGAAATGTTCATTAGATTATCGCCAACCACTTCTCCCAAGAAGAATAGAAGTTCCTTTTTTTGCTGTTGTATTACCGCTGCTATATGCACATTTTCGGGTGGAAGTTCGCTCATGGTCTTACTGGACCAACACCCGTAAAAATCCCCTTTTCTGTATAGGTCCCTTAAATAATCAAAAATACCCAGCAATTGCTGACGCCCTTCCATCTTAGCGGCGATATAAGGTCTTAGTTCCCCCATAAAATCGTGGTGCTTTTTCTCTAAGTAGGCAATGCAAAGTGCCTCTTTCGATTTAAAATGGTGGTAGAGTGTAGCTTTTGCAACCCCTGATTTTGCAATTATTTCATTGATTCCGGTAGAATTGTAACCATTGACATAGAACAATGAACTTGCCGTTTCTACAATATGTTCCTTGATATTCGGTTTTTTCATAACCTAAAGATAAAAAAAGACTGGTCTGTCTACTGTGATAAAGCTTCTTTTTTAGCACAATTGACCCAATTTTACGATACGTTGGAAGAAACGTATTCTTCGGATACTTTTTAGTGCACTTTTAGCGTTTCATTGGCTGCATTCAGATACTTTGAGTTATAGCTTTACAAAAAATTGCCAATGATAGATTTAATAACCGCTATTTTATGGAGTATTTCTCCCTTTGGGGAATCCAAGGTAGGTATTCCCTATGGGATTTCGCAAGGGGTCAATAGTTATCTGGTTTTTATTTGCTGTTTTTTGGCCAACCTGCTGGTATTTCCGTTAATGCTTTTCTTTTTAAATTATGTAAATCAAGGTCTGATCAGATGGCGACCGTATAAAAAGGCAGCGGTTTGGGTGGCAAAACGTGCCAAAGTGGGTACGGGCGACAAAATTCAAAAATTCGGTTTTTTTGGTTTGGCACTTTTTGTAATGATTCCTTTGCCCGGCACCGGGGTTTATGCCGGGACCATAGCGACCTACCTTTTTAGGATGGAACGCAAAAAAGCTTTTATGGCCAATGCTATAGGTATTTTGGCCTCTTCCCTAATTATCTGGACTTTTGCCGTTTCTGTAAAGTCCATATAGCTCTTATAACTGGAACTTTAATTGTATGGAAAGTGGTTTCTCGTCTTTTTGGGGCTTTTTGTTTTCCGTGTTTAGGTTGGCCAGGGAAATCCCCAAGAGGCGAACGGAATTGCCTAATCCCTCTTGATACAAGAGTTCCTTGGCAGTTTCAAAAATCAAGGACTTGCTGGCTACGTAATAGGCAAGGGTCTTGCTTCTGGTCTGTAAGGTAAAATCGCTGTATTTTATTTTTAGTGTGATGGTTTTTCCCGCAACCTTTGTCTTTTTTAATCGTTTTTCCAGCTCTTCCGCAATATGCTCCAGACGTTCCAACATAAAAACTTCACTGCTCAGGTTTTCGCTAAAGGTACGTTCTGCCCCAACCGATTTTGGAATGCGATGCGGTTTTACCTCACTCAGGTGAATGCCACGAACCACTTTGTAATAGTAACCACCACTTTTACCAAAATGGCTATCAAGAAATTCTTCGGATTTCGTTTTTAAATCCTTCCCGGTAAAAATGCCCAATTTGTACATTTTTTCGGCGGTGACCTTGCCCACACCATAAAACTTTCGGATGTCCAAGACCTCCAAAAAATCAATGACCTCTTCCGGATTTACCGTTTTCTGGCCATTGGGTTTGTTGTAGTCGCTAGCCACTTTGGCTATAAACTTATTGATGGATATCCCCGCAGAAGCCGTAAGCCCGGTCTTTTCCAATATTTGGTTTCTAATATCTTGTGCGACAAGAGTGGCAGAGGGGTTTCCTTTTTTGTTCTCGGTCACGTCCAAATAGGCTTCGTCCAGAGAAAGGGGCTCCACCAAATCCGTGTATTCATAAAAAATACTTCGCACCTGTTGGGAGATTTCTTTGTAGCGATCAAAACGGGGTTTAACAAAGATGAGGTCTGGACAATTGCGTTTGGCCAAAAAGCCGCTCATGGCACTACGGACGCCAAATTTGCGGGCCTCATAACTGGCTGCGGAAACCACACCTCTTTTGGAACCCCCACCAACGGCTAAGGGTTTTCCCTTAAGTTCTGGGTGGTCATGTTGTTCTACGGAAGCATAAAAAGCGTCCATATCCACATGAATGATCTTTCGTAAAGGAAAATCAAAGTCCATACTCAAATTTAGGCTATATTTAGTTTGATGAAGACCACTGGAAAAATAGCTATCGTATTTGGGGCCACTGGTCTGGTGGGAGAAACACTTTTACATCTACTCTTGCAAGATGACCGCTACAGCAAGATTGTATTGTTTTCCCGAAGGTCCGTTGGCTTTCAGCATGACAGGCTTGAAGAACATTTGGTAGATCTTCTTCAATTGGAAGACCAAAAGAAACATTTTAAGGCAGATGAGGTATTTTGTTGTGTAGGAACGACCAATGCCAAAACCCCGGACAAACAACTGTACGAAAAAATAGACTATGGTATTCCGGTAAGTGCGGCCAAATTATGTAAGGAGAATAACATT
Organism: uncultured Croceitalea sp.; assembly: GCA_937959125.1. Lineage (GTDB taxonomy): Bacteria > Bacteroidota > Bacteroidia > Flavobacteriales > Flavobacteriaceae > Croceitalea. The sequence continues at coordinate 34,255 of CALGQU010000167.1, forward strand.
CAAAGCCTCATGGTCGTTTCTGCGCTTGGGGCCAGAGCTTCCAGTACTTTTTTTTATAACAGGGTAAAAGGGGAAATGGAAGATGAAGTGTTGCGTATTGGTGTTCCCAAGACCCACTTGCTGCAACCTTCCATGATCGGAGGTAACCGAAAAGAAAAAAGGCCGGCGGAGTATATCGTTAAAAAACTTATGCTGTTTTTTGGGTTTTTACTTCAAGGCCCTACAAAAAAGTATCGGGTAATCCACCCTAAGGAAATCGCATTGGGCATGATCTGGCTTGCAAACCACTCTTTTGAACAAACGCATATTCCATCAGAAACCATAAAACAACTGGCACAAAAATGAATATGATAGAAATCGAACGCAAGTTTTTGGTAACATCCGAGGTGTATAAAACAATGGCTGTGCGGCAAACTAAGATTGTCCAAGGGTTTTTGAACACCGATCCAAATAGAACGGTGCGCATTCGCATAAAGGGGGAAATGGGCTATTTGACGGTAAAAGGAAAAGGGAACGACGCCGGTACCACAAGATTTGAATGGGAAACTGAGGTTCCCTTGAAAGAAGCAACGGAGCTAATGAATTTATGTGAGCCCGGTCTCCTGGAGAAGACCCGATATGAAGTTGAAGTGGGGGGACACCTTTTTGAAGTGGACGAATTTTTTGGGGATAACCAAGGCTTGGTCATTGCAGAAATAGAGCTGCAGCATGAAAATGAAGTATTTGTAAAACCCGACTGGCTGGGAGATGAAGTTACCGGGGATGTACGGTATTACAATTCCCAACTGGCCCAAAAGCCATTTTCCCAGTGGTAAATAAGGGTTAAGGCCGCAAAGTTTTATAAGTTACACAGCGAGCACGCCTTCTAATTCCAATACCGGAACGTGAACCAAGTTCTTTTCTGTAACGCTGTTTTTTTCAAAAAGAAAACGTTTTTCATAAAGTTTGTCATCTGCATAATAGGTAACAAAGAATTCATTGGTCAAACCAAGCACATCTTCCGTAACCATTTCAATTTTTTCAAACCCTTTGGCTTTGACCACCCCAAAAGCATAACGCATAGTGGAGGTCTTTCGGTCTCCGTCATAGCCTTTGGAGACTACCAATGCCATTTCAATAGGTGTGCTGCGGTTATTGATGATATAGGCATTCCATTCCCGGCCAAGAAATTCTTTATTCCATTCATAGGCCAGAGCAACATAAACGTCTTTAGAAATTGGAATGTCAATATCTTTTTTCACAATGGGTATTGAAAGCGACTAAGGTGTTTCTACGATAACCCATACTAACTTATAGTGAGGACCTAAACTGTTCCAGAAAGCGCACATCGTTCTCGCTCAATAACCGAATGTCAGAAATTTGGTGGAGTAGCAACGCAATGCGGTCAATGCCCATACCAAAGGCAAAACCGGAATAAATTTCAGGATCAATACCACAATTTTGCAGTACGTTAGGATCCACCATACCACACCCCATAATTTCTAACCAGCCCGTACCTTTGGTCATGCGATAGTCCGTTTCGGTTTCCAAGCCCCAATACACATCTACTTCCGCGCTGGGTTCCGTAAATGGAAAATAGGAAGGCCGTAGCCGTATTTTGGATTTTCCGAATAGCTCATTGGTAAAATATTGCAAGGTCTGTTTTAAATCTGCAAAGGATACATTTTTGTCAATATACAGCCCTTCCACCTGGTGGAAAAAACAGTGCGAACGCGCGGAAATGGCCTCGTTTCTGTACACCCTTCCCGGAGAAATGGTCCGGATCGGGGGTTGGTTGTTTTCCATATAGCGCACTTGTACGGATGAGGTATGGGTACGCAGAAGAATATCTGGGTCGGTTTGGATAAAAAAGGTATCCTGCATATCCCTGGCCGGATGGTATTCCGGAAGGTTTAACGCGGTAAAATTATGCCAATCGTCCTCAATTTCAGGTCCTTCGGAAACATTGAAGCCAATTCTGGAGAAAATATCGATAATTTGGTTTTTTACGATGGAAATAGGATGCCTTGCCCCAATTTCAATAGGATATCCAGGGCGGGTTAAATCCCCAAAATGGGTTGTGGTCTGCGTCGTATTTTCCAAGGCCGCCTTTAAGGAATTCACCTTTTCAGTAGCCGCATTTTTTAACTGGTTAATGACCTGCCCAAACTCTTTTTTCTGTTCATTGGGCACATTTTTAAACTCGGCAAAAAAAGAATTTAAGAGCCCTTTTTTACCCAAGTATTTGATACGGAAACTTTCGATTTCCTCTTTAGATGTGGAATCGAATTTTTCTACGGTCGTTAAATGTTCCTTTATGGTCTCAATCATGGTTGTCCGCATTGCTGGCAGGCAAATTTAGTGAATTGTCTTGACTAAAAGGGAAACCAAAAACCCCTAAGTTCTTCTATAGCATTGCCAAAAGTTACGTTAGGTGTACCTAAGGTTTTAGGCGACTGGTATTTGCATCAAAATGAATTGATAATTAGCATTCCTGCATGCTCAAAACTGTTCATAGCAGGCAAGGCGGTTCTTGCTTGTTCCAGACTAATGGTTTTTTCTATAAGCTTGTTGGGCGCAAGCTTTCCACTTTGTATCAAATCCAACATTTCTGGATATCTAAAAGCTTGCATGCCATGACTTCCTATTAATTCCAGCTCATTGGCAATTACTTGATCCATGGGGATTTTAGGATGTTGCTCATCACCGGACAGCAAACCTACTTGAACATGTCTTCCTTGTTTCCGCAGGTTGGCAATAGAATTAAAGCAAGTAGTAGCACTACCCAATGCATCAATGGAAAGATGTGCCCCTCCTTTGGTCAAGGCTTTAACTTGAGCAATGACATCGGAGTTTTCAGTAGCATTAATGATGGTATAAGCACCCATTTCTTTGGCAAGGGCTAAGGAAGCTTTATTAATATCAATGGCAATGACCTGTGCACCCATGGCATGGGCAATCATGATAGCCGAAAGGCCAACGCCACCACAACCGTGTACGGCAACATACTGCCCACCTTTGACCTTGCCTTGGTCCACTACAGCCCTGTACGATGTAATAAATCGGCACCCCAATGTGGCGGCGGTACTATCCTCCATCTCTTCTGGGATTTTGACCAGATTGGTATCTGCAAAATCCAATCGTACATATTCTGCAAAGGAACCCCAATGGGTAAAACCTGGTTGTGATTGATTGTCGCAGATTTGATGGTTTCCAGAGTGGCATTGTGGGCATTTGCCACAACCGCAAACAAAGGGTGTGGTTACCCGATCACCAACCTTAAAGTTCTTAACGTCTTTGCCTATGGCCTCAATGGTTCCGGCCAATTCATGTCCGGGGACGTGGGGCAGGACAATATCCGGATCATGTCCCATCCAGCCGTGCCAATCACTTCTGCACAGTCCGGTTGCGCTCACCTTTACCACCACACCGTCTTTAGTAGGGCTAGGGTCCGCTACCTTTTGTACGGTTAAGGGACCTTGAAACTGTTCATAGACTAGGGCTTTCAAATGGGATTGTATTTTAAAGGAACATCCTGCACTACTAAAAAGACCTCGTTAGTCCTTGTTTTTAATATTGGTCTTCACCCATTCCAAACAACTTTTAAAATCAAAAAAGATATGTTCCCTAGCAACTAGGTCCGGGATGATATCCGTGCGTTCCATCATCAATTTTGGCTGCTCTTGTACCCCAACGAAAAGGACGTTCCTTTTCTTAAGTTTTAAGTCAAAGACAACGTCTTCCATAGCATACAATCCGGACTGATCCAAGTACTGCATGCGCTCCAACCTAAAAATAACGGTATTTGCGGTATCGGGTATTTTGCTTGCCAGTTGTTGAAATTCATTGGTAGAACCAAAAAACAAGGGTCCATTAAGATGTTTAATGAAAACTTCTTCCTTTAGTTTTTCCGGAAAATCTTTTTCATCCGGCCAAGTTTCCTCGGACAACACGTTCATCTGAAGTAGTTTGGCGGTTACGTCCCCAATTTTTTTCATAAAGGTCAGAGATGCCAATACCAGTCCTATACCCACAGCGTACACCAAGTTCCAAACGGAGGAGAGTACCATGACCACAAGCATGATGATGACTTCTGAACTTAATTTAATAGGTCCCAATTTTATATCTCTGGGAAGGTGGGGAATTGCTTTTAATCCCTTATAATCCATTACACCAATACCAACCGTTACTAGGATGCCTGCCAAAACCGCTGCGGGAATTTGGGAAGCTACGGGTCCTAGAGCCAAAAGAACGATCAATAAAAGTACCCCGGCAATCATCCCTGATAATCGGGTTTTCCCACCGGAATTGATATTGACCACGGTACGTATGGTTGCCCCGGCCCCGGGGATACCCCCAAAGAGCGCACCAATGGTATTTCCAATTCCTTGTCCAACCAGTTCCTTATTGGGTTTATGTTTGGTTTTGGTCATGTTATCCGCGACCACTGAAGTTAGTAAGGAATCAATAGCCCCTAATAGTGCTAATGTAAGTGCAGTGAAAAAATAGGGGGTGACCGAACTTAAATCAAAGGCTGTAAAAATCTCCAATTTTGGTATGGGCAGCCCACTGGGTATCTCTTCAATAGGACGATAGTTTAGCCCAAAACCGTATGCAATACCGGATACGACCACCAAAGCCACCAACGTGCTGGGAATGGCCTTTGTAATCCTTTTAAATCCGTAGATAATCAGAATGGTGGCCAGAGCCAAGGCCAACTCCAACCAGTTAATGTTGGCTAAGGCCCTAGGTAGTACTTTTAGGGTGCCAATAACGCCGGAAGCATTGTTGCCTGCCAGGTTCTTGGCTTCTTTTAAAATAGCCTGCTCCGTAATTTGGTCTGCTCGAGTTATGGCATTGGTAAAATTGTCTACGACCAAAGGGGCATCGCCTTTCTCGTCAAGTAAGGTTTTTTCCAAAAGTTTTTCTTTCGCCCCATCCATATAATTGGAAACGTAGGCCGTGTCTTCCTTGGGATAATACCCAACCGCAGGAAGAATTTGGGTTACTAGGATAATAACACCAATAGCGGTCATAAAACCCGATACTACGGGATACGGAATGTATTTGATATACATGCCCAATCCTAAAAACCCGAGCCCTATTTGTAGAAGCCCAGCCAATAAAAATACGGTCAATATTGCCGGCAATGCCTTGTCGATATCTCCATTGTTTACCGCCAAAATTCCGGCAATAACCACCATACTTACAGCGGTCATGGGTGCTGTTGGCCCAGAAATTTGGGTGTTTGTTCCTCCAAACAATGCAGCGAAGAAACTTATGAAAATGGCTCCGTATAATCCTGCGCTTGGTCCTAAACCAGAGCTTACCCCAAAAGCAAGTGCTAAAGGTAGGGCAACGATACCTGCCGTTATTCCGCCAAAAAGGTCTCCTCGTACGTGTTTGAACATAGTGGTTGGGTATTAGGAATTATTAAATAAAAATAAGAAAACAAAAGCCAATACCTTCAAGAAGTATTGGCCCAATTTTTTTGGTTACGCTAGGGTGCTCTATTACATAAAGTGGACTTTGCCATCTGCAATATCATACATGGCCCCAACTATGGCAATTTCACCATTGTCTTCCATCTCCTTTAAAACGGGACTAAGGCTTCTGATATCCTCTATGGTAAGCTGCACGTTGGTTCTAGCGACATTGTTCACAAAATCGATGTTCTTTGAAGTACGACTGCCTATATTGGCAGGTTCGCTCACTGCCCTTACTGCGGGTTTTATCTTATGGAGCAAGGTGGTTAGATTGCCCATTTTAGCGTCGTCACATGCTCCTTTTACCGCTCCACAGCTGGTGTGCCCCAAAACAACGATTACTTTGGTTCCTGCTAGCTTACAGGCGAATTCCATACTTCCTAAAATATCCTCATTTACGATATTGCCGGCTACACGTGCACTAAAGATATCGCCTACACCTTGATCGAATACCAATTCCGCCGATACACGGGAATCAATACAACTTAAAATAGTAGCAAAAGGATATTGTCCGGAAGTGGTTTGCGCAACTTGCCGTAGCAAATCACGGTCTGCCTGCTTACTGGCTACAAAACGGGTATTCCCTTCTTTTAATAGCGATATGGCACCAGCAGGAGTTAAGGCTGCTTGGGTTTCTTTTGTTTGTGCGTTCATAATTATACGTTTATGCTGTTTTGGGTCTTAGTTTAAAAAATTCAATATAACTGTCCGGATTTTCAACAATTCCACGCTCGGAAACCAGCGTGATATTGATGTTCCTGTTTTTGGCTTTTTCCGAAAAATCTTCTAGGATTTCAATGATGTCATTGTCCAAATATCGTGTTTTTCGCACGTCCAATTCCAAACTGGAATTCTCTGGAAGGCTATCCAGTTCCTTTAAAATGGCTCCTTTGTTAAAAAAGGTAACTTCTTCCGCCAAGGTCATTTTAATCTTATTGCCAGCTTCATTTTCTTCCATATGTAAAAAGTGCGAGTTCTGGTAGCTCTTGATCAAAATGACGATGATACCAACGGCCAGACCAATACCAATTCCCCAAAGTAAATCTTTAAAGACGATAACCAAAACGGTAACGATAAAGGGTAAAAATTGCTTCCATCCTAGATTCCACATGGTTTTAAACAATTGCGGTTTTGCCAGTTTGTACCCAACAATAAAGAGAACAGCAGCTAGAACGGATAAAGGAATCTTGTTTAACAGTGTTGGTATTAACATTACTGAAATCAACAAAAAGAATCCATGGACAATGGCCGACGTTTTCGTCTTACCACCGGACTGGATATTTGCGGAACTTCTTACAATTACTTGGGTGATAGGGATTCCCCCAATTAATCCAGAAACGATATTACCACTACCTTGGGCCAACAGTTCCCTGTTTGTAGGGGTTACTCTTTTCTGGGGATCCAACTTGTCCGTAGCTTCTACACATAAAAGGGTTTCCAAACTGGCCACCAAGGCAATGGTAAAGGCGGTAATCCATATCTCTGGGTTGCCTATAGCACTAAAATCCGGAAAACTAAACTGTCCTAAAAAACTGTCTATACCATCAGGAACAGGCACGGCTACAAGATGTTCTTCGGTCAATCCAAGGGTACTACTGTCCTTGGTCAACACGTAAAAAACGATTCCAGCGACTACAGCTACTAAGGGACCTTGTACCAACTGAAAAAACTTTCCTTTTTTAGAAAGGACATTGCTCCAAAGAATCAAGATGATCATGGCAATAATTGCAATCAAGGTAGCCCCCAAAGTGAAGTTTCCACTAATGATCCCGCTGATGGTATTAAAGATTTCAGAAAAGGTATTTTCCCCATCAATCTGAAAAAAAGCAAAATCCCCTTCAGGGTCCTTATCGAACCCGAAAAAATAAGGGATTTGCTTTAAAATGATAATAATACCAATTCCCGTCAACATCCCTTTGATAACGGATGAGGGAAAATAATATCCAATGATTCCCAATTTTAATATACCGAAAACAAGTTGGATAACACCACCTAGGACTACGGCCACCAAAAAGGGCTCATACCCTAAGGAACCAATGGCAGCCAAAACAATTGCCGCCAGACCTGCTGCCGGCCCACTTACGCCAATCTGGGAGCCACTTAGCACACCAACTAGAATACCACCTATAATACCGGCAATGAGCCCAGAAAACAAGGGGGCACCACTAGCTAAAGCAATCCCAAGACAGAGCGGCAGTGCCACAAAGAACACCACAACACTTGCGGGAAGGTCATTTTTTAAATACTTGAACATAAATTATTTGTTTGTAGCCCAAGGTAGTTTAGTTAAGACCTTGGACGGTTTGGTTAATAAAGAAATTAATTACGGAACGTGTTAAACGTTGCCCTTTGGTGGGGGAAGTACAATTTCCAACGTGAAATTAACAGCTATAAGTTGATAAGGGGTATTTATGGTTGGCGCATTGCAACCACATAGGTTGGCATCTTCTTTCCACCATTCAAAAAAAAGTTCTTTCTTATCCAAGGTTTTCTCCGCTTCCTGCTCATTGCTTTCCTCTCCACTCAGTTCCATAACGTAGGTGTCACCATCGGTGCTGTAAAATGATAGCACAGTGGGTCCAAGAACAGCTAGGACCAACAACAATGCAACAAAGGAATGGTAAAAGTACTTAAGCATTTTACAAATTGTGTGTTAAAGATAACAGTATCACTATCAACTTTTGTTAAATCTATTTTAAAAATCTTTTAACAGTTTTAGATTTTCTTGGGGTAACCATCCGGTTTGCCCATCGGCGATTCTAATTTTTTGCCAATCGCCCAGTTTTTCAAGAACATTTACCTTGGTTCCCTCGTGAAGCGTAAAAATCCTTTCGCTCCGTTCATTGGGTTCAGAGGTAATGGTGACTTCCCTGGAGAAAATGATGGCAGGATTGTTGGCCGCATTTTCTTGGTATTGCCAATAGGCAAAAACCACGGAAACCATACATAAAGAAATGGATGCCAGACTTGTAATAAAGGCTATACGTTTTTTAGTGGCGCCAAAAAGCATGTAGTATAACAGATAAGACACTACAAAAAGAAACATCATACCCACGGCCAGATACGCCCATTGGTCAAAAGAAAGTTGGGCTACCGTGGCATTATAGAATCTTGCAAATGCACTTTCCGGAATCTTTTCTATGGCATCCAGTTTCATATTCTGGGCATAGCTTAAGTTGTTTTTGATCTCACTATCCCCAGGGTTCAATAGTAAAGCTTTTTCGTAATAGTAGACACTAGGTCCTATTTCCCCTAGTTTGTAATGTGCGTTGGCCAAATTAAAATAAAGGTTGGCAGAGTGTTTTTCATTACCAAGGATTTGTTGGTAAAAAGCAATGGCCTTTTCAAATTCACCTTCGTTATACGCCTTGGTAGCTTGCTCAAATAGGGTGTTGTTCTGGGCAAAGACCATAAGGTTACAAAAGAACACCGCCAATACTATCCATGGTTTTTTCATAACTGCTTGTCCATTTTAGAGATAGTTTCACTTGCTTTTTCATAATCGTTTTGCATCTGAACATCCGTAAAAGGGCTGTAACGGGCCATTTCGCAGTTCTTTAAGAGGGATATGAATTCTTCTACAATCCCACTATCCACATTCTTATCGTTCAATAACCCTACGATTTTTTCTTTACTAAAATCTGAAGTCTCTATTTTTAGTTTTGCCTTCAAATAATTATGAAGGGCCTTTTCCAAGGCAATGTAGAAATTAGTTTCGTTACCGAGTTCTTTTTTGGCAGTAGACAGGTATTTGCGTGCCAAACGGTTTGCTTTTCGCAAACGGTTGCCCTCAACGTTTTGGGCGTCTTTTTCCCGTTTACGCACTACCAATATGAGCAATGGAATTAACAACAACGGACCAAAGAGCAGCGCATAAAATTTGTTGGAGCCAAAGAAATTGGAGCTGGCCATGCTGGTCAAATTGGGTTTTACCTTGATGAAATGGAATTGCTTTCCGGTAGGGATGGTAATTTTCTGGTTGCCTGCAACGATGTTTGTCCCTGCACCTTCACTTTCGGGTCCTTCCATGACATCAACCATTATTTCTTCAGAATTAAGGGCACTATATTTACCGGTTTTAGGATTAAAGTAGGTAAAGGATATGCTTGGAATTGGATACTTACCACGATAGGAGGGTACTATAGTGTAATTGTTGGACACTTTACCCTGCATCCCAGATGCCGTAGTTCTTATCTTTTCATCAAATTCCGGTTCATACACCTCCAGCGCACTGGGCAAATCCGGTTCTGGAAGTTGGAAAAGTTTAAGGTTTCCCTTACCGGACACCTCCACTTTGGCTTGTAAAGATTCTGAAGCGTTCAATGCTGTTTTGGTCGTGGTAACGGAAAAATCGAATTCGCCCACGGCCCCGGAAAAATTAGCTGGTTTGCCAGCTTCCGGTAAGGCCTTAACGTTTAAGGACCGTTTACCCGCCGAAACGGTTTTACTGGCTTGCGTATAAATTTTACCACCAAAAAAATCACGTCGGTTGGTGGGGACATCCACATAAACTTCCAAAGACAGTGGTTCAATCTCCAATTTTCCTGTTTTCTGCGGATACAACACAACACGTTTTAAAATAACACTACGGTAAGGTTTGCCGTTATAAGTGCCGTTGACGGTATTGTATTTGGTGACAGGAATATCTTGGTTCCAGAAATTGTTGTATTTAGGGCTACCTACCGGCCTAAAGTTGGTCACGGAAATATCTGGACTGATATACAGTTTGTACACTACGGTGACCGCTTCGTTCAAATAGGGATTTGCTTTGGAAACTTCCGCTATCAAATGCAGATTTTCATCCGCTACGTCATTGGCGCTTTTTGGCGCGTTGGGATTGGCGACCGCGGCCGTTACCGTTACGGTTTTAGCCCTCGTTTTATAGACCTTACCGCCTATTTCAATGGTGGCTTGACCAATGGTGAAACTTCCTTGGTTTTTGGGTTTTACAATGTAAGAGTACGATTTTGAGAAACTACGTTTTCCATTTATCCATGAGGAACTGATACTTTGCGACGGTCCCATGACCACTTGGAAACCGCTAAAATCCGGAGGTATAAAATTATCCCCGTCCTTGTTCATGGAAAATTTTATACGAAGCCGTTCGTTGATGCCCAGTTTTTCCTTGCTGAGTTCCACATTAAAGCTAACCTCCGCAGCATCTTGGGCAAAAAGGCCAGTCCCTAAAAATAACAGGGGTAGCACTAACCACAGCTTTTTGAACAATACCGTTCGCATTACCAGTCTTTTTCGTTTTTAATTTTGGCCCCCTTGACTTTTTTGGCTTCCATTTTTTCCTGCACTTTCTTTTCTTCGTTCTGCATGGCTTCTAGCAAGTTTTGAATTTGCTGCTGGGAAAGTTGGTTAGGCCTGGGCTTTTCTTTTTTCTCTTGTTCGCCATCTTTAGGCTGTTGTTTTTGTTCTTTCTTTTCTTCACCATCACCTTCTTTGTTCTCTTCAGGCTTTTCATTGCCTTTATCGCCATCGTCACCTTCATCCTTGTTTTGGTCATCCTTTTGATCACCTTCTTTATCCTTCTCGTCTTCCCCGTCCTGATTTTGGTCTTTGTTCTTATCCTGTTCGTCTTTCTCGTCCTTATTGTCCTCGCCTCCCTTATTATCGTCGTTTTTTTGTTCGTCCTGTTGCTTTTTTAGCAATTCTTTAGCAAGGGCCAAGTTATAACGGGTTTCTTCATCATTAGGATTGTTACGTAAAGATTCCTTGTAGGATTCGACCGCTTTTAGGTATTCCTTATTTTTCATGAACACATTGCCCATGTTATGGAAAGATTTGTGTTTTACCGGTTTTTCAGTAGCTTTTTCGCCCGCTTGTTTAAATTTACTAAAAGCTTCGGTCAAACTTTCCCTATTGTAATAAGCACGGCCTAAATTATAAGGGGCCGTAGCATTTTCCCCACTTTTGGAAATGGCTTTTCGATATTCCCCCTCTGCTTGTACAAAATCATTCTGCAACAGATTTTCATTGGCCTCGTACGTAAGGTCCTTGGATTCCCGTAACGCTTTTTCGGCACGTTTTTGGGCTTCGGTATTATCTTGTGCCCCAACGTTTAGCATGACCAACGCCATACATACCCAAAGGATGTTTTTACTGTGCATGGTTATGTTCATTAAAAAGGTTCAACTTTTTGAGCCAGCCTGTTTTTCTATCCAATAAAAAGACCTCTAAAAATAAAAATAAAAGACCGATACCCAAAAACCATTGAAATTGGTCCTTGAATTCTGCAAACTGCTTGGCTTCAAATTCTTTCTTGTCCATTTTGTTTAGCTCTTCCTTTATGAATTCTACGGCAGCTTCCGTATTGGACCCATTAATATAAGTGCCGTTTCCTTCTTCTGCAATGGCCGCTAAAATAGGTTCGTTTAATTTAGTGATGACCACTTCGCCTTCAGAATTCTTTTTAAAGGTCTCCACAACACCGTTGCGTTTGATGGGAATAGGCCCCCCTTTGGGTTTTCCAACGCCAATGGTATATACTTTTATGCCGTTCGCAACAGCATCCTCAACGGCAGCTTGGGTGTTTCCTTCAGAATGGTCTTCTCCGTCCGAAATAATAAAAAGAACCCTATTGGTCTGTGCTTCATCATTGTAATAGGTGGTGGCCAAATCGATGGCGGAGTTGATGGCCGTTCCTTGGGAAGAGAGCATATTGGTGTTCATGCCTTGCAAAAACATTTTTGCCGCCCCATAGTCCGTAGTAATGGGAAGTTGCGGATATGCCTGACCGGCATAGGCGATAATCCCAATACGATCACTGGCCAACTGGTTGATGATTTCCGATACCAAGCGTTTGGATTTCTCCATTCTATTGGGTGCAATGTCCTCTGCCAGCATGCTTTTGGAAACATCGACCGCAAAAACAATATCCACCCCTTCACGTTTCACAGTTTCCAGTTTGGTGCCAATTTTAGGATTGACCAAGGCCAACACCAAAAACGAGAGTCCCAAGAGGAGGAATATCAGTTTTAAGGTGGCTTTAAAACTGGATTTATTGGGAGCCAATCTTTTTAAAAGTGGGGAATCTGCAAAAGCACGCTGCTTGCGTTTTTTCCAAAGTTGTACCATAAGGAAAATGAAGACCATGATGGGAACGATACCCAGTAGGTAGAAGTATAATTTTTCATCAAATTGTACGATCTCCATTAGATAAAACTTTTAAATAGGGTTACCCTAAGGGCCCATTCCAACACTAATAAGCCCAAAGCCAAAAATATGAGCGGCCGGAACCGTTCTTCAAAACGGGTGTATTTAAACTCCTCGATTTCCGTTTTTTCCAGCTTGTTGATTTCGTTATAGATTTCCTCTAATTTTTCATTGTCCGTGGCACGGAAATACTGCCCGCCCGTAACCTCGGCAATGTTTTTCAATAGTTTTTCGTCAATCTCTACCTGCCGCATGCCATATTGAAAAGAACCGTCACGCTTGTAGCTAATTGGCGTCAATGCGTTTCCATTGGTCCCCAAACCAATGGTATATGTTTTAATGTCGTATTCCACGGCAAGATCAGCTGCGGTCTGGGGTTCTATAAAGCCGGAATTGTTTACCCCATCCGTCAATAAAATAATCACTTTACTCACCGCCTTGCTTTCTTTTAGACGATTGACCGATGTAGCCAAGCCCATGCCTATGGCCGTTCCATCTTCCAATTCGCCATAGCTAATCTCTTTAAGGGAACGGTAAACAATGGACTTATCACTGGTAATGGGCGTTTTGGTATAGCTTTCACCCGCATAGGCGACCAGTCCAATACGATCGTTGGGTCTTTTCTTGATGAATTCCGCCGCAACTTTACGCAAAGCGGACAATCGGTTGGGTTTTAAATCTTGGGCCAACATGCTGGAAGAAACGTCAATGGCCATGACAATATCAATACCTTTTGTGGTTTTGGTACGGGTAGATACATCTTTGGTCTGCGGTCTTGCCAGAGCCATGATGACCGCCGCCAAAGCCAATAACCGTAATACAAAAAGTAAAGGCTTTACTTTTGAAAGAAAATGCGAAGGGCCAAACCCTTTGATACTGGATATTTTTAGGGAAGCCAGTTGCCTTTTCCACGTAAAGAAATACCATGCAATCGCCAATGGAAGTAGCAATAGCAGCCAGAACAACTGTGGATGTGCAAATTCTATTCCTTCAAACATTAGGTTTGGGTTTTTACGTTGACCGAAGCCAAAATACGTTCAACAATTTGTTCCGCATAGCTATCGTCCTCCAACCAGGTAATCACTATTTGTTGCATGAACCCCTTACCGCCAAAACTTAAAATAGCGTAATTCCCTTTGATCAGCTCTGATTCTTTGGGTACTTTAAATTTACCGCTACCGTAAGTTTTCATCCCCTGTACACCTGCTTGGGTAATGAATTCTTCCTGTTTGGTAATGATATTTTTAGCACCTTGTTGCTCAAAGCTCAATAAGAGTTGTTCAATAGGTTTTTCAAAATTGGGGTCGTTTGCAGATGCAAAAGTGGTGGAGGAGGTGATCACGGTAAAAAGTCCCTGGCTACTTCGATACCCAAATGCTTGCAAGGCCTGAATACTATCCTTAAGTTCCGGTGGCAGTTCCACCTCTTGTCGTAACAGTACTTTGGGCGTGCTCAGTTCTATGGGCGGAAAACCATAATCACTCTGTACCCATTCCCCTTCCAATAATTCTTTGGTAGGATGCCCTAGGATACTGTCTTTTACAAAACCAAAACCATAAATAAAACCTGCAACCACAAAACCTATGATTATACTTGCCCCAAATAGTGATGCCGCAAGCCAAATACGTTTACGTTGTTTCTTTCTGGCCAATTCTTCCAAGTATTCTTCATTTTCAAGCAGTTCTTCCTCTGTTGGCTCCGGTAAAGCTTCTTTGGTCTTGACCACGATATTTTCAATGACCGCCCTATCTTGCTCTGCAACGGAGGTAGGGGGTTTTGATTTCGCAAATTTGACCAAATCTGCCGTCTGTAGCACTTTTTTGAACTGTACGATCGTGTCTTCCTCAATTTGTAGTTCCCCGGCATCTTTTAAAAGTTCCAGTTTTTCTATCAGCTGATCCGTGGTGCTTTCCAAAGCGGAAACATGGGCATCTTCCTCTAAATAGGACCGTACGATATCCGTTAACTCCGAATAGTATTTTTTGTATTCGTCTTGGATAAGGTATCGGGAATTCTCCAATTCCTTAAGTTGTAAAATAGCACGATCATAAGGCGGTAACAAAGCCACCTTTTCTTCTTCTGTCAAAGGCTTTTTTCTTAGGAAGAACCAATAGACCAAACCACCAATGATGAGTAACCCTAAAAGTATAAAGAGAAGCGTCCACCAAAGTTTAGCATTACTTTTCTCTACTTTGATCAAGGGTTTGATGTCAAACATTTTCTGTTTGGTGGTGTCTACCACTACATCAGCAACCTTTACTTGAAAAGAGTCCGTAAAGAAAGGTTGTTCATTTATGGCGATACGCTGGCGGGGAATGGTATACGCCCCGCTATCAAATTGGGTCAGTGCGTACATGCGCTGCAGCGTAATCCTGTCCTTGTTTTTAGCTGTATCTATTTTTAGGGCTTCCACCATTTCCAATGGGGAAAAGGTCTGGTCTTCCGGGAAATGGACCACGTTAAGCGAATCCGTTTCTACGGTGATCTTATAGGTGATTTGCTCCCCAATACGTATGCTGGTCGTATCTATTTGTGCGGAAACCTTGGAATTATCTTGGGCGATACCCACAAAAGAAACCAGAAACAGCAGCGCGCCCATTGTCCGTGCTATGGCCATGATGCATTTCTTTTTTTTCTTAAAATACCCCAATACGTTCATCTATCCTCTACGTTTAAAATACCCCAACAATTTTTTTACATAGCTTTCATCTACCCTACAACTCAATACGCCACTGCCAGATTTTGCAAAAGCATCATTAAAATAGGCTACCCGCTCACTATGGTATTGTCCATACCCGTTACGCACTTTTTTTGATCCCGTGTTTATGAGGCGTACCTTGCCTGTTTCCGCATCTTCTACTTGTATCACCCCTAAATTAGGGATGAACGTCTCTTTTTCATCAAATATCCGAATCCCGGTAACATCATGTTTGTTGCCAACAATACGCAAGGTAGTATCATAATCTTCCGCAATGAAATCCGATAGTACAAACACAATGGCTTTCTTTTTCATCACATTGGATAAAAATTTTAAGGCCTCGGCAATATCGGTTTTATGGCTTTTTGGTTGAAACTCCAACAATTCCCTTATGATACGCAGTACATGGCTTTTTCCTTTTTTTGGCGGAATAAAAAGCTCTACCTCATCGGAAAATAAAATTACCCCCACCTTGTCATTGTTCTGCAAAGCGGAAAAAGCTAGCGTGGCCGATATTTCCGTAACCACTTCTTTTTTAAATTGATTGGTAGTACCAAATAGTTCCGAACCACTAACATCTACCATGAGCATCATGGTCAATTCCCGCTCTTCTTCAAAAACCTTGACAAAAGGCTCGTTATATCTGGCCGTAACGTTCCAATCTATGGCACGGACATCGTCCCCAAATTGATACTGCCTTACTTCACTAAAGGTCATACCACGTCCTTTAAACGTGGAATGGTATTCCCCGCCAAAGACATGATCGGACAAGCGTCTTGTCTTGATCTCTATCTTTCGTACCTTTTTGAGTAACTCTTTAGTATCCATTTAATTTTAGTCAACAAGAATCCAATGCAGTAGTGGATGGGCTTTTACCTTAAGGTTTAGCTTTTAACCACCTGGTGTTCAAAAATGAATTGTTCTAAGGTACTTCTACCTCATTTACAATTTTATTGATAATTTCTTCTGAAGTAATGTTCTCTGCTTCTGCCTCATAGGTGATTCCAATTCTGTGGCGGAGTACATCATGCACCACTGCCCGCACATCTTCTGGAATTACATAGCCCCTTCTCTTGATAAAGGCGTAACACTTGGACGCGGTTGCCAAATTGATACTTCCCCTTGGAGAAGCTCCAAAGCTGATCAACGGTTTTAAATTACCAAGATTATATTTCTCTGGATACCTGGTCGCAAAGATGAGGTCCAAAATGTATTTTTCTATTTTTTCGTCCATGTAGACTTCACGCACCGCCGCTTGGGCCGCAATGATTTGTTTTACGGTAACCACGGGTTTAACGGTTTCAAAGCCACCTTTAAGGTTTTGACGAACAATAAGTTGTTCCTCATTGAGCTTTGGATAATCAATGACGGTTTTCAACATAAAACGGTCCACTTGGGCTTCCGGAAGTGGATAGGTCCCCTCTTGTTCCACCGGGTTTTGCGTTGCCATCACCAAAAATGGAGGGGAAAGTTTAAAGGTTTCATCACCAATGGTAACTTGTTTCTCCTGCATGGCCTCTAAAAGCGCCGATTGTACTTTTGCCGGTGCCCGGTTAATTTCATCCGCCAGTACGAAATTGGCAAAAATGGGCCCCTTCTTAATGGAAAAATCATTTTCCTTAATGTTGTAGATCATGGTCCCAACCACATCAGCGGGTAACAGGTCCGGCGTAAATTGAATTCTACTAAAACTACCTTTTACCGCTTTGGCCAAGGTGTTTATGGCAAGTGTCTTTGCCAGTCCCGGCACCCCTTCCAAGAGAATATGCCCCTGCCCTAAAAGACCAATGAGCAGTCTTTCGACCATATCTTTTTGACCTACGATTACTTTGTTCATTTCCAAAGTAAGCAAGTCGATGAAAGCACTTTCTTGAGCAATTTTTTCGTTTACCGCTCCAATATCAATCGTAGTATTTTCTTCCATAGGGAACTTTAATAAAACTTCAATTTTTAATAAAGTGCAAAATGAAAATTAATTTAAAAATGGGCTGTTAATTATTGGTTAAAAAAACACGGAAAGCCCTAGTTTTATGAAGGCTTTAAGGGATTAATTTTATATTTTAGTCCGCTATGGAACATAAAGAAATATACTCTAAAATTATTGCCGGTACTATGACTTGGGGAAGTTGGGGAAAGCAACTTTCAACATCTGAAATGTCAGATTTGATCATTTCCTGCCTTGACCATGGAATAACCACATTTGACCATGCCGATATTTATGGGGACTATGGGAACGAGACGGAATTTGGAAAAGCCTTTGCCCAAAGTGGTGTGGATAGGGCATCCATCCAATTAATTTCCAAGTGTGGCATTCAAATGGCCCGGGGGCGTGACAATGCGGTAAAACATTATCAATATGATAAGGCGTATATTATATGGTCTGCGGAGCGTACGTTGAAGGAATTACAGACGGAGTATTTGGACCTTTTTTTACTGCACCGTCCTAGTCCTTTGATGCAACCCGATGAAATTGCCGCCGCAATTGAAATCTTGGTGGCACAAGGAAAAATAAAACAGTTTGGGGTATCCAA
This sequence comes from uncultured Croceitalea sp., assembly GCA_937959125.1. GTDB lineage: Bacteria > Bacteroidota > Bacteroidia > Flavobacteriales > Flavobacteriaceae > Croceitalea. Next base: position 52,110 of record CALGQU010000167.1, read on the forward strand.
TTTTACACCTTCCCAAATAGCACTCTTGGAAACAAGTATTCCCGTAACGGCAAATCAAGTAGAGTTTTCTTTAACCCATAATGCACCTATGCTGGACGGCACTTTTGATGATTGTTTGGCAAATAAAAGAATGGCCATGTCCTGGAGTCCGTTAGGGAGTTATTTTAGGGAGGAGAATGCAAAAACTGGGAGAATCAAAAAAATAATGCAGCCCCTTACGGAAAAATACGATGTGGATGAAAGTCAATTATTGCTTGCGTTTATTTTAAAACATCCGGTAGGGATATACCCAGTCGTGGGAACCACCAATAAAGCACGATTGAGAGCCTCTTTGGATGCCACAAAAATAGACTTGGAGCTCCAAGACTGGTTTTTGCTTTTGGAGGCAAGTCAAGGACAACGCGTACCTTAACGCTAAAATTATGGGTAAAACAGTATTAATCACTGGGGCAACCAGTGGTATAGGAAAAGCAACGGCAGAACTTTTAGCGGAAAATGGGTTTCAGCTAATTCTTTGCGGAAGACGACAAGACCGCTTGGATGCACTGATAGAAAAGCTTCAACAGAAAACAAAAGTTACCAGCTTAAATTTTGATGTTAGGGATAAGGAGATGGTGAGTGGGGCATTGGAATCCCTTCCCAAAGAATACCAACAAATAGATGTGCTTATCAATAATGCCGGGAATGCCCATGGATTGGATACTATTGACCAAGGTAGCTTGGATGACTGGGATGCCATGTTGGATATCAACGTCAAAGGACTTCTGTATGTATCAAAAAAAATCATACCCCAAATGGTGGCCCGTAAAGAAGGCCATATTATAAATATAGGTTCTACTGCAGGGAAAGAGGTGTATCCTAAAGGGAATGTCTACTGTGCCAGTAAGCATGCCGTGGATGCTATTAATCAAGGGATGCGCCTGGATCTAAATGCGCACGGTATTCGAGTAGGGGCCATTAACCCTGGCTTGGTAGAAACAGAATTTAGTGAAGTGCGTTTTAAAGGGGATAGTGAGCGAGCGGCAAAAGTCTATCAAGGATATCAACCGCTAAAGCCCCAAGATATCGCGGATATCATCGATTTTGTGATCAGTAGGCCCTACCATGTAAATATTGCAGATTTGGTGGTGATGTCCACCGACCAAGCAAGTTCAACCATCGTAAACAAAAAGCTGTAGATGTTGTCTTGCCAACTTTTTTCTTATAGATAACACTCTATGATCAACAAACGCCTTTTGGTCAAAAACTTGCTCGCCCATAATGACGAGAATAGTTTTTATGACAAAAAGCGGTTTATAGCCATAGGCGAAAAGGAAGGCAAGGCTAAGTTTTTGAAGCATGTTTGTGCGTTGGCCAATAGCAATCCAAAGAACAATTCCTTTATCGTTATTGGGGTAGAAGACGAGGACAACAACATTGTTGGGGTAGACTTTTTTGATGACAGTAAAATCCAGAATTTGGTGAACGCCTACCTGGACAACCCTCCTAAAATTGCGTATGAAAACATTCCGTTCCCGCATTTGCCGGAAGGTAAGGTCGTTGGCCTGGTCACCATTTCTTCAAGTGGCAAGGTATGTGCCTTAAGAAAGAATATTTGGAAGTATTATGGTGGTGCGGTGTTTTTTAGGGAAGGAAGCATAAGTCTCCCCAAGGTTTTTGATATTGCATTGGAGGATATCAATTCTAAAAAAGTGGCTACTATAGAGCAGCATGCCCGAAACAATATTGAGCTTACCTTGGATGCTGTCATTGATTTTTTGCAAAATAGGCATCAGAACCTCACCAGCAATTACAAGGTGTTTAAAGAACAGTTCGTTGTCTGTTGGGCAGGGCATGAAAAGCAGGTAAAGGGTAATACGTATTATTCCAGAGTGGACATTGAACTGATCAATGAACAGGTAAAACTGTTTTATTCTGCATTGGATGAAATTACCATAGCATATAACAATGACTCTTTTACCATCTTGGAATTTGTGCAGTTGGGATTGGGCAAGGAGCAAAAATACTTTCCCCTGGAAGAGGTGACCATTACCTTTTCCGACAACGGAAATTACAGTATGGATAGTAAACTGGTCTTTGAACCACCACAGTACAATAAAAAGACCCTATATCATTTATTCAACGCCAATAACGCCCTGCTTGGAAAATTGGAGAAAAACCAGCTATTAGCGGCTGCAGAAAAAGAAGATTTAAGGCATTTACCGGATACCTTGTTGATTTGTTATTTGAATGGTTTTGAAGAGGCAAAAACACAAATGGAACTTGCTAGGGGTTTACTAAAAAAACAGGATAGCAACATTTATTTGTCCCTAAAGGAAGCCTTACGGGTATTAAGAAAAGTACGTTATAGTTAACCGCAAGCTGTTCAAAAAGGGAACTAAACCTGTTTAAGCCATAGCAATTGATAGGGATCCAATTCCAGAAAACCACTGTTAAGCGTAACACTTTTACCGCTGATCACATCATGGTAGGTCTGATCCTTTAGGTAGTTCAATTTGGAAAGTAAACTACCATCCACTACTTGGGGATTGTCATCAAAATTACAAAGGACTAAAACACCATCTTTAGAAAAGGAGGTTCGTTCAAAGAGCAAGATATGCTCGTTACCTGCATAGTGCAAGCAAAGGTTGTTCCTATCCGCAAATACCGGTGTATTTTTCCTAATGACAATGAGATGCTTAAGTGCCCCGTAAACTTTGGATTGGGGGATGTCCCTATTTTCCAAGGATTCAATCAGCCTCCAATTTTGTTGGGGTCTATTGACCCACCTATTATCCTCTTTTTTGGCATCGTCCTTTAAAAAAGAGTAATCGTTTAGCGTACCTATTTCGTCTCCAGCGTATATCAGTGGGATACCTCCAAAAGACAAGATGATACCATGCAACATAGTGATTTTGGCAACGGACGCTGCAATAAGCTTGTCGTTTTTGGTCGCTATCCCTTGTTCAAGGCCTAAAAGGGAGGCTGCACTACCCGTAATCCTACCATCGCCGGTTTTAGGATTGTACATAAACAGCAAGCCTTTTGCAGGGGACCAATCAGTGCGTTGGCAGTAGTAATCCAATAGAAATTTCCGATGCCCTTGCGGGTTCCATCCCAGTTCCTGTATATACCCATTATCCAACCCAAGGCCAATATCATCATGGCAACGTATGTAATTGATCCAAGTGCAATCGTCCGGTTTTTGCGGAACGGCGGTTATACTTTTATGCAATAAAGCCGTTTTTTTGGTGGCGATCGAATTCCATAATAATGCCATTAAAGAGGCATTGTAGGCGACCTCGCATTCGTTCCCTTTTTTAGGGCCTTCACCAAAATATTTAAGGATTTGTCTTGGGGCCACAATGGCTTCCGCCAAAAGAATGGTCCCCGGTGCGATGACCTGTAAACACATTCGGAACAGGCTGATAATGTTATGCGCTTCCGGTAGGTTTTGGGAATCCGTCCCCATTTTCTTCCAAAGAAAAGCCAAGGCATCAAACCGAACGACATCGACCCCAATATTGGAAAGTGCCGTTAGGTTGGCTAGCATTTCCATGAACACTTTGGGATTGGTATAATTAAGATCCCATTGATAGCTGTTAAAAACGGTCATCACCCATTTTTCTATTTCGGGGATGTAGGTATAGTTGCCGGGTGAGGTTGTCGGAAAAACTTCAGGAAGGTTTTTTTCAAACATATCCGGAACCATCCTATCCTTGTAGGTATAATAATATCCTTGGTACTCTTTATTTCCTGTTTTGGCTTTTTTGGCCCATTCGTGCTCGTCCGAGGTATGGTTGACGACAAAATCCAGCATCAGATAGATGTTACGTTCCCTAAACTTTTGGGTCAGCCTTTGTAAGTCTTTTTGCGTGCCGTACCTAGGGTCTATCTTCGTATAACTATTTACCGCATAGCCCCCGTCATTTTCATCTTTTGGGCGTGTGGTAATGGGCATTAAGTGAAGAAAGTTAATGCCAAGATGTTCAAAGTAATCCAGCTTTTTCTCCAGTCCCTTAAGGTCTTTGTTGAAATGGTCCACATAGAGTTGCATGCCTACCAATTTTTCAGACTGGTACCAGTTTCCCTGTCCAAGTCTTGCAAGGTCTTGTTCTTTTAGATGCGCCGGGCGCTTTTTGTGCAGTTGTGTTAGCTTTTGAAGCAGTGCATGGAAATCTTTTTCCTTGTTATATATGCTAAAGAAAAGGTCCTTTATTAAACTTAGGTTGGCGGCCAACCGCAATTCAAAAAGGTCCTCTGTATTTTTTTTCTTCACTTTTGAAGAAAGTAAGTCGTGTAAAGCAGCCTGATTCATTATGCTTGCAGCTCTTTAAGGTTGGGAAGGGCCACAATGGCACCATATTCCATGGTGGTCAATGCCCCAGCTTTGTTGGCCAGGGAAACCATGGGCAGTAGGGCTTCACTATCTTCAAGAATACTATTGTAATCCGATAATTGGGAAATCTGGTAGAGCAAACACCCAATAAAAGCATCTCCCGCACCTGTAGTGTCCAAAGGTTTCACTTTAATGCTGGGAACGGTGGCTTGTATTTTTTTAGTGCTTACATAAGTACCTTGCTTACCTAAAGTGACGGTAATGATATTGGCTCCTAAATTATGTAAGGTTTCACACGCTTCGCCTACATTTTCTTTGCCTGAAAGGAGCTGGGCCTCCTCCAAACTAAACTTGCATAGATGGGATTTCTCTACAAAGGGAATACATTTTTTAATGAATTTCTCTTCGTTGCCCTGCCATAAATCGGCCCTATAGTTGGGGTCAAAACTAATGAAGGATTCTTTGGTAAGGCCATCAAACAGATAATGGCCATACGCTTCTTCCAATGTACCCCCCAACATGGCGGTGGCCGCACCAAAATGCAGCATATTTTGGACAAAGTCCTTTCGTATCCCGGAATCGTATTTTAATTCTTTATCTGCCCCTCTGCTAAAAACAAAATCCCGCTCGCCATCCTCTGCCAACGATACAAAAGCCAAGGTGGTAAATGCCCTAGATCGTTGGGCTTTTGAGATATCCACGTTTTCATCCTTTAAGGTCTGCAATAAAAACGTTCCAAAAGGATCTTTGCCTACGCAACCAATAAAAGAACTTTTCCCACCTAATTTGGCAATGGCGCAGGCAACATTAGCTGGTGCACCCCCGGCTTTTTTAGTAAACTGGAGGGCTTTTGAAAGGTCACTGCCTTGTTTTTCGGCAACAAAATCAATAAGTAACTCCCCAATACAATATACCCTAGCCATTTTATAGGTTTTATTGGCGTCACCAAAGAGTTATATATACTCCAAGGCTTGCCTTGAAATTAAAATCTTGTTTCTTGCAAATGCCTCACGGGTTCGCCTTGAGGTAATTGACTTAAAAAGACAAGGTACATAGAATTCTTTATGCCAGAAAAAATAAAGACTTTAGAAGAAGATTCTTTAGCGTTAGGGTAACCCAATTGGAAGGATTTCTACTTATTATTGCCAAAAAATAGGCGATGGCAACATATGTAATTGGAGATATCCACTCTGGATTAAAGGCTTTGGAACAGGTTTTAGAAAGGGCAAAGGTCACCCCAAAGGACCATCTTATTTTTTTAGGGGATTATGTGGATTCCTGGAGTGATGCCTTTGAGACCGTAGAATTTTTAATAGCGTTGGACAAAAGTCATCAGTGTACCTTTATACGCGGGAATCATGATGAACTTTGCCGCAAATGGATGCTCACCAATGAAGAAAACCCTCAATGGCTGGCTCATGGCGGTACTGCTACAAGAGCCTCCTATTTAAAGGCAGGGAAGTCCAAATGGGAGGCACATTTGGATTTTTTGGCTTCCCTTAAAAACAACTACTTGGATACTGAAAACCGACTGTACCTGCATGCCGGGTTTACCAATTTAAACGGAATCGCTTATGAATATTTTGAACAGTCCTTTTATTGGGACCGTACCTTATGGGAACTGGCAACGGCCATTGATCCTAATTTAAGGGAAGGAGATGCTGGTTTCCCAAAGCGTTTAACACACTATAAGGAAATTTATATAGGGCATACGCCTTTGTCCAAAACGGGACACGCCACACCTAAGAGAGGTGCCAATGTTTGGAATATTGATACCGGTGCTGCATTTAAAGGCCCGTTGACCTTAATGGATGTAGCTACCAAAGCGTTTTGGCAAAGCGATCCGGTACAAAGCTTTTATCCCACTGAAAAGGGAAGAAATTAAGAGCAAATAGTAGGAGTTTCCGGTTAAATATGGAGACCTTTGCTAAAAACCTATCCATGTCCTTAAAAAACATTCGTTTAGAAGTAATGCAAGCCATTGAGCCCCAGGTAGAAGGGTTTATGGACTCTTATTTAGTACCGATAGAAAAAATATGGCAACCTACTGATTTTCTGCCCAATTCCCAAGAACCCACTTTTTTTGATGAGGTGGATCAAATACGGGAAGAAGCCAAGGAACTGGGGTATGACTTTTGGGTTACCCTAGTTGCAGACACCATTACGGAAGAAGCCCTACCCACTTATGAATCATGGCTTATGGACGTTGAAGGTGTGGACCAGCACTCCGGAAAGGAGAATGGGTGGTCCAAATGGGTACGTGCCTGGACGGCCGAGGAAAATAGGCATGGCGATGTATTAAATAAATACCTGTACCTCTCTGGAAGGGTCAACATGCGCGAAATAGAGATTACTACACAGCATCTTATTGCCGACGGTTTTGATATTGGAACGGATCGCGATCCATACAAAAATTTTGTGTACACCACTTTTCAAGAGTTGGCCACCAATATTTCGCATAAGAGGGTAGGAAAATTGGCCAAAGAAAAGGGGAACGGTTTGTTAAGTAAAATGTGTTCCATTATCGCTGGGGATGAGATGCGCCATCATTTGGCGTATCGAGAGTTTGTAAAAACCATTCTTGGCGAAGATCCCAGCGGTATGGTATTGGCATTTGCCGATATGATGAAAAAGAAAATAGTGATGCCCGCCCATTTTTTACGGGAATCGGGCGGTGAGATAAGCAGTGCTTTTGAGCAGTTTTCCAATTGTGCCCAACGCTTAGGGGTATACACGGCACAAGACTATGTGGATATCCTAGGCAAGTTGAATGATTATTGGGATTTAGGCAATCTAAATGCTTTAACGGAACAAGCGGAGAAAGCCCGGGATTACCTTATGAAATTACCGGATAGGCTTCAGCGTATTTCCGAACGAATGAAATTTGATCAGGAACAGCACCGGTTTAAATGGGTAGAGGCCAACGGTATGTTATAAATCAAAAAGCCGGTTCCATGGGAACCGGCTTTTCTTTTGGTGGTTATCAAATTAGGAAAATCTACAATTTTCCACCTTTATGCTCATCTTGCCATTTGGCCAGTTTTTTCCACTCTCCTTTATACGCCATTTTAGCTTGCATTGGCCATGAAGCCGGGTCATGCACTTGGTAACGCTTTCCACCGGAGTCCAATACTTCTTGGCATTTGGCCACGGTAGCATCAGATAAGGCTTGCCAAGTTTTGATATCAAAATTATGGAATAGCCCCTCGATTTTTGGTCCTATACCTTCCACAACTTTTAAATCATCTTGTTTAATCTTCTTTCCAAAGGCAGCTTTGGCAGCACCGGCATCAAAAGCCAGGGCAGCAGCACCGGCAGCTAAGGAAGAAGCAACTTTTGGCTTGGTCGCTTTTGGTTTTGGAACCGGAGCAGCCGTCAACTTTTTGTTACAGGCATCCAGATCCGCTTGTAGCTTTGCGTTTTTATCTTCTAAAGACTTTAGTTCAGCAGAGTTGTCTATGACCTCTCTTTTACCACGTCCCCATAAGTAGCCTAAAAGAGCACATATCGCGCCTACCAATAATGGGATTAACCAGCACCAAATATTATCAAAATTCATTTTATCGTTTTTTAAGTGTTATTATAATTAATTGAGTGTTACTACGGTCCTTCGGTTTTTAGCCCTGCCTTCTTCCGTTTCATTTGTTGCGATCGGGGCATCCGGCCCTTGGGAAGTAGGTGTTATCTTAGAAGCGGGAATACCGTTCCTTACCAAATATGACATGGCAAAATCCGCACGTTCTTGGCCAAGTGCAATATTCGTGATCCTATTGCCGGTATTGTCCGTATGTCCTACCACACTGCATGTGGCACCATCTACCTTATCCAAATACCTAGAAATATTGGCTACTTTTTGGCGCTGCTCGGCCGTTAAATTAATGGCGGCTTCCCCAGTATTGAAATACAATATTAGTGGATTGGCCTTAATTTGATCATATAGTGCCTTGAGTTCGTCCGAGTTGTTATCCGCACCTTGGGCAATGTCGTACGTAATAGGTCCGAGCAAGGTATTTTCTTGGGGGACTAAACTTGTCATTAATTTGCCAAAGGTATTGGTTTGCGCAGATGGTATCCCATTGTCCACAAAGTAGTTTTTTACCGCATTGGCACGGGCAAGTCCTAAATTAGGAAAAGCGGTGTTGTTGGTCTCACTTGCTTTGTAAAGCCCTGTAATATTGATAACCTTATCTGTATTCTCCGCTAAAAATGTTTTTAAACTGGCCACGCCGCTGGTCACTTTACCCGATAGTGGGGAAAGGATATCCGTAGATGAAAGCTCAAAATTAAAATTGTCATTAACGTTGTAAGCATACTCCCCATTGCTAAAGGCAAATGGATAGGATGTAGCTTCCGGTTCTGTTTCAGGAACCATTTTTTCTTTGGTTTCCCCCTCATTGGCCACTGCAAGTCTGCAATCGCTACAACAAGTGAAATAAAAAAAGGTTCCTATTAAAATAGTGAGGATAATCCCCACCAAATAGGAAAGGTTTCTAGTCATGTTGCTATGTATAAGTGTTTACATGGCAAAGTATTAAAAAATAGTTAAAAAAGTTAATTTTAGCAGGAAATTGTTTGTTGCCAATGGTTTATGATGCGGGTTTCTTAGAAAATCAATCAATTTGTAGACTGAAGAAACGCGAAAAAGCACCAACTATACAGTTTTTGGGACTAACTATACCAAGACCTTTTTATTATAGGTTGGGAATATGGAAATTTGAACCAATAATTATATGTAATCCTATTTCTCCCGACAAAGTTCCGGCACTGAAATAGGATTTCAACTATAAAATTTGAGTTAGTTAAGTTGGTTTAAAAGGCCGTTGCCCTACTTCTAGGGCAACGGCCTTT
>CALGQU010000168.1 GCA_937959125.1 uncultured Croceitalea sp.
CTTGTGATAGGCACGAAGCTCTCCCGTTATCTCCGTTTGTTGGGAATAAACCCCATTGAAATAAAGAATTGAATAACAGGCAATTAAAATATTTAGGAGTGTAGAAAAGTATTTTTTTTTCTTTGTAATAACAATCATATCATCGGGGGTTAGCGAAGTCGATAAAAATAAGCTATCACGTAAAAGCATACCATATTACGTTGTTGTTTTTCGACTAAAGAAAGGCAATAATCGCCCATCTACCTATCTTAGAAACAATAATGTTGATTTGGTTACAAATTAATTGTTTTTTCCTACTAATAAGCTAAGAAATGATTACGTATACTGAAGAAATGAAAATCTCAAAGAACACCAAACTAAAGGGCTACGGACATCTTAAAAGACTTCCAATTAGAATTACCTTATCATGAAACTCTTCTATTACCCCTCTAATTTTTCAAATTTTCCAACTCTGGTCAAGAGCAAGGCACCGATCAAAAAAAAGATTCCTAAAAAAATAGTACTGTTACGCATACTTCCCGTCCACTGGGCCACAACACCGTACATTAAAGTTCCCAATACGATACCAATTTTCTCAGCAACATCATAAAAACTAAAAAAGGAAGTAGTATCCGTAGTATCCGGCAAGAATTTGGAGTAGGTGGAACGGGAAAGTGCTTGAATACCACCCATTACAATTCCCACCATAGCAGCAGCGATATAAAAATCCGTAGGGGTTATGGTGAAATACGCATACACACAAAGCAACACCCAAACCAAATTGACCGCTATCAACGTTTTTATATTCCCTATTCTTTTGGAAAGGTAGGCTGTTGCGTAGGCACCCCCTATAGCAATGACCTGAATAATCAATATGCTTAGGATGAGTCCAATGGTCCTTTTTTCATCAGTACCCCAGTTAATTTCTTCTTCCCCAAAATAGGTTGCTATCAACATGACGGTCTGTACGGCCATACTGTAGACAAAAAAGGCACCCAGATACCGTTTTAAGCGGAGTTCATCCCCCAATTGGTTCCAGACGCTCCTTAATTCTTTAAATCCATTAAGAATTACATTGCGTCTTTCCCCTTCTCGCTTATATCCTCTTGGTAAATTAGTAAAGGTATACTGACTAAAAATGATCCACCAGATACCAACGGACATAAAAGAAATTTTCATTGCCTTCATTTCCGCAGGAAGTCCCACCTCATCCATGAGGCCATAGGTTTTAGGAAAAAGTACCATACTTAAGTTAAACAAAAGTAAAAGCACACTGCCAAAATAACCCAAAGAAAACCCTTTGGCACTAATACCATCTTGCTGTTCTGGATATGCGATATCCGGTAAATAAGAATTGTTGATCGCAAAGCTGACCCAAAAACCTACTAATCCAAAAAAGTAGCACACCAATCCAAAATAGATATGTTCTAAAGAGAACCAATACAATCCCATACAGGAAGCCGCCCCTAGGTAACAAAAGAATTTTAGAAAGATTTTTTTATTACCCAAGTAGTCCGCAATACCAGAAACCAAAGGGGTTATCAATGCTATGAACACAAAGGCGGCAGACGTGGTATAACTGATCAAAGGGGCCCTTGCGATCTCTGTTCCAAAAACAGTAACTTTTTCAATTTCGGCTACCCGAAACAAAGCCCCGTAAAATATGGGGAAAATAGCGGAGGAAATGACCAAACTATATACTGAGTTTGCCCAATCATAAAACGCCCAAGCGTTCAATAACCTTTTGGAACCTTTTAACGCATGTACTTTTGCCATACGCTAAAAATAAAAAAAGCTACCTGAGAAAAGGTAGCTTTTATCTTTTATTATTTCTTTGTGTTTATTTGAAAGAGGTGACCCCAAATTTTGCGGCTTCTGCCCTTGCCAGTGGTGCCCATTCGGTGAGATTTTTAATCCTTGTATCATTGGAAGGGTGGGTACTCATAAACTCAGGTGGGGCCTGCCCCCCGCTATTGGCCTTCATCCTTCTCCATAAATTAGCCGCTTCATCCGGATTGTAGCCCGCAATGGCCATAATGTGCAGGCCTATATTATCTGCCTCTACCTCATGACTTCTACTAAATGGAAGCATAACCCCCAACTGCGAACCAATACCATAGGCCTGATTGAACATATTTCTTTTCTGGGGATCTTGAATGGCCACATTCCCCGCGACAGCCCCAATTTGTTGTAAGCTACCGGCACTCATACGTTGTGCCCCATGATCTGCTAGGGCATGGGCAACCTCATGGCCCATTACCGCCGCAATGCCGGTTTCGCTTTGGCAAATAGGAAGAATACCTGTGTAAAAAACAATTTTACCGCCCGGCATACACCATGCGTTCACGGTCTTATCATTGACCAAATTGTATTCCCATTTGTAATCTTTAAGATAACCCGCATGGCCATTGGCATTTAACCAAGTCTCTGCAGCTTTGGAAATTCTTTGGCCCACATCCTTGATCATTTGGGATTCGCTAGTCCCGGTGACCACCTTATTCTCCGTCAAAAACTGATCATATTGGGCAAATGCCATTGGAAATATCTGCTGGTTTCCGTAGAAATTCAATATTTTTTTCCCGGTAAAAGGATTTGTTTTACATGCGGTTACGGCCATAAATACCGCAAACGTCAAAATTAGTTTTCTCATGATTTTCAAATTTAAACCTGCTGACAGTTCTTACTATGTTTCCTATAAAACCAGTCGTTAACCTCCTGTCAACTTGATTGTTAATGTATAGTGTTTACCCTAATTTACGTAAAAATTACGTTCCAAAGATATGTAGTTCGGTAAAATCTTTGCTCACTTCAATACTTGCTTTACCATCAAACTGTACGGTTTTTAAGTCTACCATTTCATTATCGACCTCTATATTCACTACTTTGAAGGGCAGTCCATGGAATTGCAATCGAATAGTTTTATACGGGGTTATAAAGCTTCCGTCCTTGAACTGCTGAATGATCAACTCGTTGGACTTACCGCGCATCCTAAACTTTCTTAAGCTGTACCTTCCTTTTTTATAGTCGTATCCTTCTTGCTGATCTTCGTAGACCGTAGAAGTTTCTTTGCCTTCTTTAAAGTAAGCATCTATTTTAAGGACATCAATGTCTTTTTCCCCAACATATTGTTGAATAGGGTATTTAGGAATCATAGCACCTTCCTTAACGAACAAAGGTAATTTATCAATATCCGCCGACACCCATTTTTCTACTCCTCCCTCTACAATTTCTTCGGTCCAATAGTTGTACCACTTTCCTTTTGGAACATACATTCTACGCCCTTTGGCATTTGGTTCTTGTACGGGGCAGACCAAAATTTGTTCGCCAAAAAGGAATTCGTCCGTCCTAAAATGGGTTTGTGTGTCTTCTTGGTCATAATACACTAGGGATTGTAACATAGGTGTCCCTTCTTTTACGTATTTGTAAAACATGGTGTATAGGTACGGCAACAATTGGTAACGAAGCTCTATAAATTTCCTAACGATATCCGTAATCTCATCACCAAAGGACCAAGGTTCTTGATCTCCATGGTCCCCGCTGGAATGTACCCTACAAAATGGATGGAAAACACCCAACTGCACCCATCTGGCAAACAATTCTCCATTAGGTTGCTCCGCAAACCCCCCAATATCCGAGCCCACAAAGGAATAGCCGCTCATACACATGCGTTGCATTTGTACATTGGCAATCCACAAGTGTTCCCAAGTGGCCACATTGTCCCCTGTCCAAGTAGAGGCATAACGCTGTGTACCCGAGTAGGCCGCCCTGGTTAACACAAATGGCCGTTTGGGGAAGGTGAATTTTTTAATGCCATCATAGGTTGCCCTTACCATCTGCATTCCATACACATTGTGCGCCTTTCTATGGCTACAGGGATGACCGTCATAATCATGCCGGACATCCAAATTGGCCGTTTTGGTAGGCACTTCCATAATGGCAGGTTCGTTCATATCGTTCCATACGCCATGAACGCCCATATCTGCAATCATTTCTTTATATAATCCTGCCCACCATTCGCGTACCTCAGGATTGGTGAAATCTGGAAACTTGCACTCCCCAGGCCATACCTTTCCTTTAAAATGGGGCCCATCCGCCCTGCGGCAAAAGAAGCCATTATCCATAGCTTGTTGGTACACCCAATAATCCCTATCTATCTTAATCCCGGGATCGATCATGGTAACGGTTTTGAAGCCATCTTCATAAAGCTCATCGATCATTTTCTTTGGATTGGGAAAACGGTGATTGTTCCAAGTAAAACAACGGAATCCTTCCATATAATCGATATCCAAGTATATGGCATCGCATGGTATTTTTAAATCACGAAAGGTAGCGGCAATCTTTTTAACCTTTTTCTCTGGATAATAACTCCATTTGGACTGATGGAAGCCCAAGGCCCAAAGTGGCGGCAACTCTGGCACACCGGTAAGGTCCGTATACGCTTCAACAACTTGGGAAATTTTGGGTCCATAGAAGAAATAGTAATTCATTTCCCCCCCGTCTGCCCAAAAACTGGTTACGTTACGACGCTCGTGGGCAAAATCAAAATACGTGCTAAAGGAATTGTCAAAGAATATCCCATAAGCAACATCATTGTGTAGCCCAACGTAAAAAGGTATCGATTTATACAGGGGTTCCCTATCCTTGCCATATGCATAGGAATCCGTGACCCAATTGTTGACACGTTTGCCCTTTAAGTTCGTATGTGAGGCCTTATCCCCCATTCCGTAATAACTCTCCCCGGACTGGGTTACTTTGGTCATTTTTACAATGTTACCGCCGTAGTCATAATTTTCTTCCCAGTGAAAACCTGCCTCATCCTCCATAATGGTCAATCCTTCCAAATCCGTAATGTGGATTTTTAAATCATTTTTATTGATGTGGACCTTAACTTTTGAGGTGACTATAACGTACTCTGGAATCTCATCCTGTATCTCCAATTCATTATACCCGGTAGTAACATCATCACTTATGGCATACGAAAAATCTGGCTCAAAAGAATGTTCCGTACCGTAGCGAAAACGAATGGCACTATCCCTTAGCACGGTAACTTCCAACATTACCCCATTCCGGGTGGTAAAATAGAACTTATCGTTGTCCTGCTTGAAATCTACAATAGTATCTGGGTAAAGATTACCTCTTTTTTCAATGTCTGTATTGGTAATCATAACAAGGTTATTTTAGGCCAACAAAAAAAGCACATTAACAGGACAAAAAGAAAATATCTTATCAATAAAAACTAAACAAACATGATATTATTTAATTCTCCTTGCATATCCCTATAAAACAATATTTTATTTATAGATAAGAAGGCTTAAAGGTGGTAAGGGCAACTCTATGGAATGCTCTCTGCCGTTCCAGGCTTTTTTGGTGGGTTTGGCGGTTTTCTTGCTTAGGCCACTACCGCCATATTGGACATCATCGCTATTAAAAACAAGTTTTAAGGATTTTGTCTTTGGAACACCTACCCTATAGTTTTCCCGGGGAACAGGGGTAAAGTTGGCTATGATGATAATATCGTCCTTGCTATGGTGTCCTTTTCTAATATAGCTAAGTACGGAATTTTCATGATCATTATAAGCTATCCATTCAAATCCTTCTGGACTAAATTGCTTTTCATACAACGCTGGATGGGATTTATACGTTTTATTCAAATCTTGGATTAGGTTCTGGATTCCGGAATGAAAACCATATTGTGTCAAGTGCCAATCCAAACTCTGTTGAAAGTTCCATTCTGCCGTCTGTCCAAACTCCCCACCCATAAAAATAAGGTTACCCCCAGGATGGGTAAACATATAGGCAAACAGCAACCGTAAATTGGCAAAGCGTTGCCACTCGTCCCCAGGCATCCTGTATACCAAGGATTGTTTTCCATAGACTACCTCATCATGCGAAAAAGGCAACATAAAATTCTCCGTAAAGGCATAGGTCATACTAAACGTCAAATCATTCTGATGGTGCTTTCTATAAACAGGTTCTTTTTTAAAGTACTCCAAGGTATCGTGCATCCACCCCATCATCCATTTCATACCAAAACCAAGACCTCCATAATGCACAGGCTTTGATACCCCTGTAAATGCCGTGGATTCTTCGGCAATGGTTTGGACCCCTTTAAAACTTGCATAGACCTCTTGGTTCATTTCCCGTATAAAGGACATGGCTTCCAAGTTTTCGTTATTGCCGTACATGTTGGGTTCCCACTCCCCATCTTCTCTGGAATAGTCCAAATAAAGCATGGATGCCACGGCGTCTACCCGTAATCCATCTGCATGGAATTGGTCCAACCAAAATACCGCATTGCTTATTAAGAATGCCCTAACCTCATTACGCCCGTAATTAAAAATAAGACTTTTCCAATCTGGATGATATCCTCTTCGCCTATCTGGATGCTCATAAAGGTGTGAACCGTCAAAGTAGCCCAATCCATGGGCATCCTCCGGAAAATGGGACGGAACCCAATCCAAAATCACCCCAATACCCGCTTGGTGCAACTGATCCACCAATACTTTAAAATCCTCTGGCCTACCAAACCGCGAGGTTGGTGCAAAATAGCCCGTAAGTTGATACCCCCACGAAGGATCGTAAGGATATTCCATAATGGGCATAAATTCTACATGGGTAAATCCCATTTTTTTTACATAGGACACTAACTCATCGGCAAAATCCAAATACGACAGAAAATCGTTTCCATTCTTGCGTTTCCATGAGCCCAAGTGCACTTCATATACGGAATAGGGACGATCCAGGTTATTGTATTCTTCCCTAGTTTCCATCCACTTTTGGTCTTTCCATTGATATGCGGCGTCCCACACCACGGAAGCCGTTCTTGGCGGATGCTCGCAATATCTGGCAAATGGATCTGCTTTTTCCGTGACCACATCGTTATTGTGCGATGTAATTTTATACTTGTACACCTCACCATGTCCTACATCTGGAATAAAACCTTCCCAGATACCACTCCCATCCCAGCGTACGTTTAATTTATGATCACCATTGCGCCAATCATTAAAATTACCTACTACGGAAACCGCTTTGGCAGAGGGCGCCCAAACAGAGAAATACGTGCCTTTTTGACCGTTGACCTCCGTCAAATGCGAACCCAACTTATTGTAAAGCCTAAAATGTTTGCCGGCCTTAAAAAGGTTAATATCGAACTCAGTAAAAAAACTATGCGGAACAACGGCTGCCATATGCTATAGGGATAAGGAATGCAATATTAAACATCTTTTGTCAAGATAGTAAAAATGTTGGGCCACTTTAAAAATTATATCCTTTTTAAAAAATTGGAACGCTTTTTGATTTATCGTACCTCAAGTATATGAACTTAGGACAATCAACAAAATCAAAATTTGAAATTATGAGTAAAATGAAATTATTTTTTGGCCTACTTGGGGCAGTATTATTTTTTTCTTGTGAAGGACCCGTAGGACCTCCAGGATTTGATGGATTAGATGGGGTAGATGGATTGGACGCCCCAACACCTATAGTTTTTGCAGAAGTGGTCAACTTTACTTTTGACGCGGATAATAATATCTGGCGAAGTGAAGAGCTCACTTTTGATGGAACCGTAAACGGTGATATCTGGCAAGTGTTCATCTCTTTTGATCCCGGCTTCTTTACTCCCCTGCCAGCAAGTGTTTTTGATGAGTTTGGTGAATTTCAATAC
Source organism: uncultured Croceitalea sp. (assembly GCA_937959125.1). Taxonomy (GTDB): domain Bacteria; phylum Bacteroidota; class Bacteroidia; order Flavobacteriales; family Flavobacteriaceae; genus Croceitalea. Next base: position 7,643 of record CALGQU010000168.1, read on the forward strand.
ATCTTTGACCATAATGTAGACAGTGTGCAACTGCAGATAATAGGTGATAGTGACCTTAGTGGTCTTGATGCCGCAAGCACCTCCAATATCAACATACGCGTCGCCATCATCCCGGCAGAGTTGCGTAGTGAATTTGTAGGCTTGGAAAGTATGGACTTTGAAAATTTTATGAAAGCGATCAACTTGGATGTAAGTAATGTTCAGTCCGTAACCAGACCTTAATTCTGCTTTACCTTTAAGTTAAAAAGGCAATTTTGACAATTTTAAGACCCGTGCGTAACGTTGTGCGGGTCTTTTAAATGCGTTCAATTGCGATTTTTGAAAGTTTCCAGACGTACTAACGTCTTACAACACAAAAGAGATATTTATGAAATCACCTATAGCTTTGTTACTATTATTGCTTTTGGCTTCTTGCAAAGGCATATCCCAAGAAGAGAAAGATGCTACAGCCCAACATACAGAGGAAAAAGTGGTCTATGCCGTAACCAAAACAGATGCAGAATGGCGTTCCCAGTTAACCGATATGGAATACTATGTGTTGCGAAAGGCGGCCACGGAAAATTCCTTTTCCAGCGAGTTATTGAACAACAAAGAAAAGGGCACTTATGTTTGTGCCGGTTGTGCAACACCGCTTTTTAAAAGTGACACCAAATTTGACTCTGGAACAGGTTGGCCAAGTTTTTATGAAGAGATCGAGGGCAACGTAGCCTATGACGTGGACTATAAAATTGGTTATGCCAGGACCGAAGAGCATTGCGCTACCTGTGGTGGACATCTGGGGCATGTATTTAGTGATGGACCCCAACCTACGGGAAAAAGACACTGTATTAATGGTGTGGCCTTAAATTTCGTGCCAGAAGACAATTAATTCGTTAGTTCCCTTATTTTTACGTCAAAACCTATACTATGGGCGAGTATAAGATCGATAAGACCGAAGCTGAATGGAAAGAAGAATTGTCTCCTGAAGAATACTATGTATTGCGACAAAAAGGTACGGAAAGACCACATACCGGAGCGCTGAACCTACATTTTGAAAAAGGGGACTACCATTGCAAAGCGTGTAACGCCAAATTGTTCAAAAGTTCCAATAAATTTGAGAGTGGCTGCGGTTGGCCCTCTTTTGATGAAGCGATACCCGGGTCCATAGAATACATAAGGGATACCACACACGGTATGGTGCGTACAGAAACGGTCTGTGCAAATTGCGGAGGGCATTTAGGGCATGTGTTCAATGACGGGCCTAGGGAAACCACGGGCCAGCGGTATTGTATAAACTCCGTAAGTATCGGTTTTAACAAAGCTAAAGACTAACAGGAACCTGTTGTACTTCCCAGTTCCCTATTAAAAAAACTACCGGCTGGTTTTTATAACAAATCACTCTTTTAAACTTCATTTTGCAGTATTGAAAACTTAATGGGGTTCACTATCTTTGCACCTCCATTTTAATACCTAAAATCTAAGTTGATGAGCAAATTTGATGTTATTGTTCTTGGAAGTGGTCCTGGCGGATATGTTACCGCAATCAGAGCTTCACAATTGGGCTTGAAAACTGCCATTGTAGAAAAAGAAAATCTTGGTGGGGTTTGTCTAAACTGGGGTTGCATCCCTACAAAAGCATTGTTGAAATCAGCCCAAGTATTCGAATACCTAAAACATGCCAAGGATTACGGACTTAGTGTGGATAATGTGGAACATGATTTTGAAGCAGTTGTAAAACGTAGTAGAGGCGTTGCAGATGGAATGAGCAAAGGTGTTCAATTTCTAATGAAGAAAAACAAGATTGAGGTATTGAACGGCTTTGGACGAGTGCTACCGGGCAAAAAGGTAGTGGTCAAAGGCGAGCATGGAGAACCTGCGGAATATAGCGCGGACCATATTATTATCGCAACCGGTGCGCGCAGTAGGGAGCTCCCAAGTTTACCGCAAGATGGGAAAAAAGTTATTGGATACCGTGAGGCAATGACTTTGGAAAAACAACCCAAAAAAATGATTGTTGTTGGTAGTGGTGCCATTGGTATTGAGTTTGCCTATTTCTATAATAGCATGGGTACGGAAGTTACCGTTGTGGAATACCTGCCCAATATAGTCCCTGTTGAGGATGAGGACGTATCCAAACAATTGGAGCGTACCTTTAAAAAATCCGGGATAAAAATTAAAACATCTGCAGAAGTAACTAAAGTGGATACCTCTGGTGATGGGGTTAAAGCTACCGTAAAGACGGCCAAAGGTGAGGAAGTGCTGGAAGCGGACATCGTACTCTCTGCAGTAGGTATCAAAACAAATATTGAAAACATTGGACTGGAAGAAGTTGGTATTGCTACCGATAGGGACAAGATTTTGGTCAATGATTATTACCAGACCAACATTCCTGGGTACTACGCCATTGGTGATGTTACCCAAGGGCAAGCCCTTGCCCATGTTGCCTCTGCCGAAGGTATCCTTTGTGTAGAAAAAATTGCGGGCATGCATGTAGAACCTTTGGATTATGGAAATATCCCGGGTTGTACATACTGCTCCCCAGAAATTGCATCCGTTGGTCTTACCGAAAAGCAAGCCAAGGAAAAAGGATTGGACATTAAAGTAGGGAAGTTTCCTTTCTCTGCCAGTGGAAAAGCAAAGGCTTCCGGAGCATCGGACGGTTTTGTAAAGGTCATTTTTGATGCCAAATATGGCGAATGGCTTGGTTGCCATATGATCGGTGCCGGAGTGACCGATATGATTGCCGAAGCTGTTGTTGCCAGAAAATTGGAAACTACCGGGCATGAGGTACTTAAAGCCGTGCATCCACACCCTACCATGAGTGAAGCAGTCATGGAAGCTGTAGCGGCCGCCTATGATGAGGTCATCCATTTATAAGTAAAGAGAAATATGCTCCAGCTATTTAGGGTAACCGCAATATTGGAAGGGATTTCTTATCTAGCCCTTTTTGGGGTTACCATGCCCCTAAAATATTGGGCAGAAATTCCGTATCCCAACAAAGTTGTGGGCTATGCCCATGGGGGACTCTTTATCGCCTTTGTTGTGCTGGCACTTATTGTTTGTATCCAAAAGAAATGGGGTTTTAAAAGAATGGTAATCTTTGCCATTGCATCCCTATTGCCTTTTGCTACTTTCTATGTGGAGCAAAAATACCTTAGGACTTCTAAATAGGATTGGTTTCTTCCTCCAAGCGATAAATACGCCCATCAAAAGCGCAGATGTATAGTTCGTTTTGGGCATCCGTACCAAAAGAGGCAATGTTCAACCCGCTTTCTAAAAGCAATTCATTATTGCTAGCGTCCGTATCCAAAGCCCAAATACGTCCGCTTACAAAATCGCCATAAATATATTTTCCTATAAGCAAAGTATTGGCACTGCCCCGGTATACATACCCACCAGTTATGGAACGATCACCGTTGTCTTGTGTATATTCAAAAATGGGGGCTACCAAACCCGTAGCATCACAATCACCGGAAAAACAAGCCGTACCTTCAAACAAGCGCCACCCATAGTTGGATCCGTTGGTAATGATATTGATTTCTTCGATAGCATTTTGTCCAACGTCACCTGTCCATAAATCACCGGTTTCCGTATCAAAGGACATGCGCCAGGGATTACGTAATCCGTAGGCATAAATTTCATTTCTTGCTTCGGAACTATTTAGAAAAGGATTATCCGTTGGGATGGCATAATTTAGGTTACCATCTTGGTTATCTATATCTATCCTTAGAACGGTTCCCAACAAATTGCTATTATTCTGGGCGTTGTTCTGGGGGTCTCCACTACCGCCACCATCACCCATGGCTATGTATAAAAATCCATCTTGCCCAAAAGCCAATTGTCCGCCATTGTGATTGGTTTGGGGCTGCGGAATTTCCATTAGCACCAGTTCCGATGCAGTAGAAGCGCTGTTCCCATCTGCAGTAACCGTAAATCTTGAAATACGGGAAACGGTTCTGGAAGGTGTATAACAGACATAAAAATGGCCGTTGGAAGTAAAGTTGGGATGGAACACAAATCCTAACAATCCCTGTTCACTAGTGGTAGAAATATTAGGTAAACTTAGAAACGTTTCAGACGCTTGCACATTACTATCATTATCAAAAACTCGGATTGTCCCTCCTTTTTCCGCTACAAAAAGCCTATTGGAACCATCATTTGCAGATTGAAGGTCCAAAGGTTGCGCAAAAGAAAGGTTGGGAAAGGCATTGACCAGCATTATGTCCACTTCTTCCATGGCTTCTACATCATCATCCATTGGTATACCATCAGCATCATCTACGACAGTAACATTGGATTCATCACTTCCGCAAGACATTAAAAGGAAAAAACTAAGGAGAGAAAGATACTGTAGGGGTTTCATAACATCTTTATTAAGAGATACGTAATGTAACCGTTATTGGATTTTTATGAGCTGACTAATTAAAAAAGTGCCTTAAAAACTTTGAATGGCCAAAACATAACTTTGCAAACCAAATCCAAGGATTACGCCTTTGGCACCAGAAGAAATAAAGGATGTATGACGGTATTCTTCCCGTTTGTGGGTATTGGAAATATGGACTTCAACCACAGGGGTTTGTATTGCTTTGACTGCATCTCCCAACCCAACGGAGGTATGGGTATAAGCAGCAGCATTTAAGATAATGCCATCATACGAAAAGCCCACTTCATGCAACTTGCTGATCAGTTCTCCCTCTACGTTAGATTGAAAATACTCTAATTGCACGTCTTTAAATTGACCCTGCAATTCCGAAAAAAAATCTTCAAATGTTTGGCTGCCATAAACCTCTGGTTCCCGTTTGCCCAAAAGGTTTAAGTTAGGTCCGTTAATGATGATAATTTTCATAAAGTGAATTTAAGAATAATTTTAGGGCAAAAAAAAGCAGGGCTTAAAAACCCTGCCTCTAATTAAAATTTTTAGTGGACTAGTTAAATCTATACCCTACGCCCGCAGTCAAGGTATTCACATTTACGGCATCACCAAAATCACCTCCTCGAATTACATCTAGACCATACCTTGCTTCTACAAACCAGTTATCATCTATTTGATAACCTGCTCCAAAGGCCAAGTCTATACCAAATTTTCCATCTGGAATACCCTCTTCCAAAATGGCATTGATTTGAGGCCCAGCTTGTACATTGAACTCTTCCGTTATAGGATACCTAAACATCACGGGAATGTACAAGGAAGTCAAATCTTCGACGATGCCTAACAACAAAGATGGTTCTACTTGAATGATCCCTCCGGTCTCGAACAGATATCCACCTCCTACATAGAAACCTAGTTCACTTTCTGAACCAAAGCCATCTACATCCAAGGTAACATTATTTACACCTGCTTTTACGGCAAAACCTTCTTGAGCTTTTGCTGTTAGCGTGAAAACTAAAAGTGCCGTTGCAATACATAGTAATCTTCTCATTTCTTAATTGTTTAAGTTTATTACCACAAAAGTAAGGATGTGCATCGATTAAAGTAAAAAAAGTTTAATTCATTCTGAACTCCAGCTCGATGGCGTTAGAATAAAAACAAAACTCCAAGTTGTACCATTGAAAAAGTGACATCGTCGCTTATGACCGCATAGGAAATGCCTATTTCAGTGGTTCCGTTCATATCCACTCCTACCATTGGTTTATAGTATAAACCACCCTCATTACCCGCATTTACGCCTACCGCATAACCTACATCGCCCCCAAATTTAAATCCATAAGTTGGATAAATGCGTAATGCGGCAGCGGCGGGAATGTATTGAATGTTATCAAATTCCGTGGTTACGGTCAGTCCCCCATTGGAAAAGCTTTGCTCTTCACCAAAAGCATTGTTAAATCCAGTAGCAAAACCTAAATCCAACTCCCGGGAAAGTCCCCAAACATAGACTATATCAATTCCTAAGCTAAAACTATAAGCGTCGGAAAAATCACCTTGCACGAGCCCGGCATTAACACCTGCCCTAAAGTTAGTACGGTCTACTTGGGCATTTAAAGAAATTGAAATGAGAACAAGTACAATAAAAATGGATAAGAATTTCATTGGTCTTTTTGTTTTGGTTACCCCATAGTAACGTCCCACTTTTAATATTATGATGTAAATGGCGCGCTCTTTTTATATGAAATTTGGTGAATTGAGGAAATGTAGGGCTAAAATTCTATAGGTATCTTTAGACCATGAATTGGCAGCAAGGGTTAAAAGAGTATTTGGATTACTTGACCATAGAACGGGGGCTCTCTGAAAACACCGTAAAAAATTACGCATGGGATTTAAAGAAGCTCATTGCTTTTTTAGAGGAACATTCTATTATCGAGAACCCAACGGTAATTTCTAAAGAAATCTTGCAACGCTTTATACATGAACTCCCAAAAAAGGTGAATGCGCGTTCCCAAGCGCGCGTTATTTCTGGTTTGAAAGGTTTTTTCAACTATTTACTCTTGGAGGATTATAGGAACGACAATCCTATGGATCTAATAGAATCGCCAAAAATTGGGAGAAAACTTCCAGATACCTTATCTACCGAAGAAATCAACCAATTGATAGCGGCTATCGATTTATCACAACCGGAAGGCGAGCGCAACAGGGCCATTTTGGAAACCCTTTATGGTTGCGGTCTGCGTGTTTCAGAATTGACCCATCTTAGGCTTTCCGATCTGTTTTTTGAGGAAGGTTTTATCAAAATCACCGGAAAGGGGGACAAACAGCGTTTGGTACCTATAAGCAAGGTCAATATAAAGTACATTATTTGTTATGTTGATGAGGTTAGGGCGCATCAAAAAATAAGTGTAGGATTTGAGGATATCCTCTTTTTGAACAGAAGGGGCAAACAATTGTCCAGGGCCATGATTTTTGAGATCATCAAAAGGTTGGCCATCGCAATAGGACTTAAAAAGAACATAAGCCCACATACCTTTAGGCATTCTTTTGCCACCCATTTGTTAGAAAACGGAGCGGATTTAAGGGCCATACAACAGATGTTAGGCCATGAGAGCATCACCACTACCGAGGTGTATATGCATGTGGATAGAAAGCACTTGGCACATGTATTGACCAAATACCATCCCAGGGAAAACTAAGTAAGCATCGTCCAATTTTATCGATGTTTCAACCAACTATTTTGGTTTTCCAACAATGAAAAAATCAAATCATTTTATTTTAATATTATGCCTTGTAACCGCAATTCGAAATCCTATATTTACGTTAAAAATTTACCCAAATGGATACAACCCAAAGAAAATGGTGGAAAGAAGGTGTAGTATACCAAATCTATCCTAGAAGTTTTCAAGATACCAACGGCAATGGTATTGGTGATATCAATGGTATTACCCAAAGATTGGACCATATACAAAGTCTTGGGGTAGATATTATATGGTTGTGTCCCGTTTATGAATCGCCCAATGATGATAATGGTTATGATATAAGTGACTACAAAAGTATCATGGCAGAATTTGGCAGCATGGAAGACTTTGAAGCCCTGCTCTCCGGCATGAAAGCGCGCGGACTCAAACTCGTTATGGACCTCGTGGCGAACCATACCAGTGATGAACACCACTGGTTTAAAGAATCCAAAAAATCCAGGGATAACAAATACCGTGATTACTATCACTGGTGGCCGGCAGAAAAAGGAACCCCGCCCAAACGTTGGAGTTATTTTGATGTTGATGGCAACGCTTGGAAATACGATGAACAAACCGATGCCTACTACCTACATTATTTTTCTGTAAAACAACCAGATCTTAAATGGGAAAATCCAAAAGTGCGGCAAGAAATTTACGACGTTCTTCGCTTTTGGTTTGACAAGGGTGTGGACGGTTTTCGTATGGATGTGATTCCCTTTATCTCCAAAGACATTACGTATCCAGAACTCCCGGAAGAATACAAAGGGAACTTTATTCCCTTTTACTCCAATGGACCACGTTTACACGAGTTTCTACATGAAATGAACAAAGAAGTATTGAGCAAGTATGATATTATGACGGTGGGTGAAACCCCTGGGGTTAATATCGATCAAGCACTAAAATTTGTGGATGAAGACCGGGAGGAACTCAATATGTTTTTTCATTTTGATTTGATGTCCCTTGACCGGGACGGTGATGAAGTTTTTTGGATGCGGGACGAACCCTGGAAACTCACTGATTTTAAAGGGATTTTCTCCAAATGGGATGCGGTTTTTGCGGAAAAAGGATGGGGCAGCCTTTTTTTAAGCAATCATGATTTTCCACGTAGTGTAAGCCGTTGGGGCAATGATTCCGAAGCCCATTGGCATAATTCTGCCACCATGTTACACACATTTCTATTGACCATGCGGGGCACTCCCTATTTTTATTTTGGGGATGAAATAGGGATGACCAATGCTTATTTTGACACCATTGATGCCTACAAGGATATCAATACCGTAAACAGGTATGCGCTGCTACAACAAGAGGGCGTAGCCTTGGAAGATTTTTTGGACAATGAAAAAGATGCTGCGCGTGACAATGCCAGAACACCCATGCAATGGGATAGTACTAGAAATGCTGGTTTTACGACAGACAATCCGTGGATAGGAGTCAATCCAAACCATAAAAAAGGGATAAATGTTGCTTCCCAAGAAAAAGATGAAGATTCCGTTTTAAACTATTTTAGGCGGATGGTGCAACTAAGAAAGTCCAATTTAGGCCTGGTCTATGGGGCATACCAATTGCTTTTGGAAAGAAATGAACAGGTCTATGCTTATACCCGCACCCATGAAAATGAAAGCTTCCTTATTTTGCTAAGCTTTTCTACGGAGGAGGCTAGTGTGACATTGGATGAAATTGAGTTTGACAAGCTTCGTCTCCTCATTTCCAATGATGCGGCGGAAGAAGAAAAAACGGATTCGAAATTTGTAGTGAAACCGTATCAGGCGATGGTCTATCAAATTCTATAGAATTCTTAGACTATTTCTTTCTTATATGGTCTAATGATCAAACGGGCTTCCCTATCAAATTTAATATAGTTGTACACCCAGTTGATAAACACCACTACCCTATTCCTAAAACCGATCAGGAAATAAAGATGGACAAACATCCATACAAACCAGGCAAAAACACCTTGAAATTTAAATTTAGGCAAATCGGCCACAGCTTTATTTCGGCCTATAGTGGCCATACTGCCTTTGTCCAAATAAGAAAATGGTTTGGGAGGTTTCCCCTCGGATAAGCGTACCAAGTTATCCCCTAGATTATCGCCCTGTTGCAAGGCCGGTTGTGCCATCATAGGATGTCCATGGGGAAAGGTTTCGGACTCCATTTGGGCAACATCGCCAATGGCAAAAATATGTTCAAAACCCTTAATTTGATGAAATTCGTTGACCCGTAGTCGATTGCCCCTACATAAAAAATCCTCGGCATCCAATCCTTTTAGGGATACCGCTTTTACACCCGCGGCCCAAACCAAGGTGGCGGTTCTAAAACTGGTTTCGGTATTGGTATTGGCCAGCTTCCCATCATAATTCGTTACCCGTACTTTTTTCCAAACATTGACCCCTAAACCTTCCAGAAAATCCTCCGCTTTTTTAGAAGCTATTTCACTCATGGCGGGTAATATCCTATCCGCACCCTGTACCAAGTTTATTTGTACCCTTCTGGTATCCAGGTCCGGATAATCTTTGGGGAGTATCCCTTTTTTTATTTCGGCCAAAGCTCCAGCCAATTCCACGCCGGTTGGTCCCCCACCAACGATAACAAAATTCATAAGGGCTTCCCGCTCGTGTAAATCGTCCGTTAACAAAGCTTGTTCAAAATTTTCCAGAATAAGGCTACGCAGGTTGAGGGACTGCGGTATGGATTTCATGGCCATACTGTTCTCCGCAATACTTTTATTCCCAAAATAATTGGTGGTGGAACCTGTGGCCACTACTAAATAATCAAACTTTAATTCTCCAATATTGGTTTTGATCAAATTGGTATCCGTATCGATTTGCTGCACTTCGGCCAACCTAAAATACGTATTGGGATAATCATGGATCACCTTGCGTATGGGATAGGCAATGGAATCTGGTTCCAATCCACCGGTGGATACCTGATATAACAAAGGTTGGAAAGTATGGTAATTGTGCTTATCCAAAAGCACGACCTGAAATTCTTTCTTGCGGAGTTTTTTTGCCAAGGAAATCCCAGCAAACCCCCCGCCAATAATAACAACCCTTGGAAAACTCGACTGTGGAATGTTCATAGTTAAAAATCAGTTGCTAATTTACGAATAACCGGCTCAGCAGATGTGCTATTACACCGCACATTTTAGTATATTTAGCAAATAGCATCAATACCATGGAACCTATGAACAAACGACTAAGCCCCCTCTTAATTTTTGTACTACTCAGTACCCTCTTACAAGCGCAACAAACCAAAAAGGCCGTATTGACCAAATTGGACGGCAAAGCGGATGCTTACGGCACCATTGCCCAGCAAATATGGGACTTTGCGGAAATGGGGTATTTAGAAGAAAAAAGCTCAGGATTACTCCAAAAAACCTTAAAGGATGCCGGTTTCTCCATAAAGACCGGCGTAGCTGATATCCCTACGGCTTTTGTGGCGGAGTATGGTTCCGGAGGTCCCATAATTGCTATTCTTGGGGAATTTGATGCGCTCCCCGGCCTTTCGCAAGAAGCTGTGCCGGAAAAGAAATCCGCTGGCGGGGAAGCAGGTCATGCTTGTGGCCACCACTTGTTCGGCACCGCATCCACCGCTGCCGCCATTGCCGTTAAAGAATGGTTGGAAGCCACTAAAAAGCCTGGAACCATTCGATTTTACGGGTGCCCGGCGGAAGAAGGTGGCGGTGCCAAAGTATATATGGCACGGGAAGGCCTTTTTAAGGACGTAAATATCGCGTTACATTGGCATCCAAGCTCACAAAATGCTGCAAGCGCAGCAGCTGCATTGGCCAATATGTCCGCCAAGTTTCGATTTCACGGGATTTCCGCGCATGCCGCCGGGGCACCCCAATTGGGGCGTTCTGCTTTGGATGGTGTTGAAGGCATGAACATGATGGTCAATATGATGCGGGAGCATATTCCGCAGGAAGCACGGATCCATTATGTGATTACGGATGGCGGAAAAGCCCCGAACGTAGTACCGGATTTTGCCGAAGTATATTACTATGCCCGGCATAACTCAAGGGATGTGGTGCGCAGTATTTTTGATCGTATCGTAAAAGTTGGCGAAGGGGCAGCTTTGGGAACCGGAACGACCATGACCTATGAATTGGTCAACGGGGTACATGAATTATTACCCAATTTGACCCTGCAAAAATTGGTTCACGATAATTTATCTGCCATTGGCGGTTTGACCTATACTGAAGAGGAAAAAACTTTTGCAGAAAAAATAGCCCTTAGCCTAGGCCAAAAAGGATTGAACGAAAGCATGGCCAAAGAGGTACAGCCCTACAAAGAAACAGCCAAGGCGTATGGTTCCACAGATGTTGGTGATGTAAGTTTTGTGGTACCCACCGTTGGTTTTGGCACTGCTACTTGGGTTCCAGGAACACCGGCCCATAGTTGGCAAGCGGTTGCCGCGGGGGGCACCACCATTGGAAAAAAAGGAATGCTGATAGCCGCCAAAACACTTTCTGCAACGGCCATTGACCTCTTCAGTGATGAAAAGCTCATTGAAGAAGCACGAAAGGAATTCCATAACCGCAGGGGAAAAGAATTTATTTATGAACCTCTTTTGGGCAATCGACCACCCGCCTTGGATTATAGGAAATAACAAGGAAATTTATAAAAATAACAGCTTATTTTTATGTCTCTTTGCTATGTTAATGTAACAAAACCTTATTTGTAACTACTAACCGTTAAATCACTTTCCAACCAATTAGTGAATAAAGAATTAGAGCATAAGTTTGTCACGGAGCTTGAGAGCAATCAGAATATTGTTCACAAGGTCTGTACCTTATATACCAATGACAGGGATGCGCATAATGATTTGTTCCAAGAGATTACCATACAGTTATGGAAGGCGTATCCCAAGTTTAGGGGCGACGCCAAGTTTAGCACATGGATGTATAGGGTGGCATTGAACACTGCGATTACGTTGTACAGAAAATCCAAACGAAGGGTGCAGACCCAAGATTATGAATCGGTAATTTTTAAGATAAAAGCCGACGAATATGACGATACCCAAGAGCAACAGCTAAAGCTTATGTATAATGCGGTCAAACAATTGGGAGATATAGACAAAGCATTGGTATTCTTATACTTGGAAGATAAAGATTATACCGAAATAGCAAGCACTTTAGGTATTACCGAAGTAAACGCGCGTGTGAAAATGAATCGCATCAAGAACAAACTAAGAACCATCTTAAACCCTTGAAACCGTTATGATGGACGAATTGGAACTACTAAAAAAGGACTGGCAAAAGCAGGAGCATACACTGCCAAAGCTTAGCTATGACCAGATATATAAGATGATTTGGAAAAAATCATCATCCATAGTAAAATGGATATTTTACATCAGTATTGTAGAATTCCTGTTTTGGATCGCTATGTCGTTTTTGCCCGTTAGCGGGAAAGATTTAAGCGGTACCGGTGCTGATTTTATAAAGATGACGGAGAACATATTGACCGTTGCTTCTTTTGTGATTATCATTTACTTTATGTTTCAATTTTATCAGAATTACAAAAGAATTTCGGTAACGGACTCTGCAAGGGACCTTATGAAGAAAATCATTAAGACCAGAAAAACGGTAATGCGTTACGTTTGGTTCAATCTTGGGTTGTTTGCCATTACCATGATTGTCATTTTATTGGAAGTACTGCTTTTCAATCCGCCAGAAGCCCTTACCCAAAGAATATCGGGTGCGGATTCTGCCCTAATGGCTTGGGGCGTCCTGGTCGTCATCTTTGCGGCGACCATAGCATTTGTGGGGCTTCTTTTGTGGTTGTTCTATAGATTACTGTACGGCATATTGCTCAAAAGGCTTAACCTCAACTACAAGGAATTAAAAAAACTGGAGGTTTAATCGTCCCCTTTATGGCTATACCGTCTTTTTTGGTGGTCCGCTTCATAGGCCGCCAGTTCAGATTCCGGAATCACATGGAGAAACGACGGATGTTGCTCAATGGCATACTCTAATTTTTCAAGGATTTGCTCAATGGATTCGTTATCATAATCAATTTCCAGAGGTTCCTTTATTTGCATGGATTGAAGAATACCTTTCTTTTTTATGTAGAGGCCTTTTTTATCAAAAGAACGCCTAAATCCATCAATAACCACGGGTACTACAACAGGTTTATATTTTTTTATGATATGCGCCGTTCCCTTGCGTAAAGGTTTCCATGGTTTGGTAGTGCCTTGCGGAAAGGTAATGACCCAACCATCTTTCAAGGCAATTCCAATATTGGAAATATCACTGAATTTTACTTGCCGGTTCACATTTTGACCATCTGCGCGCCAAGTACGTTCTATACTTATGGACCCTGCATAGGCCAAAATCTTGGCCAACAGGCTTTTCTTCATGGTCTCCTTAGCGGCAACATAATAAAAATTGAGTTTTGGACTCCACAGATAGGCAACGTTCCTAATATTGTCATCCCTACCCTTTAAACTGGCGTTGAAAACATGGAACATAGCCACCACATCCGCAAAATAAGTTTGATGGTTACTCACAAACAGCACATTTTCCTGGGGAAGGTTCCTAATAACCTCAGACCCTTCGATCTGCAACTTATTGAACTGTTTGTATCTAGAATGGGTCATCAGTCCCAAAATACGGATCAACCATTTTTTTAGGAAAAGATTATGTCCAAAAGGATTTTTCTTAAAGATACCCATACTTCATATTGAGCGGCTAATGTACAAAATAGGCATTAAAGCACTTTCACCAAAAGGTCTTTGATTTCATTTAACATCATAGCGGTTGCCCCCCAAACCGTGTATCCGTTTAGTTTAAAGGCAGGTACGGTTATGGTATCTGCGTAAGAGGTACGCATTTCTTGTTCAATTTCATTATTCCCGTCCAAAAAATCGGATAAAGACACCTCAACCAAGGCTTCCACTTCTGTTTCTTGTACAATAAAAGGTTCTGGGTTCTGGTATAACCCCAGATAGGGTTGTACCAAAAAATTACTTGGCGGAATATACACTTCGCTTAATTTTTTAAGAACGGTTGGGGCATCCATTGGCACACCTACCTCTTCCTCAGTTTCACGTAACGCCGTATGCAACAAATCTATATCTTCTTGTTCCACCTTACCACCCGGAAAACCAATTTGGTTGCTATGGACCCCCTTGTAGGTTTTGCGCAATATCAAAAGTAACTTGGTGGTATTTTCAACAGGATAAAACAGGGCCATTACCGCTGCTCGCTTAGGTTGCAATTCTTTTTTGGCGACCCGTTCCCGCCAGTTTCTACGAATTTCCGGTTCCATTTTATAGTGCGATGCTTCACCGGGCAAAGGGAGATTTTTTATTTTTACGACTTGTCTATAAAAATCTTCAAAATTCATGCTGGGTAATCGGGTTTCTTTTTTAGCAAGTATACTACTATTTTTTTTGCTGTCCTGCGGGCCCGATAAACCTAAAAGGGAAAATTCTTCCATAACCCCAACAGAGCAGCCTAATACCGCTACTATTAAAGACAGCCTAATGGTAAAGGAAGCAATTGTAGAAGAGGTAAAGGAAGAGAAATTTGTACTTAATGATGAAAACGCCATTGATTTCTTCTTTCAGTATGCCAAGGAAGTAAAGGAAGATAAGGTAAAAATTACGACCAGCCTAGGTAGTTTTACGGTAGAACTTTTTGACAATGTACCTTACCATAAGGCCAACTTTATCTACTTGGCCAAGAAAGGCTATTTTGAAAATACCATGTTCCATCGCGTGGTTAAGGATTTTATTATTCAAGGCGGAAATTCCGACCGTAAGGATACTGGAAAAAAGCGAGGGGAAATTGGCCGGTATTTATTACCACCGGACGCCAAAAAAGGATACAAACACCATAGGGGTGTCATTTCCATGCCCAGTAGTGAACGGGACAATCCCTACAAGCTGGCATCGCCCTATGAATTTTTTGTGGTGGTCACTAAGCCCGGTTCTTATCATTTGGATGGGGAATATACCCCTTTTGGTAGGGTAATCGAAGGGATGGATATCGTAGATAAAATCAACCAAACCCCAGTGGATGATGGCGACTGGCCCATGGTCAATGTCTTTATTTTAAAAGCGGAGGCGTTTTGAGGGGTTGCCAAAGTTTTTTAGACCATTGCCTTTAGCTTGAATTTGAATTTTATACTTAGAGCTTCTTTTATTGTAAAATTATTTGGTGTAAATTTGAATCAATAATGCATCAATTTTTAATTATGGGAAGACAGAGTATCTCTTTTACCGAACCAAACGATGAGTGGTTAAAAGCGCAGGTTGATAGTAAGGAATATTCCAGTAAAAGTGAACTGATCAATGATTTAGTGAGGCAAGCGAGAAATCAACAATCCCAAATTGATTGGATTAGGGCTAAGCTGAGCAAGGCTGAACAAAGCGGATTTACAACTGATTCCAAAGCCGACATTTTAGCCGAAGCCAAATCTGGACTTAATGGCTAAATACAAGCTTAGCAAGGAAGCCAAAGCAGATCTAATAAGAATTTACAGATACGGAGTATTAAAATTTGGGGAGGCCCAAGCGGATAAATATTTTAAGGCATTCTTTGAATATTTTGACATTATAGCAGATAGTCCATTCTCCTTCCAATCCGTCGACTATATCAAAAGCAATTACAGGCGTTGTCCATGCAGAGTTGATAGCATATACTATAGGGTTAACAAGGATACTAGTGTAGAAATAATGGCGATTATAGGAGACAAGATTTACAGAAGTTTTTTCACTAAAGAATAGTCTAATTCTATTAACAAGTTCGGATTTTAGTTTCGCTTGAACTTGAATTTCAGCCCCACTTATCCCCTATAAATATTGGGTAATTGAATCTTGAATTTTACCGCCAATAACCGAATACCCATTACCACCACAATGCCTAAAGCATAGGCCACATTTTCCGGAATGGGGAATTGGGCCAACAAAAAATAACTGGCGGCCCCTAAAATACAGGGTGTAGCATACAATTCTTTTCTAAAGATCACAGGAATCTCATTACATAAAATATCGCGCAACACCCCGCCAAAACTTGCCGTTATCGTACCTAAAAGAATACAGACCAAGGGTTGCAGGCCAGCTTCCAATCCTTTTTCCACACCTACCAAAGTGTACAGACCAATACCTACCGTATCAAAAAGAAAAAGGGATTTCCGTAAATATTTTAAGCGTTTGGCAAAAAGGATTGCAAAAACTACGGTCGCTACTATAGTAATACTATAGGTGCCATCCCGCAACCAAACTACTGGGGTGTTTCCAATTAATAAATCCCTGAGTGTCCCTCCGCCAATAGCCGTAACAAAAGCTATAATAAGTACCCCAAAAACATCCAAACGCTTTTCCATGGCCACCAAAACACCGGATATGGCAAAAGCAATGGTCCCCAAAATATCTATAAAACCATAAAACATCCCTTACAGTTTTTGGGTATAGTAGTTATAGTCCTTTATAACCGTGTCCAAATATTGGCGGTCGTACAATTCTGATTTGGTTTGGAGAATACTTTCCACCTTGACCCTAAGCGCAGTAAGGGTTTTATAATCATTGCTTCTTTTTGCTATGAGGTAGGTATCTTTAATTAGCCGCACATCCTTATCCGTAAGCAGGGTCACATTCGTGAATTTTGGTTCGTAGACTTCTTCCACTTCCTCTAAAATCGTATGGGAAACCTTAGTCTTGTTTTTGGTGCTTATGACCACGGTACCGGCAGCGGCATCCCCTAGGCGCTGTCTTCGTTCTGAAAAAAGAATGGTCAATAGCCCTATAGAACCTACAAATAGCCAAATATCAACCAAACGTAACATCCACCGTACCAAATAATTGCTCCAATGCACGGGAGAACCATCAAAACGTACCACTCGCATTTTAAGTAGTATTTTTCCAACCGTCCTACCATTAAAAATACTATGCATAATAACGCTGTAAAACATGGCCGGTAAAAAAATAAGGGATACCAAACCGCGTTGCGTCCATCTATCCTCATAGACATAACCAATAGCGTCACCAATGAGATTTACCAGTATAGCGTAGAGGTATAGTATGAACCCATCGATCAAAAAAGCCAAAATACGCTCGCCAATACTTGCAATTTTATAATTAAGGTTTACATTTTGCGTTGTATTGATTTGAAGGTTACCCATTAAATACTAAATTTAACTCTTAGGAAAATAGTTTTATGCGCGAGGCCGCTTTTGTTAGGCAAAATAAGGAAAAATGGATAGCATTTGAAAAAGCTATCACCATAGGTTCCAAAACCGATCCTGATGCATTGGCCAATGGCTATATACAACTAACAAACGATTTGGCATACGCGCAGACCTATTACGCAGAAAGTAAGACATTATTGTACTTAAACGGTCTGGCTTCCCAAGCACACCAAAAAATATACAAGAACAAAAAGGAGAGTAGTAACCGCATTCTTGAATTTTGGAAAACCGAATTCCCCCTCTTTTTTGCGGATCATCAGAAAACCCTTGGCATCGCATTTCTCATATTTATGGTAGCCGCTGTTATTGGTAGTATTTCTGCATATAATGATGGTAACTTTGTGCGATTGATCTTAGGGGATGCCTATGTAAACGAAACCTTGAACAATATTGCCAACGGGGACCCGGCCGCCATTTATAAAGGAGGTAGCGAGATAGGTAGTTTTTTGGGTATTACGATAAACAACATTAGGGTTGCATTTTTGGCTTTTGCCTTTGGAGTCATTACCAGTATTGGAACGGCCTATATTTTGTTCAGCAATGGGGTAATGCTAGGCGCTTTTATTACCTTTTTTTATACCCAAAACGTTTTTTTTGAAGCGAACAAGCAAATCTGGTTGCACGGTACCATTGAGATTTCCGTTATTATCGTTGCAGGTTGTGCTGGCTTGTTAATGGGCAATAGCATCCTTTTTCCTAAAACGTATTCCCGGCGGGTCTCTTTTATGAAAGGGGCAAAGGACGGTTTAAAGGTGGTCGTAAGTACCATTCCCTTTTTTATAGTTGCCGGATTTATCGAAGGTTTCGTCACTAGATATACGGATATGCCCAATTGGCTTGCATTTTTGATTATTGGAACATCGCTCTTACTAATCGTGTTTTATTACGGGATTTACCCCAGATTGTTAAAAACCATTCATGACAGACAACTATATTCCACTACGGATCAATCGTGATTTTGGCGATATCATTACCGCCTATTTTGATTTTTTAAAGCAGAACATTAAACGGTTTACCAATGTTTTTCTAAACTATAACGGTATCTTTTTGGTAGCCCTTTTACTAGTAAGTTACCTTCTTGTTTCCGGATTCATTGGATGGATAGCCTATGAAAACTCCTTTGCCTACGGTGCTGCCCAAGAACCCGTGGAGGATAAGTATGCCCTTCTATTAGGTACGGGCGGACTACTACTGGTTTTAATATTCATAATCGTAGCCGCTTTGAATTACAGCCTATCTTCCAGTTATATGATCTTGTATGATGCTAAGCAGGGAGAAGCGGTAAACAAAAAAGAGGTTTGGAACTACGCTTTAGGGCAATCTGGCAATATCCTGCTATTCATTATCCTTTTGATCGCCTTATTTTTTGGATTGGGTATCATTAGTTTCATTCTGTTGATTATTCCTTTCCTGGGAATTTTTGCTTATTATATCATCGCTTTTTTCTTCTTCGCTTGGGTTGGAGTGTCCTTTATGCATATGCTACAAGAAAAGGTTAGCGTGACCGATGCTTTGGGCGAGGGGTGGAAACTGGTGACCAAAAACTTTTGGAAATCCGTTGGGGTCAATTTTGTGTTGGGTATCCTTAATGGCATACTTCAGGTGATACTCTCCGCAATACCCTTGGTACTGGTAGGCATATATACGTTTCACGTAGTAGAGAACGATGTGGATTACTCCGCTTCCGTAGTTGCCAAAATCATCTATACCCTGGGTACTTGGATGGCCTTGGCCGTTGGTATTTACAGCTACTGCCTATCACAATTTGTGAACGGTATGTTGTACTTCTCCCTGCATGAAAAAGAGTATAACATACACACTAGAAGTAAAATTGACCAAATAGGAAATACGGGGCTGTGAAATACATTTTGACCTTTGTTATAGCAGTACACTGCCTGTTAGGTGCCTATGCACAAGAACCTAGGGATTCCTTGACCGTTGCTATAGATACCCATAGTGTTGTAATAGAACGTAAGGTGGATAAGCTTAATGAAACCTACCAAGGCGAAGAATTCAATTACGATATAAAAACAGGGGAATCCCAAAACCTTATTGATCGCTTCTTTAAATGGTTGGGCAGGATTTTAAACGATGCATTTGGGATCGATATTCCCCCGGGAATGTTCAAAATTCTACAGTACCTCATCTACGCCATTATGGCCGGGCTCACCATCTATTTGATTATAAGATTGCTCATCAATGAAAAATTCAACGCCATTTTTACTAAAAAAGCAAATGCCATACTCGATATTGATATGGCGGAGCAACATATTGAAACCTTGGATTTGGATGCCCTTTTGCAAGGTGCTTTAAAAGAAAACGATTATCGTTTGGCCATTCGTTATCACTATTTGCGCATCTTAAAACGACTTTCGCAGACCAATATCATAGAATGGCATTTTGACAAAACCAATTCTGATTATCAAAATGAAATACGTGAACAACGAATTAAGGCAGGGTTCAAAAAAGTATCCTACCTCTATGACTATATCTGGTACGGGGAGCAACCTATAGATGCTTCTTCTTATGAAACGGCCAACAAGAGTTTTACCACCTTAAACAATAGCATTCCGCAAGTGTAATATGGATAGACGCTCAAAAATCATTATAGGATTGTTTGCCGTGGTCATCCTTGGGATTATCATTACGGAGGTGACCCGTACAAAACCCATCAACTGGAGACCTTCTTATACGGCACAGTCCAAAACCCCGTTTGGCGGTTATGTGCTTTTTAACGAATTGCAACAACTCTTCCCTAAAAGCGAGATTACCAAGGTAGACGAAAGTCTTTTTTACGTTATGGAAGATAGGGACACCACGGTGGTATCCAGTTACGTTCTTATCAATGATCATATCAATTTGGATGAACAGGAACTTCATCGTTTGTTGGATTTTGCCGCCCAGGGCAATTCCGTTTTTCTTGCCGCCAGTGATATTGATTATAAATTACGTGACACGCTTAATCTAAGAATAGATTATGACTACACCATTGTGGAAGATACTATCACAGTAGAGTTTACCAATACACAGCTAAACGCTAAAAAATACCAGTATTCCAGAGGCGTTTCAAAATCGCATTTAATATCGGTGGACACAATAAACACCACCATCTTGGGCTATTTGGAGTATGGGCGCTTAAATGATTTTAATACCGCTGTGGAAGAAATTGTGCGACGGCCCAATTTTATAAAAACCGCTTTTGGCAAAGGGGATTTTTTTATCAATACAACGCCCCAGGCTTTCAGCAATTATTACCTACTAAAAGGCAATGACGACTATCTAAGCGGTGCGTTTGCCTATTTAGGGGATTACCCTATTTATTATGATAATTATAAAAAGTCCGGCAGGGTAGTCATTACCTCCCCCATGCGTTTTGTGCTTAACCAAACCGCCTTAAAATGGGCCTATTATAGCACTATAGTAGGTTTGCTCCTATTTGTTGTTTTTAGGGCCAAAAGGGAGCAACGTATTATTCCCGTGGTAACCCCTTTGGAAAATTCGTCGGTAGAATTTGCACGTACCGTGGGTTCCTTGTACCACCAAAACAAGGACTACACCAATTTGATTTCCAAGAAAATCCGTTTCTTTTTAGCACATCTGCGGCATAGGTATTATGTGAACACGGAAACATTGACCGAAAAAACCTTTACTACCCTTGCTTCAAAATCTGGAAAAACGGTAGAAGAATGCAAAAAATTGATTGAATATATCATCCATTTAAAAAACAAGGCCGTTCATTCTGAAGCGGACCTTATTGAACTTAATAAAAAAATAACCGCATTTAAATCATAATATGGAGGCAAACGAACCACAAGAAAACCCATTGGAATTCAATTCCAGAATAGACCTTTCCCCATTGCAAGAGGCCGTGGCCAAGATTAAAACGGAGTTGGGCAAAGTTATTATTGGCCAAGCGGATATGATCGAGCTTTTGATCATATCCATTTTGGCCAATGGACATTCCTTGATCGAAGGGGTCCCTGGGGTAGCCAAAACCGTGACGGCCAAACTGTTGGCAAAAACCATGGATGTCGATTTCAGTAGAATTCAATTTACGCCAGACCTTATGCCAAGTGACATCCTGGGAACCTCCATTTTTAACGTAAAAACTTCGGAATTCGAGTTTAAGAAAGGACCTTTGTTTTCCAATATCATTTTGATCGATGAAATCAATCGTGCCCCGGCAAAGACCCAAGCAGCCCTTTTTGAGGCGATGGCAGAGCGGCAGATAACCATTGATGGCCAAGAATTTGACATGCACCCCCCTTTTCTGGTCTTTGCCACCCAAAATCCCGTGGAACAGGAAGGGACTTATAGATTACCGGAAGCGCAGTTGGATCGTTTTCTTTTTAAGATCAATGTGGATTATCCTTCCTTGGAAGAGGAGGTGGCCATTTTAGAAAGCAAGCACCAACAAAAGAATACCAATGTAGAAAGTTTGATTACTTCCGTTCTTTCTGCCAAGCAGATAGCCACCTATCAAGATACTATAAAAGAAATCATTGTTGAGGATAATCTGCTAAAATACATTGCGGCCATCGTCAATGACACAAGAACGAATGCCAATCTGTATTTAGGGGCCTCACCAAGGGCTTCCATTGCCATAATGGATGCTTCCAAGGCCTTAGCGGCCATCAACGGCAGGGACTTTATTACGCCGGAAGATATTAAAAAAGTGGCCGGTCCTATTTTAGCGCATCGGATCATACTGACCCCAGAACGGGAAATGGAAGGTTTTACGGCGAAAAAAGTGGTACAGCAACTCATAGAATCCATTGAGGTCCCTAGATAAGATGATATGAAACGGTTGTTTAGAAATCTTTATGTAGAAAAACGATTTTTTATCGTACTCATCACTTTGGTGGTAGGGTTTCTCGCGGCTTTTATGTTCAAAAACCTACTGAGCTCCATAAAACTGCTTTTTTATATTTTTCTGCTACTGGTTCTAGTAGACGCCTTATTGTTGTTTCTTTCCAAAGGCGGTATTACCGGGAATCGAATAGTACCGGACAAGCTATCCAACGGAGATGAAAATCCCATCAAAATAACATTGATCAATACCTATCTTTTTCCGGTAGCGATAAAGATTATTGACGAGTTACCGTTCCAATTCCAAAAAAGGGATTTTGGGCTACAAAGCTTCCTAAAGCGCGGGGAACAAAAAACCTATGGGTATACGCTACGACCAACGGAACGCGGGGTTTATTTCTTTGGGAGCCTAAATGTTTTTGCCACCTCCCCTTTAAAATTGATCAGTAAGAAATATAGGTTCAATGCGGAACAAGAAGTTCCTGTATATCCCTCCTATTTACAATTGCGCAAATATGACCTTATCGCTTTTACCAATAAGCTTTTTGAATATGGGCTCAAAAAAATTAGGAAAATTGGCCATACCATGGAGTTCGAACAAATCAAGGAGTATGTCCAAGGAGACGATATCCGGAATATCAATTGGAAGGCTACTGCAAAAAGAAGTCAATTGATGGTCAACCAATACCAAGACGAAAAATCACAGCCTATCTATTCCATTATTGATAAAGGTAGGGTAATGAAAATGCCGTTTGAACAATTGAGTTTATTGGATTATGCCATTAACGCCACTTTGGTCATCAGCAATATTGCCATAAAAAAGAATGATAAAGCTGGTATGTTTTCCTTTAGCAACTCCATAGAAAACAGGGTCGTTGCGGAACGCAGAAGTTCGCAAATGAACCTTATCTTAGAAACCCTTTACAATATTGAAACCAACTTTGTAGAAAGTGATTTTAGCAGGCTTTATATCGATATAAAACGCAACCTCAACCAAAGAAGCCTGTTACTGTTGTATACCAATTTTGAAACCTTGGATGCCCTAAACAGGCAGTTGCCGTATTTACAGGCAATTGCAAAACAGCATTTATTGGTCGTTATCTTTTTTGAAAACACGGAACTGTTGGAATTCTCCAGAAAGAAAGCAAAAAATACGCATCAAATTTTTGAGCAGACCATTGCTGAAAAATTTGTGTTTGAGAAGAAACTGATCGTAAACGAATTGCGAAAATACGGCATCCAGACTATTTTGACCAAGCCGGAAGACCTCACCATCAATACCATTAATAAATACTTGGAAATAAAGGCGCGTGGTCTGCTTTAACGCAATTCGTCAAAAACGCTTGCAGAAAGACCTAGTTCCGTCATAGAAGGAAGCTCCCCAGTTTTAAAATCGAGGCTTGGTGTTGTTCCTAGTGAAATTCTTAGCGTGCTAACCTCGGCTGCGGCCAGTTTTTTGTCCCGTTGTTTCTTTTTTTTATGATTGGTAAACAAATCAATAGTTACCCCTATGGTCGCACCTCCCAAAATGGTTGCCAGTAAATCATCATTGTCC
>CALGQU010000169.1 GCA_937959125.1 uncultured Croceitalea sp.
ATCTTCATTATTTAACTTTCCATGCGCATCCCCAATAACATATAAATACTTACCATTAAGTTTAGCTCTATCCAAGTCACCAGTGGCGTTCAAAATTGACAAATACTTTCCTTTCTCTTGCAACACAAGAAGTGAATCCAAAAAAGCGTCCTGTCCTTTTGCGTTATGGATGACGCAAAAGAACAGTATGCTTATAATTACTATTTTCTTAGAATTTCTAATTTCCACCTAATATATCCCCTCCCGATTCCCGGGGTTGATATGCCCCTCGGGTATTACAATCATTGTCTTTGTTCAACGCTTCCACGGCCGCTTCATAGGAAACGGCACTGGCAATCAATTTTTTAAATTCTTTCGTATCCGCTTCGGTAAACGTATCGTTATTAAAAAAGGCCACCACCATTTTCTTACTTTCTTTTAGGTGGTTTCGTTTTAAGCCTGTAAGCTTATCAATATTAATACTTTTTTTAATTTCCTTTTTTACTTTGCACTCCCCATAGGTGCGTGTCCCATCCAACCATATCAAAATCGCATCGATATTGGCACTGGAGATGTCCACCGCTTTTTGAAACCGTAAGCCAGGATCGCTAACAGGAATGGCCAATTTAATAACGTTCTCCTCCAAGGAGAAATAATTCTTCTTCTTGTCTGCCAACCGGTACCGTTTGCTGGATTGGTCAATTTTTAAGGCTTCTTGTGCATTTAATTGTAAACTATTGCCAAAGGCAATTGCGAAAAAGAGGACCCCTAAAAGGAATTGCTCTTTTCTTTTACTTTTTGTAGTCTTCATTTTGTTAGTTATTATGATTCCCTCCAAAGCTAGCATACCTTGCCCTGTAGTAATATCACCATTGATAGGGATTTTTTAGATACACTTTTTAAGTCATTTTTGAAGTAATGGAGGTGCATTCAGACAAAAATTAAAGATGTACTCCCAAAACCAGCAAACAGACCTATGAAAATTCAAAGCTTCCTTTTTCTCTTATTTTTTTTATGGTTCCTCCAATCAATGGCCCAAGATCGTGGGTCAACGGGTATAGAAGCTCAAACCTCTGCTGATAAAATGTACCGTGCAAGTTACGCGTTGTTAATTGGCAATAGCACCTATACTAAGGATCCTTGGGTTCCTCTACAGGGGGTCAGACAAGACCTTACTGCCGTGCAAAACGTTTTGGAAGCTCATGGATTTCAGGTCTTCCTAAAAACCGATTTGAACAAAACAGCCTTAGAAACCGTGATCAATAGTTTTATCGCCCAATATGGGCAAACACCAGACAACCGTTTGCTCTTTTATTATGCTGGACATGGGAGTACCACCACCAATTTGGCAACCCAAAGGGAGGCGGCTTGGCTTATTCCTGTAGATAGTAAAAACCCTATTGAAAATAATTTTGAGGCACTATTTGAAAAGGCATACCCCGTGAGTACATTGACGCAAATGGCCGAGGAGCACCTAAGTGTAAATCATGCCTTGTTCCTTTTTGACTCCTGTTTTTCCGGCGCATTGTTCAATACACGATCAAGACCTCAGGTTAAGGTTATGGGCCCAGATACGGAAAAACCTTTACGGTATTTCATAACCAGTGGCAGCAAGGATGAGCAGGTACCGGACGACAGTGTTTTTAGAAGATTGTTCGTACGTGCCTTAAGTTCATCTGAAGCTGATTTTAATAAAGATGGAGATGTTACCGAGGAGGAACTTGCCCTTTTTATAGCGGCCGGGGTAAGTACCAACCTGAACAATCATCCCCAGTTTGGAACGCTTTTAGGTTCTGACTTGGATAGGGGGGACTTTATTTTTTCCTTAGCGGAAGAACATCGGGCAAAGGTAAATATAACTAAGGTGGGAGACAACCCCACCAAAATCATCAGTTTTATGGGCACACATCCCAGTTACGTAAAAATTCCGGAAGGGGAACTTAGGGTCAGCATGGGTCTAAATGGGTTGAATAGTGTTTTTGAGACCCCGGAAAACAATAAAAAAGAACGTATTTCAATAAATGCTTTTAAAATGAGTCGGTTTGAAGTTACCAATTATCAGTATTGCACCTTCTTAAACCAAATGGAGAAACATTCTGAAGAAGGGATCGCTTGGTTGGACCTTAAGGACAGGGATTGTAAGATCGTATATCACAACGGACAATATCTACCCAAACCGGGAATGGCAGATTATCCAGTGGTTGAGGTGACTTGGTACGGTGCCAAAGCATATTGCAAGTGGGCGGGCGGGCGTTTGCCCACGGAGACGGAATGGGAATATGCCGCAAAGGCGGGATCCCGATTTTCCTATGCAGGGAGCAACAACGCTAATGAGGTGGCTTGGTCCAAGGAAAATAGTGGAGGTGATTTACACCCTGTTGGGGAGTTGAAGGCCAATTATTTTGACCTACACGATATGAGTGGCAATGTAATGGAATGGACCCAAGATACTTGGCAACTGCAAAACCAAGGGGATTCCATCAACCACCCTTGGCAAAGCAAGGATGATGAAAAAAAAGTACTTCGTGGAGGAAATTTTGCGTTAAGTGCCAAACGCTCCAGCGTTACGGAAAGGACTGCCGCAAGACCCAGTAAAAGTGATGCCAGTATTGGATTTCGGGTTTGCAAGTCAATTTAACTGTAGATTATTTGTTTATTCCCAACAAACTGGTTCGGCACAACGAACCTAAGACCAAGTATCGTTCCCAGCATGCACCATAATACCTGAAAATACATTTGGATATCATAGTTAAAGAGGGCTACCAAAAGCCCATTTGCTACTTGCAATCCCTCAAGAAAAAAGTGCCAATAACCCGTTCTAGTTTTTATGGGTTTTTCTTAAAAAAAATGTTGATCTGTGGCAATTTGTGTTTGGTAGTAGTTGCGGTACAATTGGTTATAAAAACCGCTATTCATATGAAAACTCCAATATCAATTCCTTGTTGGCAAGCAACACTTTAACATTTACCAGGTTTCTATTTTGCTGGAGTTGTACTGCCCTTTGTCATCGGGGGAAACAATAAGTACCTGCCCTTCTGCCCTAGCGGTCTCTATTTCTTTACTGGCATCCAGTTCGCGCATTTTATAATTCCATTCACGTTCTTCTTCTGTCTCCGCCTTAATGGTCTCCGAAATTTCATTGAACATCCGTTCTGCTTGTGAAAAACAGCCGGACAAGGGATTTATCTTCGCTAAAATCTCTGCGGTAGCTTCGGCCGCTTTCCTATCATGCCCTGCGGACCATTTGGCTTTAGCTTCGGCCATTTTCACCTTACAGTTAAGGTCCAAATAGTTCCTGTATACTTCCAAAAGATGGGTTTCACTATTTTGATAACATTCTGCCTTAGTAGGAATGGAAGCCAGTAACCGCCATGCGTCTTCATACAGCTGTTGTTTTTTTAGACTCTTGGCGGTATCGATGAGGGATTCACATGAATTGTCAAAATAATCAATAATTCGTTGCTTTCCAGCAGCTAGAAACTCCTGCATTTCCTTGCTTTTGGGATTGAACCGGTTTAATGCATTAAGATGTGCCCTTTTCTGGTTAGTGCCCACCCCTACCAAAGTAATTACATGGCTTTTAAACTTATTGCCACGAAATCCATTCCCTAAATGTAGGGTAAGGTCCATTTTAACTGAGTATTTGGGCGGCGCAGTTGGAAGCAAGTTCCTTTCTACAATGTCCAAACGCGGTAAAAGGATAAACTGCGGGTACACTTCACTGCCCCTGCTGGCCACCCCATTTTCCGTTAAGGCCAAATAGAGTTTGTTGCTTAAAATATTGCGCACGACATCATCGTTCAAAATTTCATCCTCAATTTTGGAGAGTTGGGTTCCTGTTCTAGAAATTGTACTATTATCTATGGGATAGTACAATCCTATAATAATATCACTAGACTCTAACTCTTGGGCAAACATCCCACAAAAAAAGAAGCCCAAAAAAATTGTCAACAGTAGTTTTTTCATAAGTTCCGATCTTTATTTTCCACCTAAAATGAGTACCACTTCCCCCAGACCCCTCATATAGAGTTTGGCAGGAATTTCGTACGGAGGGTTTTTTAAAAAATGTACCAAGTCCCTAGCATACCTGCGTGCATCTATGGCCCTGCCTTTTTCATTGGCGACAGGAATGCGTACTTGTTCAAAGAGGGCCATACTTTCGGTAAGGTCTGTAGTATTGAACCGCCCTTCCAAAGTATTTTCTGCCAACCAATCCTCAAGGATGAAACCCAGTTCTTCTCCTTCATATTCGGTTTCTAGATCATCGTTCCAATCGTTCCACTTTAAAACACGTACAATAATTTCCCTACCATTGGCAAACATATCTGTAAAGTGTCTTAACAATCTATTTTTAAACATTTCCATATTGTCTTCTACGGCGGTGGCAATTAATGTGGCCGTGCTGGAGGAAAAAGACATTCCAGAATCCCCAACTGCTGTGGCGATCTCTTTATCGGTATAGGCATCCAAGCCCTGTAAGGAATAGTTTACCGTCTTCTTGGGGCCAAGGGAGTCTACCGTCCAAGTGAGTTGCAATATGATATCTGCCTTGGCTACCCGTTTTATCTGATCAATGGGACTTTCCGCTATTCCAGCTCCCAACTTTGACAACAGCAGGGTTCTTTCAACAGCATCTTGTTCTATTCCTTTAATAACGGTTTCCATATTCTTTAGGGGAAAGCCCTCATCTGCCATTTTACCATTGATTTGGCTTATAACCTGTATAAGGTCTGAATTCTTTTGGAAGGCCGCCTTGTAATTGGGTGTTTCAATGGTATCCCCCAAGATTACTTCTTTGGAAAAGTATCCATTTTTAAAGCACCATACGTCGCTGGGTACTACCATAAGCGTCGGTTTTTTGGCCTTTACCCCAGCCTGTCCCCATATGGAACAGATACTCAATCCTAGAAATAGTTGGAATACAAATAGTTTCTTTATCATTTTATTTTTTTATTTAAAATCCAGTGGACAATCCCCTAATGACGCCTTCTTTTTCCAGGCGTCTTCGCAATAGTTCTACCTGTACGGCAACCACCATACCCACTTTGTACTGTTTCTTTCCAATTTTTTGTATGTCTCCCGGGGCTACCTTACCATCTGTAGCACTAGAAACATATTTTAGGTAATCCCCGCCATCTCTGAAAAATTGTTTAAAAAACTGTTTATGGGCGTCAATACTTTCAGTATCCGTTACCAATGGCAAAAAGGAGCTGCAATTCCCAATTTCCCCAGAATACCCTTTAAAAACAAGGCCATGGACTGCATTCTTTTGGGCATTGTAGAGCATGCCTCTAGGTTTATCCGTATAGGACCAGACTTTTACCAGTTTTGCTCCCTGCTTGCCGACTCCTGCACAGTCTAAATCGTAGTGCCAAGTTCTGGTATTCTTGTTCTCTTTTCTACTTTTCTTCTTTTGCGCCTGCAAAAGTGGGGAGATCAAAATAAAAAGTAGTACAATAAAAACTGTTCTGCGCATACCTATTTGATTTGTCTGATCAAAAGACCAGGATATAGTTTGTTCTTATTCCCTTTTACCATTTTAAATGTGGTATAGGGTTCTTGGTCAGGTTCAAGTTCCTCTGCCAAATACTGATTATCCCAAATATGGTCCCCAATGGGAACTATTTGACCTATGCGCTTGTAGTTGGTGGTCCCATCTTCATTTAAGATCTGTTCTAAAATCTCAAATTTGGTTTTTGGGCTTAGACCTTCTTTAAGACCAATGTCCGCTTTTAAGGGATCTAGATCCGTTAGGGGGCTTTTTGTCTTGAATACATCGTATTCTTTCTGTAGGGCTATGATAACTTTGTCTGTTGCCCTACGTGTTGCTATTTCTATTAACTCTGTCTCGGTTTTCTTTCCAAAAATGGTGCTTTGAACTTCTGCATAGTCTACCTTCTTACCTATGTAGTCCATTTGAAAAAGGTCTGATTCCTCAAAATTTTTCTTTTTGGTGTTGTTTAGTTTTTTGTCAGTTGTCCAAAAGTCGTAATAGAAATTGGCGGCAATATCTTCGTCCCATTTTAACCGGAACAAATAGGACTTGACTTTAATGATGTATCCCTTGCC
>CALGQU010000170.1 GCA_937959125.1 uncultured Croceitalea sp.
AAAAAACAATCAGGGACCTCAGGAAAATTTAACTTTTCGCCGTGTTTATATAGACTGAGAAATAAGCTCAGAAAATCCTACAGAACCTATTATACCAAGAATTAATAGAAGGATAAGAATTAGCCCCAAAAAGGAAATTACCAGCCCAACAATTGCTGATCCTCTTGGTTTTTTAAAAAGCCCTATAACCGAAAAAATAACTCCCAATATCCAAAGTATAAACCCAAAAATCGGAAAACAACTCAATGGCCAACTAAGAATCGCAAAAACAAGACCTAAGGTTCCCATTGTATTGGAACTACTTGTATTTTGAATTATTATAGTTCTTTGGTCTTTCTTATCCATAGTCATTTTCTGTATATTCTGTAATACTCTTTCTAGTAACGGAAACATTGTTTTTGTTTATACAATATAAAATCAAAAACCAATACCTGCGATTTAATATTTCGGGATTGGTACTTGTAGATAATAGAATGACTACTTATAGCACCAGCATATAATGAAAATACCCACTCTCATTTTTTGAGAGTGGGCATTTTTTATTCAAAAAAAGTATTTAAAAATCAGTTGGGAATTCTCCGTTATTTGATATCACGGCCATGATAAACCCAAAATATGCTATATACAGGATAAGAACGATTATGGATAATGCCAATC
Source organism: uncultured Croceitalea sp. (assembly GCA_937959125.1). GTDB lineage: Bacteria > Bacteroidota > Bacteroidia > Flavobacteriales > Flavobacteriaceae > Croceitalea. Next base: position 658 of record CALGQU010000170.1, read on the forward strand.
CAATATAGGATAATATCCTACCCGTTTTTATATTGCCATAATCCTCATATAGCTCTGGATTTTCTTGATATAACTTTTCAGCTTTGTTAGCCTGTACTAATCCAATGACACTAAAAATTGCTGCGAAAGGTCCACAGCATATTAAAGAGCCTACTGTGGCAAGGATGCCCATGGTCAGTACCGTACTCGCACCAGGTAATTTCTGTTGATTCATAAATAATATTTCAAATTATTGTTGACCATACTGTTCCAGGGCCTCTTCATAGGCTCTCATAAATTCCTCTTGGAACTCTGCGTAGCCACCAGCGGTTACAATAATATATATCCAACGGGCGATCATAAGGACACTTAAAACCAAGGCGATAAGCGTAACGATCTTTGCCGTTTTTATTTGCGAATAATTATCGTATTCCTCTGGGTTTTCCTTGTAAATTTTTTCAGATTTTCTTGCTAAAAAAAAGCCGATTCCAGCTGGAATTGCCCCAAGAATACCCGTACAACAACATAGAAACCCAAAGATTCCTAAGACAATGGAAAGAACTCCATTAGGTAATTGTTTTTTTTCCATAATTGATTGTTTTCTAGTTTAAAAGGTTGACTATATAGTTGATTAGTATTAAAGCGACACTGGCAATGCTTAGCCCTATGGTCATTCGTTGCGCATATCTAAAGCGTACAAGTTTGTTTACTACTATGACAATAAACAATGGAATGAGCGTATAAATGGCCGGATACATTTTAAAAGCTTCCAAAAAGTTTCCTTGTACCAAGAACGCAATGGAGCGCTGTAACCCACAACCAGGGCATTCCATACCAAAAATCCTCTTGCTTAGGCAGGGTAGCATATAGTCCTTTAAAGCCAAAGTAAAAATAATAAAGTGATTGGTCATGGATTTATTTAAATTGCGCCTCAAAATACCATTATTTTTGATTACTTAAGAAACTAGTTTTGTTTTTTCGTTAACAAAAGGGCATGAAGTCTTTCCATATAGGAGATAGCGTAGAGGTTTTGGATGAGGCCATAGCTGGAAAAGTCGTAGGTATCTTAGGGGATAAGATAACCTTGGAAACCGAAGATGGTTTTGAAATGGAGTTCGAGGCATCGCAATTGATCGTGGCTTCCAAAACCATTAGTGTGAGCAATTATGAGGCGGCACGGATAAAACATCAAAAGGAAGAACCCTCTAAAAGAAAAGTTTCCAAAACAAAACCCAAGGAAAGGAACATCCCCAAGTTTGAGGTAGATCTCCATATTCACCAATTGACCCCATCGACTAGGGGAATGTCCAATTTTGATATGCTCAATCTACAGTTGGACACCGCAAAACGGCAATTGGAATTCGCCATTAGAAAGCGCATCCAAAAAGTGGTTTTTATACACGGGGTAGGCGAAGGGGTGCTAAAAGAAGAATTAAAATACCTGTTTAAGAAGTATCCCGTTGAGCATTATGATGCCGATTATCAGAAATACGGGCTAGGGGCTACCGAGGTCTATATCTACCAGAATGCTTAATTGGAAGTTGGAACCGGGGTCATTACTTCCCCAAAATCGTTGATGGTCAAATCCGTGATGCTTTCCCCTATGCTGTTGACCAAAATAATACCGCTTAACTGAATGGTGTGAACAAACATGGTGCCGTCCTCACTTAAGACAGAATTGATAATTATTTGCCCGCTCTCTGCCACAATTTCTTCCGTAACTACAGGTTCCGTAGGTGGAATGGCATCACAAAAATAAGCGGTATCCACATTGTCGGAAAAGATACGATACACCAATTGCGTTTGAGTAGATAAGTTAATAGCTGTCGGTATGGTGTCCGTTCCTACTACACCATTGTTTAAGGCGTTGGCCTGCAACGTCAATATCAAGGCTTCATCACCGTTTATTTTGAAAAACACATTGGATAGGGTAGGATCTATGGGGTCAGTACAAAATTGTACGGCAACACTATCAAAATCCAAGGTTTCAATTTGAAGGTCCCCATCATCACAAGAATGGAAGAGAAGCACCCCAAGAAGTAGTATCAATTTTTTCATTGGACCAAATTTAGTGGAAATGGATTTTAAAAGCTTGGTGTACGCCCTTCAATTTGGAAGAAATTAACGTAATAATGGCTACTTTTGATGGCTCAAAGAGCATTTCGCTATGCAGAAAATCTACTTGGACAATGCCGCTACCACACGAGTAAGGGATTCCGTTATTGAAAAAATGCAGGATGCGTTACAATCCTTTTACGGGAACCCCTCATCTACACATAGCTTTGGACGATCGGCAAAGAGTGGCGTGGAAAAGGCAAGAAAAACCATAGCGAAGTCCCTAAACGCGCATCCCTCAGAAATTATTTTCACGTCCGGGGGAACGGAAGCCGATAATATGATATTGCGTTGTGCCGTAAGGGATTTAGGTGTGAAGGTCATCATTACTTCCAAGATCGAACACCACGCGGTGCTACATACCGCGGAAGAACTGCAAAAAGAGTATGGTGTAAGCCTACGTTTTGTGGATTTGGATGTGGACGGCAACCCAAACTTAAAACATTTGGAGGCGTTACTACAGGCCGATGCCACTAAAAAGTTGGTGAGTCTCATGCATATTAACAATGAAATTGGGAACTGTATTCCCATGGATACGGTGGCTACGCTTTGTAAAGCTTCAGGTGCCTTGTTCCATTCTGATACGGTACAGTCCATAGGGCATTTTGTTTGGGATTTGGAACACACACCTATTGATTTTTTAACCGCCGCCGCACATAAGTTCCATGGCCCCAAAGGTGTTGGATTTGCTTACATTAGAAAAAACTCCGGCTTAAAACCAATGCTATTTGGTGGTTCTCAAGAACGTGGTTTTAGGGCGGGTACGGAACCTTTTCATAACATTGTAGGTCTTGAAGAAGCATTGATCGCCGCTTACGAAAATTTGGATGCTGAAGTAGAATACATCAAAGGATTAAAATCATATTTCATACAACGTTTGACGGAAGAATTTCCAGGGGTTCTTTTTAATGGTCTGTCTGCGGATATGGAGAAAAGCACCTATACCTTGGTCAATGTTCGTTTGCCTTTTGACCCCAAAAAATCCATGATGCTCTTATTTCATTTGGACTTAAAAGGAATCGCCTGTTCCGCGGGGAGTGCCTGCCAATCCGGGAGCTCCGCCAAATCGCATGTGCTTACCGAAATTTTATCCAAGGAGCAATTGGAACAACCTTCCCTAAGGTTTTCCTTTTCTAAGGACAACACCAAGGAAGAGTTGGATTATGTGATCCAGGTATTAAAAGGGTTTGGAGCTAATTAGCCTTTGCGTTTTTTTCTTTTTTTCTCCTTGTCGTAAGGGAATCTTTTTGCCGCCAATTTCATCATACGGTCGATAAGCTCAGAAGTGTTCTTTCCCGTTTTTTTGGTAATCTCTTTTTCGTATTTCCAGAGCAATTTTCCGGTATTGCCATCGCTTATTTTTAAGCCGATACGGCCGTAATCGGAATTGCCCTTAAAATAATCCAAGAAACTAAAATCGGTATCGACCCCTTTGGAGAGTAAAATGTTGAGATCCAAGTTGCCACTAATGATACCATCGACACCCAATATTTTGGATAATTCCTTGGTGGTATACACGTCCATATTTTCATAGGTGATGCCGTTCTTGGCAAGTACGGCGTTGGTATCCTCAATATTTTGGAACTCCACGTTGAACTTTTTGCGTTTCTTTCTTCTGGAGAAATAGGTTTCCAGGGCATCTTGAACGGCATAACCTTCCTTTTCGGCCAATTTATCGACTTCTTCTTGGGTGGTTTTTTGTTCCAGTTCCAATCGGGCTAAAAAAGGCAATATGGCAAGGACCTGATGGGATTCGCTTAGGGCATCAAACTTGCTGCTTTCATAGATATTCTTTTGTGCAGTTCCAAAGAAACTGACCAATAGAAGCAATGAAAGGATTGTTTTTTTTAATTCCATACTTAGAATCTGGCTCCGAGTTTTATGTTTACTATTCTCGAGGTTAAAAAATTGGGGATGGCAAACTGTTGCTGCGTATCCACATCGCGTACCCAAGTATTGGTAATTGAATTTTGGGTATTGAACAGGTTAAAAATTTCAAAACCTGCGTTTAATTCCTTGAATCCGTTAAGCCAATGCCCTTTGGGGTACTTTTTGTTTCTATCCGCAAAAATATAGGAAATTCCTAAATCCGCGCGTCTGTAATCCCTTAATCTTAATTGAAAGTCGTACGGGTCGGCATTGTTGGGAGAACCGCCGGGCACACCCGTATTGTACACCAAATTCAGATAGAGTTTAAGGTCTGGGATGGTAGGCATATAATCTTGAAAGAGGACCCCAAGCTTAAACCGTTGGTCGGTCGGTCTGGAGATAAAGCCCCTATCGTTTATATTTTCCTCGGTCCTAAGGTACCCAACGCTTACCCAAGATTCCGCACCTGGCACAAAGGCTCCGTTCAGCCTAAAATCAAAGCCATAGGCAAAAGCCTCCGCATTGTTATCTGCCCGGTACCGCACCCTTACATCCTCTACCGTATAGGTATTGACATTGGAGAGCGCTTTGTAATAACCTTCAGAAATAAGCGTAAAAGGTCTGTCCCAAAGGGTAAAGCTATATTCACCGCCCAAGACCAGATGCACGGATCGTTGCGCTTCAACATCCGGATTGATAGCGCCCGTAGCGTTTCGCAATTCCCTGTAAAATGGGGGTTGTTGATAGCTACCTACGGCCAGCCGGAACAGGATGTCTTTCTCCCAATTGGGTTTTAGGGCAAATTGTGCCCGCGGACTCCATAAAAACTGTGTGTTGTTTTCAAAACCATCCCCAATTAAGGTCCATTGCTGTGCGCGCAGTCCAAGATTATAATAGATGTCATTGGTTCCCCATTGCATCCTATTGTCAAATTGGAGAAAAGCGGACAACCTATTGGTCTTTACAAAGTTGGTGGCCCTGGCACTTTCAAAAGGAACTATAGGGGCCGTAAAGGGTTCTTCGGGCTGATTGTTGATAAAATCCGGATTGGGTGGTCTGATAAAAAACCCTGCCGAATCCAAAAATTCGGATTCCCGCAATTGGTCCCTAAAATCTTCATGGGAAAAACGAACGCCCCATTCCAAGGTTTTTTCTTCTTTTTTAAAAACCCCGCGATGGGAAAGGTTAAAAATAAGGGCATCCAGTTGGTTTCTTGCCCGGTTTTGTTGTGCGCCAATGCCTCTGGAATCCGTCACTTCGCCCAAGTTTTCACTCCCTAGGTCTGTGCTCACATTGCCCAATTCATAAGTGGCTATAATATCTGAAAACTCCTCTTCCGTGGTGTGGTATATGGATGAGGTCAGTTCTAGTTTGGTATTCGGGTTGACCGTATAATTAGCCTTTACAGCCCCAAGAGCGGTTTGATAACGGTTGTTTTCTTGGCCCTCATATAAAACCAACAAGGCCCGCGGTTCTGCCAAGGTCCCAAAATTGGTCTGTCTGGTCTGCGGTTCGTTTTGATAATCGTTTAATGAAAAATTACCGAGAAAATTGAGGTTCAACCGCTCATTAAGCCGGTAGACCATAAAGGTTTGTGCATCCACAAAAGTGGGTACTACCGTAGTCTGTGTTTGTTGACTGTTGATGAAAAGACTGTTATTCCGGTACCGTACTCCGGTTATACTGGTAAAATCATTGTTTTTTGAAATGGTTTCCACCGTTATCCCCGCTCCCAAAAGACTGGCGTCCGCCTGAATGGCAAAGGCATTGGGAATCTTATAACGGATATCCAAGACCGAAGAAAGCTTGTCCCCATATTTGGCTTGGAAACCTCCAGCGGAAAACTCCAGGTTTTCAATCATACTGCTGTTCACAAAACTAAAGCCTTCCTGCTGTGCGGATCGTATCAGAAAAGGCCTATAGACCTCAATACCGTTTACATAGACCAGATTTTCATCAAAATTACCTCCTCTTACATTGTACTGGGTGCTTAATTCATTATTAAAGGAAACCCCCGGTAACAGTTTTAAAAGATTTTCTACCCCCGCATTGGCACCCGGTATTTTTCGCACGAGTTCCGGGGCTACCGTTACGATGCCCTCTACACTTTTTTGTCCTGTGGGTGATACTTCCACACCGGCAATTTGGATGGCCCCCGTCTTTAATACCGGATTAAATTCAAAAGTCTCGTTGGTCGTTAAAATGATATTTTCCAAAACCACGTCTTTATGTCCAATATGGGAAAAGGTAATGGTCGTACGTACATCTGCCAAAAGCTCCAGGACATAGCTTCCATTTTCCTTGGTTACGGTGCCAGATGTTGCCGTAGTAATGTTGACGCTAGGAATAGGTTGGTTGTTTTCATCCAAAACAACACCGGTCAAGGTGGCGCTTTGGGCCATAGCGTTATCCAATGCCAATAAAAAGAAGAGAAGAAACAGGATTTTTACCCTAGAATCCAAGGCAGAACTATTTTTTAAACGAATGCCCCATGGGATATAGATTAGGTTCAAAACACTATTTTCTAAAAAAAGTTTGCTCAAAGGTAGTTGAATTCCCTACGTTATCGGTAACGACAACTTTAAGGTCACATTGTGTTTTGTCCGCTATTTTGTCATCAAAATTATAGGTGATGGTATTGGTTTTTGGTTCGTACTCCATTAAAATCCACTCGCCGTTCAAATAGGCATCATAGGTTTTTATACCGCTTAAATCATCAGCTATGCTCAAACTCAAATATCGATAATTGCTGAGCCAATCCTTGGGCCTAAAGTTTTTGGGTGTAATGGTGGGCGGCACGGTATCCCTACCCAAGGTATAGGTACCCAATGTGCGTGTTCTTGCCGTAAAATTGGTATCGCGCTTATAGGTGCGTACGTGCCTTAGTTTTCCTTTTTCATCAATACGGGCTATAAACAACTGCTTCTGTACAATAGGGTCGTATTTGGTGGCATCAAAGGTCAAGGTAAAATTCCGGTGCGCCGCTACCGTGGGGTTGTGTATGGTAACGGTATCCTTTCCGTTTTTTAAATCGATATAAAAATTGTTGTAAAAGGTGCCTCTGGGAAAATAGACCTTTGCCCCACCCAAATCAAAAGTAGCGGGTTTGTTGGCAAAGACATAGTTGGGTGTTTTAGCTTCTTCCAATGGTTTTTTTAGAGCTTCCTTTTTTCCTTTTACGGGAATTACTACCAGAGTTTTGTTTCCCTTAATATCAGAAATCTCAAGCTCTACCTTATAATCCAAGCCTTCCTGCACGGGAATCTTACCATCCAAATAGAGGGTATTGTAGATATTTAATTTATTGGTTACATCCTTAAAACATTTTTGGATACGTTGCTTGAATTTTCCAAAATGTTCATAGTCGATAAGGGTGTTGATGTATCTGGTTTCGCCAAATGAAAAAGTTTCAAAATCATACTCAGAATACACTTTGCCGTTTACTCTTTGGGTAACGGCATACACCCCGTTCTTGTTTGCGGCCAAGTCCTGGCGGTCAAAACCGTTAAACCCAAAACCGATGGTACCGTTGGCAGTAACTTCATCGGCCAGAAATGTGCCGTCCTTTTGTTTGGTAAAATTGAGTTGTAATTTCCCTGCACTGCCATTTATTTGTGCTCCTTTAGAGAGCGGATATCCAAATAAACCCACGAGGGTGGGATTGGTCGCGTCCCTAACATCATACCCGTACAGCAGTGGATTGGTAGGTTTTTCCGTAACACTGCTTCGAATCTCAAAATGCAGATGCGGACCAGAGGATCCCCCAGTATTTCCAGAATAGGCAATGACATCGTTTTTCTTGATTTCCAATTCCCCATAATCTGGAAAGACCTCTACTTGGTAGGATTGCTTTTTGTATTGGACTTTTTTGATGTAAGCTTCTATCTCCGGACTAAATTTTTGCAAGTGGGCGTAAACTGATGTGAATCCGTTGGGATGTGCCACATACAATGCTTTACCATAACCCCAATGCGAAATTTTGATGCGGGTGACCGTGCCGTCCGCAATACCATAAATGGGCAAGCCTTGCCTCCGTTGGGTCTTGATATCGATACCCGCATGAAAATGGTTGGATCTTAGCTCCCCAAACGTACCGGCCAAAACCAAAGGAATATCCATAGGCGAACGAAAAACGTCTTGTGGATAGTTATCTTGGGAATGGAGTACGGAAAACGTTAGGAAAAGCACACCAAAAAAGTGTAATCGCATAGCGGGACAGGTATTTAAACACGAATGTAAGGATTACCTTTTAATCTTAAAAAAACAGCTGGGCCTTATGTAGCCAATTCCGTCACTTTACCCAAAACAATAAATGAACACGTTTAAACTTTTGGGATTTAGGCGAAAATTAGAGGTTTTTGGTATTGTCCAAGGCTTTTTTAAGTTGCATAGCCGGGCTACGGAAGGCAAAAAAGACAAAAACAACGCTGAAAAGAATGATTTTTCAGCAAATTGGAAAAGTTTAAACGAGTTCAATGCTAAAACTATTGTCTGGTTGGTTGAGGTTGGTTAACTTTGTTGAATACGCATTGTTATTTGCACATGGGTGAACTTGTTGAAATTGTTGATTCTTTGGAGAATAAAGTGAGCAAGCTCTTGCATAGGCTAGAGGTACTCAAACAAGCCAACGGTAAGTTGAAAGAGGAGTTACTTGCCGCCAAAACCGATCAACATGAAATACAAAAAAACCTGGAAGCTTGGGAAGAGAAATACAATTCCCTAAAAATGGCAAATACAATGCTGGGTAGTAATTCAAATAAAACAGAAGCTAAGCTCAAAATAAATACACTTATAAGGGAGTTGGATAGTTGTATTGCCCAACTTGCGGAATAGTGTTAGACATAGTAATGTATGGAGGAAAAGCTCAAAATCAAGCTTTCTATTGCAGATAGGGTCTATCCTTTGACCATAGATCCCAAGCAAGAGGAAGGTTTGCGAAAGGCGGCCAAGAATATTGACCAATTGGCCAAAAAATTTGAGCAAAACTATGCAGTGCGCGATAAGCAAGATGTCCTTGCCATGTGTGCCTTGCAGTTCGCCTCCAAAATTGAGCAAGGTGGCATAAGTGAAGCTGAAAACATCACATTGGCATCAGAGCGCTTAAAGGCGTTGGACGATTTGATCAACAGCAAAATAGGGTCAGAATAAGTTCTTTAAAATTAATTTTCGATACTGCCCACATTGGTATTATTTTTTGACAAACTCAACGTTATTACATTTAAAAAGGGTGAGTTTAGGTTGTAAAAGCAGGCCCTACTTGATATAGGGATCCTTGATCAGCTTGTTAGCCCTAAACCTGTTTTTTAGGAGTTTGTACAAAACTTCAGCCAATGTGGGCTTTTTTTATAACCAAACATAGCATCATGGATAGCACCACAATAAGTATCATTGCAGCCGTAATAGGAGTAATAATAGGCTTTGTCATAGCCAAAATACTGGAGAAGGGGAAGGCTGCAAAGACCATAGCAAACGCCAAGCGAGAGGCATCACTACTAGTAAAGGAAGCAAAAAAAGAAGGAGAGAACATAAAGAAAGATAAGATTTTTCAGGCCAAAGAGAAGTTCTTGGAACTTAAGGCCGAGCATGAAAAAGTGATTATCAACAAAGACAAAAAAATCGCCGAATCCGAGAAAAGGACCCGGGACAAGGAATCCCAGGTAAGCAGCGAACTTTCCAAAAGCAAAAGGCTCAACGAGCAGTTGGAAAAACAGCTTAAGGACGTCGATTACAAAAAATCCATTTTTGACAAAAAACAGGCGGAGGTCGATAAATTGCACAAAAGCCAAGTGCAGCAATTGGAAGTGATTTCTGGACTATCTGCGGATGATGCCAAGGAACAGTTGTTGGAATCCCTTAAGGAAACCGCAAAAACGGATGCCATGGCCTATCTGCAAAGCACCTTGGAAGAGGCTAAGCTTACCGCCCAGCAAGAAGCCCGTAAAATAGTCATCAACACCATACAGCGCATTGGAACGGAAGAAGCCGTTGAAAACTGTGTTTCCGTTTTTAATTTGGAGTCCGATGATGTCAAAGGACGTATCATTGGTAGGGAAGGGCGTAATATTCGAGCGATAGAAGCGGCAACAGGCGTAGAAATTATCGTAGACGATACCCCAGAAGCCATTATCCTCTCTTGTTTTGATTCCGTTAGGCGCGAGGTTGCCCGTTTGTCCTTACACCGCTTGGTGACAGATGGCAGGATACACCCTGCCCGTATTGAGGAGATTGTAAAGAAGACCGAAAAGCAAATCAATGAGGAAATCGTAGAGATCGGAAAACGTACGGTTATTGATTTGGGTATCCATGGCCTACACCCGGAATTGATCAAAGCGGTAGGGCGAATGAAATACCGTTCTTCGTACGGCCAAAACCTATTGCAACACTCCCGTGAGGTCGCTAAACTTTGTGGGGTAATGGCGGCGGAACTGGGACTGAACCCAAAGATTGCCAAGCGTGCCGGACTTTTACATGATATTGGTAAAGTGCCCAATACGGAAGTGGAAGTGGAAACCCCACATGCTATCCTAGGGATGCAGTGGGCAGAGAAATACGGTGAAAAGAAAGACGTTTGTAATGCCATTGGTGCCCACCATGACGAAATAGAAATGACCACCCTAATTTCCCCGATAGTCCAGGTGTGTGATGCTATTAGCGGTGCCCGACCAGGAGCCAGAAGGCAGGTATTGGATTCCTATATCCAACGTCTTAAGGATTTAGAGGATGTCGCCTTTGGTTTCCAAGGAGTGCAGAAAGCCTATGCCATCCAAGCAGGTAGGGAATTGCGTGTCATTGTAGAAAGTGAAAAGGTCAATGATGACAAAGCCGCCGAACTATCCTTTGAAATTTCCCAGAAAATCCAAACAGATATGACCTATCCTGGTCAAGTAAAAGTCACCGTAATCCGGGAGACACGGGCGGTGAATGTGGCGAAGTAGGGGTAGCAATCTTTTTAGCATTTTAAAAACCGGTGATATTTTTTTGACCGCTGAGTTGAAAAGGAATTTGTCTTCATACGATGTGTCAAGTTCTAAATTGACGGGATTA
>CALGQU010000171.1 GCA_937959125.1 uncultured Croceitalea sp.
TTTGTTGTCATAATCAGTTTTTATGTTAAAATTTTATCAAAGAAACAAAAATTTATAAAACAATCGTTTGTTTTATAAATTAAATTATTTCCAAGTTTGTTAGCGAGTAACGAAACGCATTACTTAAACCCTTAATCCTAATCCTTGAATAAGGTATTTTTTAGTCTTAGAGACACCTTGCTTATTCAATTGCAAAAAAATGGCTTTTTGTAATTCCCCTTAATTGATTAAATATCTTAAAATAAAATGGTTAACTATTATTTATTCAAAAAAAGCCCCTAAGATGGAGGACTGATAATAAGCCCTTGCACTGGCGAAGAACCATTTCCTTTTTTATATTTCAATCGGAAAAAGAGCATTTTATTCAGGTTGATTTTGATGATAGTTATCAAACAAACCTTTGTGTAATTTGGAGTAATTTTAAAAATAAAATTTCTTAAAGAAAAGTTAAGGAACAGTATTAAAAGGGATGTGCCATCGCATTTAGGGTAAAACGTGTCTCGTTATCCAAATTATAGGGAATCTCTTCCTTCTTAAAAATTTTAAGTCCCATAACAAATAGGTTACTGCGGGTTAACATTTTTTGCGGGCGTCGAACTTCACACGTACTTTAATTTGCCAAGGACTCACTTCTATGTACGCTAAGGACAATGTTAATACCTAGGAAGTGGGCTTATGCGGTGATGAGAGATCACTGTTGATGAAGAAATGGTTGAAATCACGAGGTGCCGGACCAGCATCAAGACAATAAACGTAATAAAGGAAAACTTAGCTATTTTTTCTGCCTGGTACGCATGTAACTGCGAAATAGGCCATTATGGGTTTACAGTACATTGGGATTCCAATCTACTGCTTTTTTATTATAAAGTGCATCCAGGCCCATTTGCACACAAACGGCGGTTTTAGCTCCGGTGAGCATATCGGATTTTGGTTTACTATGGTATGTTATACTTTGTCCAAAATCATATAGCGCCTGCTTGGTAGGGTCCAGATGTGTTACTTTAATTGGAATCCCCTTGCTTTGGTTCCAATCTATCGTAGCTCCAGAAACACCATCTAGTTCACCTATTTCCTTGTCCTCAGGTTTTTTTTCTGGGTAGAGCCAAGCTTCGGTATACCCTATGGTAATGGTCCCTTTATCACCTAGAATCTTTATTTGATAATCATCTTTTGAATTACTGGTAAGACAAGTGAATGTGGCTCTTACACCACTTGAATAGGTATAAATCATATGGATGTTATCATACGTTTCCCGACCATCTTTCCAATAATCAATACCTCCATCACCTATGACTTTTATAGGAACATCATCCAGTAGCCAATTTGAAAAATCCAATTGGTGCGAACACAGTTCTGCCAAAAGGCCTCCTGAGAACTCACGATACATCCTCCAATTGATTTGTTTTTCATATTCAGGAATGGGAACGGGTCTTCGCCAATTGTTATTTCTGTTCCATTGGCAGTCAATGGCGGTTAGTTTCCCTATTTCCCCTTTTTTTATCAAATCGACAACATGGGTGTATAATCTGGAATTGTGGTATTGGTGACCGGTTTGGAATATTTTGTTTGAAGTTGTCGCTTTGTCCGCTATTTTCTTTATGGCTTCATATCCTTTTGCCAAGGTTTTTTCACAATAAATATGTTTGGCGGCGTCCATAGCGTCCAGTGCCATTTTCCCGTGACAGCTAAAAGGTGTGGCAATGATTACGGCATCAATTTCCTTATTGTCCAGTAGTGCTCGGTAATCTGTGTATCCCTTTGCTTTTTTTCCAACTTTTTCCAATCCTTTTTGTAACCTAAAGGGCAGGGTATCACAACAGGCCATAACCTCAAGTTCTTGGATTTCATTAAGGATGGAAATAAGTCCTTGACCACGACTACCTGTTCCAATAATACCAAGGCGGATCACATTGTTGGTTGGTTGTTTTGCCATAGCTGTAGGTATCACCGCAGCCCCGGCAAGGGCCATTCCGGTCTTTGATATGAAATGCCTGCGCCTCATGTATTAGAGTTTTGGTTCCCAGCCTTTTTCATATTCCCTTTTCCAACTTTTTTGCATAATGGCATCATTGTTCAAGATTTTCCCTGTTGTAACATCTACTTCAAGCGTTTGACCGGCATCTTGTGCCATATTGCCAAGATGACAGAGCATAGTGGATATACTAGCGTCATTAATGTCCGAATTTAAGGATTCATCCTTACGTATGGCATTGAAAAAATTGCCAACGTGGTTGATATCCAAACCACCTATACCTTGGGTATTGGTAGTCGCACTCTGGGACGTCTCAAACTCAAATTTAATCGGATTTCCACCAAGGTCATACAATTTATAAAAATTTCTACTTAACTCAATACTTCCTTTAGAGCCATAGATCGTTGCACCTCTTCCAGGGCTTTCAGGTTTAATGACACCTCTGCTATGGCCTTTCCAGCTAATACGTTTGTTATTTGGAAATGTATAGGTGACATCTTGATTGTCGGTGAATTCCCAGTCATCATTGTAGGTGTATTTTCCGCCGAATGAAGTTACCGATGTTGGTAGGTCTACGCCAAGTGCCCATCTACAAATATCAATTTCATGTGTCCCGTTATTGTGTATTTCCCCTGTACCCCAGGTACGGAACCAATGCCAATTATATGGATGTACATTGTCACGGTAGTTTTCTCGTGGGGCGGGTCCCTGCCACATTTCCCAATCCAGGGTTTTTGGGACATCTACCTTGGTTCCGGTACCAATGGTCCCTCTATTATTGGAATAGTAGGCTTCTCCTTTATAGACTTCCCCAATAATTCCATTCCTTATATCCTTGATGGCAGTAGCAGAAGTTCGCGCAGATCTTTGTTGGTTGCCCATTTGGACTTTTTTGCCATATTTCTTTTGGGCCGCTACCAAAAGATCATTTTCATGTGGATTGTGGCTGCACGGTTTTTCAACATAGACATGCTTACCTGCCTGTAGGGCCAAAATGGCCATAGGTGCATGCCAGTGTTCCGGAGTTGCAATAAAGACAGCGTCTACATCTTTATCTTCCAATATTTTTCGAAAGTCCTTTTCTACCTTGGGGACATAACCAATATTCTTTTGGCACCAGTTGTTATGATTTTCAAGGATCACATCGTCCACATCACAGTTATATAGGATTTTTGCGTTGGGGTCTTTGTTGATGGCGATTACATGTGCCTTAGCGCGACTTCTTACACCAATTATAGCTACTCCAATATGATCATTTGCACCAGATGTTTGTGTAAATCCATTGTTGGGGAATAACATTCCTCCTATGGCCAGACCGCCCGTGCCAAAAGTTGTTTTTTTAATGAAGCTTCTTCTCGTTCCCATGCTTTTTTAATTAAAGTTGTCTAAGTTTTATTGATCTAAAGGATACCTTATCCCCATGGTCTTGTAATAGGATGTTGCCCTTGTCCGCTTCTCCAAATTCTGGCCAAATCTTATACTTGCTTTCTTGGACCAATTTTTTATAAGCGTCACTTTTTCGTTCGTATTCCAGGACTTTCATTCCGTTTAACCAATGCTCTACATGGTTGTTCTTTGAAATGATATGTGCGGTATTCCATTGTCCAATGGGCTTCACATATTTTGTTTTGCTAGCTTGGATAAGATCGTATAGGGAGCCTATTGTTCTGCTGCCCTCATGATTACCTAATTTTGCATCTGGATGCAGGGCATCATCCAATAGTTGAAATTCAAGTCCAATGGAAGAACCTGCTCCTTTGTTCAAATCAGTATTCACGTAGTACTTTATACCGCTATTTGCAGCGGCTGTCAATTTAAAGTCCAATTTAAGCTCAAAATCGCCATATAATTTTTCCGTAACGATGTCCCCACCTCCAACGGACTCCCCACCGCCTGAAGGCAATACGGAAAGCTCCCCATTGGCCATAACCCAACCTTCTTCTGGAAAACGATCCAATTTTGCACCGCGCCAACCCTTGGTAGTGCTGCCATCCCAAAGCAACTCCCAGCCGTTTTCCACCTCTTTGGCGGTAAGGCTATTTTTTGTGATTATGGGATCCAAAGGACTTTCTTGGCTGTATTTCCCTAGATCTTGGGTAAGGATATTAATGTTCTTCCAGCGGATTTCCGTCCCTGCCTTTTCCTCTTCTTTAATGCTGTGCACTTGTAATCCTATAAATCCGGTCGCTGTTGCATCATCAATAAGATATGCGGCGGGGATATCGTTTATCCACGTTTTTAAGGTGTCTCCAATGGCCTCTATACGGTAATGGTTCCATTCATTTTGTTTGAAGGCTTTGCTGGCGGCTTCATTTTCTGACAACGGATTTAGCCAACCCCTGCGAGCTTCATCATAAAGGCCTGCACTCCATGCCCTGTCCGATGGGTCAATCTCCACTTGGTAGCCGTGTACGCGTCCATTTTTATACAACGGCAGACTGTTGCTCCGTATTTGTATACCGGAATTCATGCTTGGGTCCACCAAAAATTCCAATTCCAAAATGAAATCGCCATATAAGGTTTCGGTGCTAAGAAACGTATTTGGGGTATCATGTTTTGTAGTGCCAACGATGGCACCATTTACAATGCTGTATGCCGCATCACCTCCCTTTACCGTCCAACCATCAAAATTTTCACCATTGAATAGGGGTACCCAAGGAGTATCATCTTTTGGTTTTTGGCTACAGCCCGTCATAAGGACCGCCAGAATCAAAATAGGTGCAACGTTTTTTAAAAAAATTCGTTGTTTGGTTTTCATTTGTTTGCGTATTAAATGGGTTAAGGATTATAAATCAAATAAACTGGGTAACCACATGGTCAGTTCTGGTATATAAGTAATTAGGAAAAGTGCCACTATCATGGCCAAAAACAAGGGTAATAAAGGTTTCATGACCTTTTGTATAGAGGTTTTGGCCACACCCACACCCACAAAGAGTACTGATCCAACGGGAGGGGTACATAGCCCTACGCAAAGATTAAGCACCATGATAATACCAAAGTGAACCGGATCCAATCCTAATTTTGTGACTACAGGCAAGAAAATGGGTGTAAAAATCAATACAGCAGGCGTCATATCCATAAATACACCTACAAAAAGCAACAAGAGATTGATAATCAGTAGTATTACAATCTTATTATCACTTACGCCCAGTAAGACACTACTTATTTCTTGAGGGATATTTTCAAATGACAATACCCAGGACATGCTCATTGAAGCGCCGATCAACAGCATGACGATAGCCGTAGTAGAAGAAGATGACAGTAATATTTGGGGTAGGTTTTTGAAAGAGATCTCCTTATAGTAAAAGCCCAAAAGTAACGTGTATAGTACTGCTATTGCCGATGCTTCCGTAGCCGTGAAAATACCCAGCACAATACCACCTATTACCAGTACCAGAAGAAAAAGGCTGGGTAATGCCTGGACAAAGGTTTTGCCTATCTCTTTAAATGAACTTCGTTTACCTAAACGGTATCCTTTCTTTTTTGCCCATAACGATGCCACGACCATCAACAAAAGACCGGTAAGGATCCCGGGAACGTATCCTGCTAGAAAAAGAGCGGCAATAGAGGCACCGCCGCTTGCCAAAGAATATACAATGAGTACATTACTGGGAGGAATGATAAGACCTGTTGTTGCAGAGGTGATATTGACAGCTGCACCAAACTCTTTGGAATATCCTTCTTTTTCCATTTCTGGACCTAAAATACTTCCCATAGCAGAAGCAGAAGCCATGGCAGACCCTGCAATGGCTCCCATTAACATTGCGGCAATAACATTGATCAAGGCCAATCCTCCCGGCAAGGCCCCTACCAGTGTTTTGGCAAATGCAATGAGCCTATGGGCAATGCCGCCCTTATTCATCAAATCCCCGGAAAGCACAAAAAATGGTATGGCCAACAGGGCAAAACTATCTAAGCCTACGCTCATACGCTGGGATATGGCAGTAAGCGCCGGTAAGGTTGGTATGCTTATCAAAATGGTCAATAATGAGGAGATGGCAATACTCCATGCAACGGGTGTTCCTATGGACAATAGCCCTATAAAACTCAATATTAACACTAGTACGGGGATATATTCCATGGGTATTATTTTTTTAGGATGTCAAAGACTTTATAAAACATAATCAATAGACCGCTGAGCGGCATTACAAGGTAGACCACGGAGAGGGGCAGTTTGAGTGCAGGGGAATATTGCTCCAATATGAATGTTAAAAAAACCAACCTAGACCCCCCAATGACCAGAGTGAACAGTGCAAAAAAGAAAATGGCGAGGTTAACTATTGTTTTCAATTTTGCCTGTTTTTGTGCATTTAGTTTCTTGGGAAGAAAATCAATGGCCACATGGGCATTTTGACCAGAAACGTATGCCGCGCCCAATATTCCCAACCAAATCATTAAATATCTGGCCAGTTCATCCGTAAACGAGCTTGGTGCGCCTAGTATATACCTGCTAAAAACCTGCCAGAGCACATTTATTACCATCAACGACATTAAGATCACTAAAAGTCGTGATAGCAACTTATCTATTATCCTGCGCGCCATAATCTAATTTGTATTTTGTATTACACGTATCAGCCGATCTATTTCCTCATCTTTTCTATATTCTGCATATACGGTATTCACTTTTTCTGAAAAATTGGTTTTATCCGGTCTTAACACTTGCACTCCTGCCTTCTGCACCGCCTCCAGTGCTTCTTCTTCAGCATCAAGCCATAGGACTCTTTGGTAGGCAATGGAATTTTCAACTACTTGGCCCATCCATTTTTGTTGTTGTTCTGACAACCCTTCCCATAAATGCGTGCCTGCCACCAAAACATCTGGAATAATGGTATGTTCGTCCAAAGTATAGTATTTACATACTTCATAATGACGGGACAGATAAAAACTTGGCGGGTTGTTTTCCGCCCCATCAATAACACCCTGCTGTAATGAGGTATAAATCTCACCCCAGGAAATAGGCGTGGGGGAACCACCTAATGCTTTTACCATGCCTATGGCAGTCTTGCTCTCCATTACCCGTATTTTAAGTCCTTTTAAATCTTCAGGAGTTTCTATTGGGTTTTTTTTGGTGTAAAAACTACGACTACCGGAATCATAATATCCCAATCCTTTGAGTCTATACTTTTTACAGTCCTCTAGTAGTTCTTTTCCCAATTCGCCATCAAATACCTTAAAGGCATGGTCCCTATCCCTAAAAATAAAAGGGAGCCCAAAGACGCGCATTCTTGGCGAGAAGTTTTCCATGACAGCTCCAGATACCTTGGTCATATCCAAAGCCCCAATTTGAAGTAGTTCCAAGCATTCGCGTTCTGTGCCCAATTGTTGGTTGGGATAAATGGTCATCTTCATTTGACCGTTGGAAACCTTCTCCAGCTCATCACCCATTCGCTGCATGGCCTTATGGACGGGATGGTTCACATCAAGACCATGGGCCAGCTTTATGGTCTTTGTTTCGCTTAATCCATTGCATCCAATGAACAGGACGGCAACGATCGGCAACAGGTATTTGGTTTTATTAAAGATCATTTATTTTCTAAGCTTACTTATGAGTTGCAAGGTTTCCTTTACTTTGGCCGCTAAGCCAGCATAATCTTGATCAGCTATGATTTCCTTTGAAATTAATTTTGACCCCATTCCAACGCAGAGTACCCCGGCATTGAACCACGCGGATAGATTCTCTTTGGTAGGCGATACGCCTCCTGTTGGCATAATGCTTGTCCAAGGGCACGGTCCCAATATTGCTTTTACAAAATTGGGGCCATAGGTACCCCCTGGGAACAATTTGACCACTTCACAGCCATATTCTTCTGCTTGTGCAATTTCTGTTAGGGATCCGCAACCCGGGGACCAAAGTACTTTTCTTCTATTGCAGACTTTGGCGATATCTTCCCTAAAAACCGGGGTTACCACAAAATTTGCACCCTGTTGCATATACAAAGAGGCTGCACCAGCATCTGTAATTGAGCCGACGCCCAACATCATGCCGGGGAGCTCACTGTTGGCGTATTTTACGAGTTCACCAAATACTTCAAATGCAAAATCCCCCCTAGCCGTAAATTCCAATAACCGGGCTCCGCCATCATAGCACGCCTTAACTATTTTTTTTCCTATGCCCACATCAGAATGAAAGAATAAGGGAACCATCCCGGTTTCTTTCATAGCGTTGGCCACTTCTAATCTTGAATATTGTGCCATTTTTAATAATTTATCTAGCAACCCTGCCAGAGGCATCGCCTCCCATTAATTTTTCAACTTCTGCCACGGTTACCAAATTTGCATCTCCTTTAATGGTATGTTTCAAACAGGACGCCGCCACGGCAAAATTCAGTGCGTTCTGATCATCTTCAGGATAGTTTAACAACCCATAAATGAGCCCTCCCATAAAGGAATCCCCACCACCTACACGATCCACAATATCGGTGATTTGATACTCTGGTGATTTGAACATTTTTTGTCCATTATAGAGCACACCTGCCCAAGTATTGTGGGATGCCGAGATGGATCCCCTTAAAGTTGTGATCACTTTTTTGGCCCTTGGAAATTTTTCCATCATCTGTTTACAAACAGATAAAAAGGCTTCTGCCTTTACATGTTCTCCTTGTGTGGTTATATCTAGCCCTTCTGGTTTGATTCCAAAGTGTTTTTCTGCGTCTTCCTCATTTCCCAAAATAATATCGCAATAGGAAGTGAGCTCTGTCATGATCTCTTCTGGTGCCACACCGTATTTCCAAAGTTTTGCCCTATAATTTAGATCTGTGGAAATTGTGATACCCTTTTCCCGGGCAATTTTGACCGCTTCCAAACAAACATCGGCGGCTCCTTGGGAAATTGCGGGGGTAATACCGGTCCAATGAAACCATGCTACACCATCAAAAACACTGTCCCAATCGATCATTCCTTTTTCAATTTCCGCAATGGCAGAATGCGCACGATCGTATACCACTTTACTGCCCCTACTAACGGCACCGGTTTCTAGGAAGTAGATGCCAAGACGATCACCGCCATAAACGATCTTATCAACCCCAACCCCTCTTTTGCGCATTTCCATCATGGCACATTGGCCCAAATCATTTTTTGGCAAACGGGTAACAAAATCTACCGGTACCCCATAATTGGCAAGTGAGACGGCAACGTTGGATTCTCCACCCCCATAGACCGCATCAAAGCTATTGGCTTGGGAAAATCTTAAAAAACCAGGAGGTGCTAGCCTGAGCATTATTTCACCAAAGGTCACTACTTTTTTCATTGAATTTGAATTAAAAACTTAAATATTCCTTTGCATTATAATAACAGATATCTTGTACTATCCTTCCAATCCAGTCGATATCGTTGGGTAGTTCCCCGTTCTGAATTTGTGTTCCAAAAAAATTGCATAAAATGCGTCTAAAATACTCATGCCTTGGAAAGGACATAAAGCTTCTTGAGTCTGTCAACATGCCCACAAAACAACTTATCAAACCCATACTGGCAAGGGTTTTCATTTGCTGTTCCATTCCCTCTTTTTGATCTAGGAACCACCAGCCTGACCCCCATTGTACCTTCCCTTTAACACTACCATCGTTAAAATTTCCTATCATAGTTGCGAATAAGGCATTATCTGCAGGATTGAGATTATAGATTATGGTTTTTGCCAGTTTGTTGTTTTTGTCCAATTTGTCAAAGAACTTGGCCAAGGCATCCGCCTGAAGACGATCACCCATGGAATCCAAACCAGTATCAGGACCTAGGTTTTTGAACAGCCTGCTGCTCACATTCCTAATGGGGCCTAAATGGTATTGTTGTACCCAACCCAGTTCATGGTATGATTCTCCTAAGAACAGTAATACCGCACTCTTAAATTTTAGGGCTTCCGTTTTGTTTGGAAGTTTTCCTTTGCGACGGTTATCAAAAATCAGATGTATCTCGGATAGGGTAAAATCTTCTGCAAACATTTGCGGTAGACCATGATCACTTAGTCTGCAACCTTGCTCTTTGAAATAGAGCATTCGTTTTTTGATGGCCTCTAGAAAAGCACAATACGAATTGATTTCAATATTGGCCACATTGCCCAAACGATCAACATAGGTGCTAAAGTTCCCATCCTCTATCATCAAACACTTATCTGGTCTAAAGGACATACTTGCTTTAACGTCAAAATCACTTTTGGCGAGCATCTTATGGTGTTCTAGGCTGTCTATGGGGTCATCGGTAGTGCAAAGGGCCTCGACGTTCATTTTAGAAACTAACTTGCGCGTACTGTACGCCTGATCGTTCACCTTTTCCGAAAGACTATCAAATAGAAAACCTGCGTTTTTTTCTTTAAGAAGGGCAGGTTCGTCAAAGTACCTTACCAATTCTAAGTGGGTCCAATGGAACAAAGGATTCCCTATGGTGTATGGAACGGTATATCCCCACTTGATAAATTTTTCTTTATCACTTTTATTTCCAGTGATAAAGGCCTCATCTATTCCTAAAGTGCGCATAGCACGCCATTTATAGTGGTCACCTTCAACCCATAGTTTCGTGATGTTGTCAAACACCGTATCCTGGGCCAATTGCTTTGGGGACAAATGATTGTGATAATCGATTATAGGAAGGGAGCTTGCATAGCGGTGGTACAGCACTTTTGAATGCTTGTTGCTCAAAAGAAAGTCATCATGTATAAATGGAGTAGTAGCTACTATTGCCTTTTTATTTTTCATGATAGATTAGTTGTTTCAAAGCTTCTTGATAGGGCATATTGCAGTCCTCTTAACTCTGCCAGCCCACGTAAACGGCCAATTGCTGAATATCCGGGATTTGTCTTCTTGCTAAGATCATCCAACATCTGGTGACCGTGATCTGGGCGCATGGGCATGCGATGGTCACTTCTGCCAGCTAAGATCCTCTTCTGCTGTTCGTTCAATAGCGCCTGCATTACCCGGTACATATCCACATCACCATCCAAATGATCTGCTTCATAAAAATTGCCTTTAACATCTCTTGATGTACTTCTTAAATGCACAAAGTTTATTCGATGGCCCAAATCCGTTACCATCTGTGGCAGATCATTATCTTCTCTTACTCCATACGATCCTGTACAAAAACAGAGTCCGTTGTTGGGACTATCGTATGCTGCAAGCAATGCTTTGGCATCTTCTGCTGTGCTAATCACCCTTGGAAGGCCAAGAATGGGGTATGGGGGATCATCTGGATGGATGGCCAGATTGACTTTTGCTTTTTCTGCTATAGGGGCTATGGTTTTTATAAAGGCATATAAATTGTACCGTAAAGTACTGTCATCAATATGGGCATAGGTATTTAAAGCTTCTTGAAATTGACTTAAGGTATATCCTTCCTCTGCACCCGGAAGTCCGGCAATGATATTTTTGACCAAAGTTTCTTTTTTGGTTTCGGACATTTGAGCGTAATATGCTTTTGCTTTTTCTTGCTCTACGTCATTATATGCATTTTGCGCACCTGGACGTTTGAGTATATAAAGTTCAAAGACCGCAAATTCAAGTGCGTCAAAACGCAGTGCTTTAGAACCATCTGGCATTTTATAACTCAAGTCTGTTCTGGTCCAATCCAATATTGGCATAAAATTATAGCATACGGTATCAATGCCCATTGCGCCTAGGTTTGCAAGGCTAATTTTATAGTTTTCAATATATTTTATAAAATCACCCGTACGTCGCTTTATGTCTTCATGAACAGGGACGCTCTCAACAACGGACCATTGCAATCCGGCCGCTTCAACCTGCTCTTTGCGTTTCAGTATTTCTGATTTTGTCCAAACTTCTCCATTTGGAATATGGTGGAGTGCCGTTACAATTCCTGTGGCACCGGCTTGTTTTATATCTGATAGGGCCACAGGGTCGTTAGGCCCGTACCATCTCCATGTTTGTTCCATTCCTTCCATATCATACACCGCTAAAAGCACTAAATCCACCATCTATGGGCACCACTATCCCAGTTACGAATTTTGATTGATCGCCGGCAAGCCACAATGTGGTGCCCACCAAATCCTCGGGCTCTCCAAAGCGTCCCATTGGTGTGTGGGTCAAAATGGTTTCTCCCCTGTCTGTCAACGAACCATTTTCATTGGTGAGCAAGCTTCTATTTTGGTCCGTTAGAAAAAACCCCGGTGCCAGTGCGTTTACGCGAATCCCGGACTTGGCAAAATGCACGGCCAACCATTGCGTAAAGTTACTTATAGCAGCCTTTGCCGCACTATATGCTGGTATTTTGGTTAAGGGTCTGTAGGCGTTCATTGAAGAAATATTCAATATGGAACCCCCTTCTTTCCCTACCATATCTTTGGCAAAAACTTGTGTGGGCAAAAGAGTTCCTATGAAGTTCAGATTAAATACGAATTCGATTCCCTTTGGATCTAATTTAAAAAATGTGACCAAGTCCTCATTGGCACTAAGGTCATCCATTTCAAAGTAGGGCTTCTGGGTTGTTCCCTTGGGGTGGTTTCCCCCAGCACCGTTGATTAGCAGATTACAAGGCCCCAGTTGATCATGGATGCGTTCTTTCGCTTTTTCAATACTGTCCTTTTCAAGCACATTGGTTTTGATCCCAATTGCTATGCCACCTTTATTTGTTATTGAGCGGGCAATCTCTTCTGCTGCATCTTGGTTTAAATCTAGGATGGCAACCTTTGCCCCCTGCTGGGCAAAAGCCTTACACAATGTGCTGCATAGGATTCCACCACCACCGGTAACCACAACTACCTTATCATACCATGACCCTTGCTCCTTATTTTCCATATTCTATTTTTCTGTGTACTTTTAACACGGAACTAAAGTACTGTTTTTTTTTATTTAAAAAAATGGATGAATTATTTTTAATGAAAATTATGAAGGATTTTAGAAAAGAATTAGACAGTATAGAGGTTACCCTTGACTCTTTTGAGTGTTCCATTACAACAGATATTGCGGTTTTTGGTTTTGTAGATGATACTTTAAAAGTATTGATGACCCTAAGATCGGTAGGTAATTATGAGAATCATTGGATGCTGCCGGGTGGTGCCATGGAAAGGAAAGAGACACTTGAAGACTGTACATCAAAGGTATTATTTGCCTTAATGGGTTTTAAAAACATCCATTTTGAGCAGGTTGGTGCCTACGGGGCTATAGATAGGCACCCATTGAAACGGGTTGTTACTGTATGCTTCTTTGCACTTGTAAAGCCTGAGAACCATCCTATTGTGGTTAAAGGCAAGGTAGCCAACGTTGATTGGTTTCCGGTTGACCAACTACCCTGCAACATTGGTTTTGATCATGCATTGCTTATTAAAGATGCTACAGCTTCTCTAAAAAGAAATATTGAGAACAGACTTATCCTTAGGGAGCTCTTGCCAGAGAAATTTACATTGACAGAACTTCAAGTACTTCATGAAAGGATTTTGGGAATGCCCCTAGACAAAAGAAATTTTAGAAAACGTATCTTTCTTAAGGACATCCTTACCAGTACCGAAGAAAAGAAAATAGGGATCAAAGGTGGGCCCCTGCTCTATACGTTTAAAAAGGACGTATGAATGCGCCCTAATCTAAATTGCTTTGATGTTTAAGCTAGGTTAAGGCTTTCGTATAGCCAACGGCATCTATGCCCTTCTTTTGCCATCCCATGGCTATCGGCTAGGGGCTCCAACATTCAGTTTTAAGCCAGCATTGGCTTATTGTTAGCGGACCTCGGCGAACTTTATCGATGTATTCTTGCCATGGTGGCCGCCCTACCCACGACGGTAAACGGTGCTGCAGGGAACACCTATTTTTAAGGGCTATATAAGATTTGTCAAAGCCAACCTTCAGATATGCCTCAATACGGTACCTTTGCTCAAGGTCAAGTTGTTTATATTTCATTGTAATACAAATTTGGACCTTGACTTTTCAGCTGGGCAAGGACACAGCTGATTTTATTTTGTATCGCACTTATCACTTGAACATGGCAACCCATGAAATCTAAGAAAACCGCCTTACTCTTTATTTTTATTACTATCCTTGTCGATGTCATTGGTATTGGGATTATCCTTCCTATTATTCCAGACTTTATCATGCAATTAACAGGGGAGGGCAACCATAAGGCCGTTATCTATGGCATGTGGTTGACCACCGCTTTTGCGGGCATGCAGTTTCTTTTTTCTCCGGTATTAGGAGAAATATCGGACCAATATGGTCGTAAACCCATTCTGCTATTGTCCCTTTTAGGACTTAGCATTGACTATATGATCCATGCTTGGGCACCAACCATATTATGGCTGTTTGTTGGACGGTTTTTGGCAGGAATTACCGGAGCCAGCTTTACCGTAGCATCCGCCTATATCGCAGATATTAGTACTAAGGAGGAGAAAGCCAAAAACTTTGGCCTGATCGGGGCGGCGTTTGGTCTTGGCTTTATCATAGGGCCCGGTATTGGTGGCTTTTTTGGTGAGATGGATATTAGACTTCCCTTTTATATTGCGGCGGGCTTGACCTTTGCCAACTTTTTGTTCGGATGGTTGTTTGTGCCAGAGTCCTTACCTATGGAAAATAGGAGACCCTTCAATCTAAAGAAGATGATACCTGGCGTTTCTTTGGTAAGTTTAAAACGATATAAAGGGGTTTTGCTATTGATTAGTGCTTTCTTTCTAGCCAATTTAGCGGGACAGGCCTTACCCTCTACTTGGTCGTATTTTGCCATAGAACGTTTTGATTGGAATCCCAAACAGATAGGACTCTCCTTAGTGGCAGTAGGGCTTATGGTAGCTATTGTACAAGGCTTTTTAGTAGGAAAGGCAGTAACATTATTTGGTAAGCGTAAGGTGGTTACTTTTGGTTTTTTGTTATGGACCTTGGGCATGTTTTTGTTTTCAGTAGCCAGTGAACCGTGGATGTTGTACGCTTTTTTAATTCCCTATGCCTTGGGCGGGGTTGCAGGGCCTACGGTACAAGGCATCATCTCCAATCAGGTTTCAGAAAAAGAACAAGGCAATTTACAAGGCTCCATAACCGCTTTGGTCAGTGTTACCGCTATTTTGGGACAGCTGATTTTCTCGCCCGTATTTTATTATTTTGTCCGCCCAGGGACAACACTCTATTTCCCAGGGGCGGCCTATGGCCTTGCGGGAGTGTTTTTATTGACCGCTTTTGTTTTGGCCAAAATTGCAATGGATAGGATTTCCCTATGAACTCGTTTAGACTTTTGCTGAAAAACCTAAAAGAGTTTTATAGCAAGAGAACACTTAATTTAAATTTTCATGTAACATTTTTAGGGTACTGCATCTAAATGGAAAAACGATTCAAAATTCTATCACATGAAAACGATGAAAACCCTTGTTCTTTTGGCACTTCTAATAACTGTATTCGCATCCTCCAAAGCCCAATATCAAGAATTTAGCGTGGAGGTAATAGGTTCTGGGCAACCTATATTGTTGTTTCCGGGATTTGCGTGCCCCGGTGATGTTTGGGAGGAAACCGTCGTGGAACTTTCAAAAAATTACCAATGCCATGTATTTACCTTTGCCGGTTTTGGAGAAGTGCCACCCCTATCCTTTCCTTGGTTTCCAAAAGTGGAAGCAGCGGTTTTGGATTACATCCATAAAGAATCCCTTAAAAACCCTAAACTTATAGGGCATAGTCTGGGCGGTACGCTGGCACTTTCCCTAGCATCAAAAGCCGCTATATTTGAGGAACTGGTCATTGTGGATGCATTGACGGCAACCGGGGCGTTGTTTTTTCCGGATTACAAAAGTGAGAACATGGTGTACGATAGTCCATACAACAACAACCTTTTGGCGATGGGCGATGATGATTTTAAAGGGATGGCACAACAAATGGCCTCTGGGATGACCCTCAACAAGGAAAAACAAGGACAACTTGTGGATTGGATGCTAAAAGCGGATAGGGAAACCTATGTCTATGGATATACCGATTATCTAAAAGTAGATTTACGAGAGGCCGTAGGCCAAATTAAAAGTCCGGTGACCATTTTAGCGGCGACCCATCCTTTTGGAAAAGAAGCGGCCAAAAAAACTTATGAAAGCCAATACGCCAACCTAAAAGACTACACCCTTACATTTGCCGAAGGGGCGGCACACTTTATTATGTATGACAAACCCGAATGGTTTTTGAAGGAAATTACACGTGCGCTTTCTTCCAATGAATGATCTCAACCAACAATTTGAAGTCATCTATCGTGACAACTATGAAAAAGTTATGCGGCTATGCCGTGGCTATGCCTCTGGGGATGCAGTATTGGCCCACGATTTGGTGCAGGAGGTGTTTGTTAAGGTCTGGGAAAGTTTAGCAAAATTCAAAGGAAACAGTCAGGTATCCACATGGATTTACCGCATTGCCGTAAACACCTGTTTGATGCGCCTTAGAAAGAAGAAACGCTATCTGTTCCAAGGAGAACTTCAAAACGAAGTGGTGGCAGAAAATGAAGGCCAAAGCAGTATCAAAGAACAGCAATTTAAAAAAATGTACCAGTGTATAGCCAAGCTTTCATCAACCAACAAGAGTATTATTTTAATGGAATTGGAAGGACTTTCCCAAAAGGAGATTGCTCACGTAATGGGCATGAAACATGAAGCCATAAGAACAAGAATCCACAGAATAAAAATCCAACTTTCTAAATGCGTCACCCATGGAGGAGTATGAAAAAATAAAACAAGTCTGGCAGGAACAATCCATTACACAACCTTCGGAGCAGGACTTTAGAAATTTAAAGGACCGTATTGCCCTAGTGGCGGCAAAGCAAAAAATTGGCAATATCGTATTGTTGGTAACGGCGGGGATTTTGGTGTACTTCTTTTATCATATTGGGGCAATAGCTATGACCAAGGTGGCCCTTGCGTTAGCGGCAATGATAGGGGTTTTGTTGCTCCGTGTTGCAGTGGAACTATTTAGTATCCATACCTTAAAAAAGATTTCAGCAGCTCTGGATTTTACCAGTTTTAACAGCAAACTTGCAGCTTATTACAAAAAGCGGATTGGTGTCCATTTCATATTGACGCCTATAGCCCTATTGATTTATTGCTATAGCTTTTGGACCTTGTTGCCTAGTTTTAAGATGAGCCTATCCGAAGGATTTTACCAATATATTAGTGTCTCCTCTTTGGTCATATTGGTTGTACTTGGGATTTTGATTTTTACCCAAGCATATAAGGAACTACGGATTCTTAAGGGTTTAAAAAGCGATGTTTAGGGAAATCAAAAGCATCATTTTCCTTTTAATGGGGAGTCAATGCTGTTTTCTAAATGGATATCGATGTACTTTTGGTTAAGTTCATCAGAGTCCCCGTATTGCTCCCGTAAAGCGTCCAGTTTTTGTTTTAGGGTTGTAACCACGGTTGCATATTCTGGGTTACCATATACATTGTTGGTTTCGTTGGGGTCTTTTTTACGGTCATAAAGCTCCCATTCATCAATATCGTAGTAAAAATGGGCCAGCTTATAGTCAACGGTAACAATCCCGTAATGCCGCTTTACTTGATGTACGGCAGGGTATTCATAATAATGATAGTAAACCGCATCCCGGGTCCAATTGGCCTCATTGGACGTCAATAACGGTAGTAAACTTTCCCCCTGCATTTCTTCGGGGGCTTGGATTTGTGCTGCTTCTAACATGGTTTGCGCAAAATCTAAATTTTGGACCATTTCTTCATTGGTAATACCGGGTTTAATTTCATGGGGCCAACGCACCAACAAAGGTGTTTTAAAAGACTCGTTGTAAATAAAGCGTTTGTCAAACCAACCGTGTTCCCCAAGATAAAATCCTTGATCGGAAGTGTAAATGACCATGGTATTGTCGCTAAGCTTATTTTCATCAAGATAGTCCAATACCCTACCAACATTATCATCTACGGATGAAATACAAGCCAAATAATCCTGCATATAGCGTTGGTATTTCCAGCGCATTTTCTCCTCTTGGGTCATGTCCGGCCAATTTTTCTCAAAATCAGCATTTATCTTGTCCAAAATAGGTTCATATGCTGCTTTTTGTGCTTCCGTAACACGGTTGCTGTAGGGATTGTCAAAACCTCCTTCATATTCTGGAACCTCGGGTGTCGGCTTCATTTTAGCGGTGAGTTTCGGGCGTATTTTGCTATCGTGGTTGTACATCATATCGGTGAGCAAATTCATTTCTGCCGTTTTTGCCGCTGTACCCCGATTTTTATAATCATCAAAGAGTGTAGCGGGTTCTGGAAAGGTCTTGCCCAAATATTCTTCAAACTTATCCGGCCTGGGCCACCAAGGGCGATGCGGGGCCTTGTGCAAATACATCAGTAAGAACGGTTTTACCGTGTCCCTTTTTTTATCCAACCATTCTAAAGTAAGGTCCGTAATCACATCGGTAACATAACCTTCTTTACGTATGGTATCCCCAGTTTTTGTGATAAAATCCGGATTTATGTAACTACCCTGTCCCGGCAAGATCATAAAGTCGTCCACACCTTTTGGGTTGTTGCCAAAATGGAGTTTGCCAAACATAGCCGTTTGGTAGCCTGCGTCTTGAAATAGCTCCGGAAAGGTAACCTGTGTAGTGTCAAAAGGGCGTCTATTGTCCGTTTTGCCATTGATATGGGTGTGTTTTCCAGTAAGTATAGTGGCCCGGGATGGCGCACAGATAGAGTTGGTCACACAGGCATTGGTAAACGTTATACCTTCTTGGGCAATACGATCTATATTTGGGGTGTTTATAAGGGTACTTCCATAAGCTCCGATAGCTTGGTAGGCATGATCATCGGACATGATAAAAATGATATTGGGCCTTGGTTTGGGTTTTGGTTCAACTTCTTTTTTACAGGAAAAAGCCACACCGCCAAGAATAAACAGGACAAGTGGCCCAAAGATGATTTTGATTTGAAAATTGGAGGTTTTGTTTTTCATACTTAAAAGATACTAAGATTCCTTTTACTACGGAGTTTTTTTATTTGGCACTAATTTTGGTTTTATATCTTTATAACTTACAAAAACAACAGATGAAGAACATTCTATATAGTGCTTTGATTATGGTTTTTTCGCTATCCAGCTGTACACCACAAAAAAAATTGGTGGCAACGACACCCTTTCAAATGGGAGAAGCAACCTGCCAATCTTGGGTGGGGGGAAGGCCAGAGAGTGGTTCCGGAATACGCTTGAACATCCCTATGTTGAGCGAGGATATGCAAGGGGTGCAGTTCCAACAAGTGTATTTTAGGGGAAAAGTAACGGATTTAAAAATGAAAACAGAAGAGGGTAAAAAGTATGCTACTGCAAATTTCCTGAATAACCCGGCGGATAAGCCCGACATCATTATGGATGCCGATGCCAAAAAAGAGGTAGGTAATCGCCCGCCGGAATTGAAAGACGAATTTCCTTTTGAGCTACAACCCACGGAATGTGTGATAAGCTATTTGGATGGCGATACGATCAAGTATCATAAAGTAGAAGGTGTAAAAGAGTTAAAACAACTTATTTACAAATAGCTAAGGCAAAGAATTTTTGACCATAGCAGATAATGATTACTTTTATAGGAATTACCGGGCCCGAAGTCTTGCTTCGGGCTTTCTTTTAAAGGATAGTTGATTGAACCCACTCAAAAAACTTTTTAAACAAACCGCCATTTATGGCTTGGCCACCGTGTTGCCAAGGATGTTGTCCTTTATACTGGTTCCACTATATACTTCTGTTATGCCACCGGGCGCTTATGGTGAAGTGGTCATTATTTTTGCCTGGTTTGCGATATTCAATGTGGTCCTTGCCTATGGAATGGAGACAGCTTTTTTTAGGTTTTACAACGGTTCCGACGCCAAGGATACCGTAGTATCCACTTCTTTGGTTTCCCTCCTGGTCTCTACCTTGCTTTTTGTTATGGTGGCTTTTATTGGGAGGGATCAATTGGCAGCGGTTACGGCTATCCCAAGCAAGTATTTAAATTATGTTATAGTAATATTGGCATTGGATGCGCTGGTAGTGGTGCCCTTTGCTTGGTTACGTGCAAATGAAAAACCAATGCGCTATGCGGTAATCAAAATTTTGAATGTCGCTATAAATCTTGGCTTAAACGTATTCTTTTTGTTGCTCTTACCAACTATTGTTTCTGAAAATGGGGAAGGGGCTCTGGATTGGATGTACCAGGAGAATTTTGAAATCTCATATATCTTTATTTCCAATTTGGTGGCAAGTGCAGTTACCTTAATCTTGATGTTGGGCCTCTATTTTAAGACCAACTATAGCTTTGATATTGATCTTTGGAAACGTATGATGCGCTATGCATGGCCCGTTCTTTTGGCCGGGGTCGCTTTTACGATCAACGAGGTTTCCAACCGTATTTTGTTAGATGAACTATTGCCCGCGGAAACGGCCAGGAGTGAAGTGGGCAAATATGCCGCCTGTTTAAAATTGGCACTTTTCATGACCTTGTTTGCAACGGCATTTAGAATGGGCATTGAACCCTTTTTCTTCAGTCATGCAAAGACGGAACAGCCACAAAAAACCTATGCTTTGATTACCAATTACTTTGTCATCCTTGGGAGTTTGATTCTCCTTGCCGTGGTGGTCTATGCGGACCTGCTTAAAGTGCTTTTTGTGCGCGACGAAGCCTACTGGAGCGCTATGGAAATTGTGCCTATCATTGTGTTGGCCAGTTTTTGTTTGGGCATTTACCACAATCTATCGGTTTGGTATAAAATAACGGACAGGACCAAGTACGGTGCTTACATTTCTTCCATTGGTGCCTTGCTAACCTTGGTCATCAATCTCCTGCTCATCCCTGTCATAGGCTATATGGCTTCGGCTATTGGCACCTTGGTAGCCTACGCCGCTATGATGTGCCTTTCCTATTACTATGGAAAAAAGCACTATCCCATTCCCTATAATATGCGCAAAATTGGGTTTTATGGCGGAATTTCCATCCTATTCTCGTTGCTGTCCTTTTACGTTTTTGAGCGCAACATAATAGTAGGCAACATCCTGCTTTTAGTATTTTTGGGATTGATTTACAAATTGGAAGGGGATAAGTTAAAGATGATATTCTTAAAGAGAAACCGATAAACCCATCCCTAACCCCTCCAAGGAGGGGGAAATGATTATGATAAAACTCTTCAATAAGATAAGAAACCGCGCAATCAATGAGAATAAGCTTGGCAAGTATTTAAAATATGCTATTGGCGAGATTATTCTGGTGATGGTTGGTATTTTGCTGGCATTACAAGTAAATACTTGGAATAACAATCGTGAACTTAAAAAAGAGGAGCAGAAAATTCTTAAAAGTTTACTTAATGAATTTAATGAAAATCTTAAGAGATTTGATTTAGCTTACGATTTTCATTTAAAACGTAAAAGTGGAATACATTACTCAATATTCGCTGATTTAAATTCTTTATCTACTGATAGTTTAATCTCAGTACTAAATAAAGTGAACAGAAATTATACATTCGATCCTCTTCAGGGCATTTATAATTCTGTAATTAATTCTGGTAAAATAGAGATAATTTCTAATGACACCTTAAAAAGTAAAATTGCTAGACTTCAAGACTTAATTAGAGATTATCAAGAAGAAGAAAAGGGTACTCAAGAGCACTCAAGACAAAATCTCTATCCTTACGAGATAAGTCAACCTTTAACAAGTTTCAGGTATAGAAACGGAGATGGTAATTATGAAGATGAAGCGATGGAGATTAAACAAAACCTTCTTAAGTTTTTCAAATCTCAAAAATACAATAACATAGTTGTTCAATTAAATGGTTGGATGAGTGCTATTTTTGAGGAAGGCCCAGTTTTAAGAGAAGAAATGGTGTCAATCATTAATTTATTAGAAGAAGAAATAGAAAAGCATAACTAATTGTCACACTCAGCGCAGTCGAAGTGTATTGCGAAGCATAAAAAGAAACAAAGAAGTATAATTAAAAAGGATTCCCGTTTTCGTGGGAAATGAATATGAAAATAAACATCATCAACAAATCAAAACATCCATTGCCCCATTACGAAACTAATGCTTCCGCGGGGATGGATTTAAGAGCCAATATTTCTGAAGCAATAACGTTAAAACCTTTGGATAGGACCATTGTAAAAACAGGGCTTTTTATAGAATTGCCCATAGGTTTTGAGGCTCAGGTCCGCCCCCGTAGCGGATTGGCCGCTAAAAAGGGCATTACCGTACTCAATGCGCCGGGAACCGTAGATGCGGATTACCGAGGGGAGATAGGGGTCATTCTGGTCAATCTATCCAACGAGGATTTTACCATTGAAAATGGCGAACGCATTGCCCAATTGATCATTGCCAAACATGAACGCGCGGAATGGGAAGAAGTTGAAATCCTTTCAGAAACCGCCCGCGGTGAAGGAGGGTTTGGGAGTACCGGGAATAACTAATTCCGGCAAAAGCAAAAGAAAAAACAGAATAAGAATGTCTAGCTTCTAGTATCTAAAAGCGAAGCGGTCTAATATCTTAAAGAATGAAAATAATAGTACCCATGGCCGGTAGAGGCTCCAGATTACGCCCGCACAGTTTAACGGTTCCAAAACCTTTGATTCCTGTTGCCGGAAAGCCTATAGTACATCGGCTGGTGAGTGATATTGCCAAAGTATTGGGCGAACCTATAGAAGAAGTGGCCTTCATTTTGGGCGACCCCGCCTTTTTTGGGGATGATGTGGTAACAAGCTTACAGGATTTGGCAAAGGAATTAGGGGCTAAAGCTTCCATTTACCGCCAAGATGAACCCTTGGGTACGGGCCACGCTATAATGAGCGCAAAACCTTCCTTAAGTGGGCCTGCGGTTATCGCATATGCGGATACTTTGATACGGGCGGAATTTAATCTGGATAAGGATGCGGATAGTGTTATTTGGGTAAAACAAGTGGAAAGGCCAGAGGCCTTTGGGGTCGTTAAATTGAACAATGCCCAAGAGATTGTGGAACTGGTGGAAAAACCCCAAGAATTTATCTCGGATTTAGCGGTTATAGGCATCTACTATTTTAAGGATGTTGGGGTCTTAAAAGAAGAATTGCAGTACGTTTTGGACAACAACGTCATCAATGGCGGGGAATACCAAATCAATGACGGCATCAAACGCATGATGGCCAACGGAAAGAAATTTGTGACCGGTCAAGTAGAAGAATGGATGGATTGTGGCAATAAGGCCGTAACCGTGGAAACCAACCAAAGGATGCTGGGATTTTTGCAGCACGATGGCGAAAACCTTATTGCAGAAAGCGTAATACAAGAGAACGCCAATATCATCGAACCTTGTTTTATTGGGGAAAACGTGGTTCTAAGGAATGCGACCATAGGGCCGTTTGTTTCTATTGGAAACGATACCCATATTGAAAATAGCACCGTTAAAAATAGCCTAATCCAAAGTAAGACTACTATTAAAAACGCTAACTTAGATAATGCTATGATCGGCAACCACGTGCATTATGATGGTAATTTTGAACGTATAAGCATTGGGGATTATTCCGTTTTGGAATAACCATTGAAACTCCCTTTTTCGCTTTGGTTCAACCACAGATTCCTTAGCATGAAGATGTAAAAATAATGAAACAACATATCCTTTTAACAGCTTTTGTCTTTGTGGCTTTTTCATATGCCCAAGAAGACCAAAAGTTGGACATTCCGGAAAGTGCAGAGGTTTTTTTGGAAGAATATACCGATGGGTTTCAGGATATTTTTTTTAATGCGCTCCAGCAGAAAGGAATCCAAAATTACGACAGGGCCATCAACTTGTTTTTGGAGTGTAAACAACTAAATGTTGCTACCAGCGTTATCGATCATGAACTTGCCAAAACCTATTTATTGGACAAGACCTATGTAACCGCACAGCAGTATGCGGTTGAAGCTTTGATTGCAGAACCCGCCAATTACTGGTACTTGGATACCTTGGAACAGATATTGTCCAAACAGTCGAATACTATGGATGCGGTGAAGAATACACTTCCGTTTGATAATAAGGAATTACAAAAGAACCTGGTCCTTGTTTACTTTAAAAAGAAGAAGTATGGTGATGCTTTAGCGATACTAAAAGGTCTACCAAAATCAAGCTTTAAAGAGGAACTTCAGCTAAAATTGGAAGATAGTTTGGCGCAGCTCAAAAAGAATGCTCCGAAGACAAAATCTACCGGTTTGATAACGGTCAATAATGACCCTATAAAAGTTCTTGAGCTAAATCTGGAACAACATATCAAAAATGAACAGTTTGCAATGGTGGCCCTGCGTGCCAAGGACGCCGTAGAAACCTATCCTTTGCAACCCTATTTTTATTATGCCTATGGTTTGGCCCTTCATAAAACCAATAAAAACGATGAAGCCATTGAGATGCTGGAGTCTTCCTTGGATTATTTGTTTGATGATATCAGCCTGGGCAACAAAATTTATAGGACTTTGTCCGATGCCTATACCCAGGCAGGAAACTCTTCTAAAGCAAATGAGTACCTTAGTAAGATAAAACCCGGATTTTAATATGTACAGTTACCCATTGCTTAAAAAATATATTGGTTTTTTAGTAATACTACTTGTTTTTGTTTCGTGTAAATCCACTAAAAGTATTGCTGTGGGGGAGGCAGATGGTACACTGTCCCCAAAAAAAATCATTCAAAACCACTATCAGAACCAACTGAATTTTGAAACACTAAGCGGAAAAGTCAAAATAGCGTATTCCGATGGGGAGAACGACCAAGGTGTTGCCGTAAGCATGCGTATTAAAAAAGATGAGGTCATTTGGATAAGTGCCCCTTTAGGTGTTGTAAAAGCCCATATTACGCCACAACGGGTTTCCTTTTATAACCGTCTTGAAAATGAATATTTTGATGGCGATTTTAGTTATTTGAGCAATATTCTAGGCACGGAGGTGGATTTTAACATGGTCCAAAACCTATTGGTGGGCAATGCGGTCTTGGATTTAAGAGATCAGAAATTTTCTTCGGCCGTGGAGGACGGCAAATACAGCCTAAAGCCCAAAAAGAAAAATCCGTTGTACAAGATTTTGTTTCAGTTGGAGCCTAAATACTTTAGGGTTGCCAACCAGCAAATATCGCAAGCGGAAGAAGATAGATTGCTTACCATGGCCTATGCCTATCAAGAAGTAACGGAAAAAATCCTTCCAAAATCTGTTACTATCAAAGCTATGGACAAGGAGAAAACCAATACGATAGATTTGGAATATAGGGGAGTAGAATTTGATAGGAAACTCAATTTTCCCTATAAAATACCAAAAGGTTTCAAAGAAATTGTCTTAGAATAAGATGGTAAAAATCTGCTTACAAAAGGGTTTTTTTACACTGATTTTCGGTTTGTTGGTGTTTGGTGTCGCCGCTCAAACAAGCGAACAGCGAAAATTGGAAGCAAAAAGAAACCGCCTCCAAAATGAGATCAAAGAGATGAACCGCCTTCTTTTTGCCAAAAAGAAGGAACGTGGTAATGTTCTCGAACAGATGGATGCGTTGGACCGTAAAATTAATATCAGCCAAGAATTGGTACGTGTCACCAATCAGCAATCCAACTTATTGAACAGGGAGATAAATGCCAACGTTAGAAAGATAGGAAAGCTTAGGGAAGATTTAGAGCTTTTAAAAACGGATTATGCTGCCCTTATTAGAAAATCCTATCAGAACAAATCCCAAGAAAACCGTATTCTATTTTTGTTGTCCTCGCAAAGCTTCTTTCAAGCGTTCAAGCGTGTACAATACATGAGGCAGTACACAAAATATAGACAAAAGCAGGGGGAGGCCATTATTTTAAAAACAGAGGAGCTTTCCAGTTTGAACAAGGACCTTACTGAAACCAGAAAGATCAAAGACCAGCTCATTGCAGAAAATAGGAAGGTAAAAAATGCGCTTTATAAGGAAATCAATTCCCAAAAAGGGCTGCTTAAAAGCATTCGGCAGAATGAAAGCAAGTATGCTGCCGCCATTGAATCTAAAAGAAAGGAAGCAAGGCGGATTGATCGTGAAATAGACAAGCTCATCCGCAGTGCCATTGCCAGCACTAATAAAAAATCGGGTAGTAAAAACACAACCTCTTTTACGTTGACCCCAGAAGCCAAGGTATTGGCCAATAACTTCTCCTCCAATAAGGGAAAGCTTATCTGGCCTGTAGAAAAAGGGATTAAAAGTCAAGGTTTTGGGGTATATGCAGATAAGGTGTACCCCGGGATAAAGCATCAAAATAACGGGGTCACCATAGCAACGGATAAAGGTGCGCGGGCAAGGGCGGTTTTTGAGGGTGAAGTAATGACCATTTTTACTAACAAAGCTGGAATCAAAGGGGTATACTTAAGACACGGAAACTATATTAGTTTTTATTACAACCTTTCCAAAATCTATGTACAAAAAGGGGATAAGGTAGCGGCAAAG
Organism: uncultured Croceitalea sp.; assembly: GCA_937959125.1. Classification (GTDB taxonomy): domain Bacteria; phylum Bacteroidota; class Bacteroidia; order Flavobacteriales; family Flavobacteriaceae; genus Croceitalea. Next base: position 26,251 of record CALGQU010000171.1, read on the forward strand.
GAGGCACTAGGAGAGGTGTATACCAACAAGTTCAATGGGAATACCGACTTAAAATTTTATTTGTTCCAAGATACCAAACGTCTAAATCCGGAACAGTGGATTTATAGGCTTTAGGAAGATTACCCCATAAAAAGGGCCCTTAGTTCCGTAGCTTCCGTAGGTTTCATTTTCCCCGCCAAGACCAAACTCAGTTGCTTTCTGCGGAGGGCCGCTGCAAAACGCTCTTTTTCCAAATCGGTTTCCGGTGCTAATTGTGGCACTTCTGTAGGGGTTCCTGTCTCATCTACGGCAACAAAGGTGTAAATGGCCTCGTTGGCCTTGGTGCGTTCCCCAGTAAATCGGTCTTCCATCCAAACATCAATATAGATTTCCATAGACGTCTTGAACGCTCTTGATACAACGGCCTCTACGGTGACCACGCTACCTAAGGGCACCGAGCGGTTAAAAGCAACATGGTTTACAGATGCGGTAACCGTAATCCTCCTGCTATGGCGTCTGGCGGCAATACTTGCCGCGCGATCCATCCTAGCCAATAGTTCCCCCCCAAAAAGGTTATTTAATGGATTGGTTTCGCTGGGTAAGACCATATCCGTCATTACCGTTCTTGATTCTTTTGGAGTTTTTGCACGCATCTAAACAGATTTGTGCAAAGGTATTGAAGTTGTTTAAGGGAATTAAAAAGATAAAGGACTATTTGTCCGAAAGTATCCAAACGTCCGGAGAAACCTCTTTCTTAAGTTTCCGGTACAAGGATAACGCATCTTCATTATCCTGAAAACTAGCATATGCCACTTGATGCAGTCCAAATGCATTGGCACCAATGTACTGGGCATCATAACCTTTTTCCTTTAACTGGGCTACTTTTTTATCTGCATTTTCGCGTATCCTAAAAGCACCCGCAATAATATGGTGCATAGGTCCTTTGTAAGCTTTCTTTTTTATTAGGGTGATAGGAAGTGAAGGAAGCTCCAATGGAGTAGTTTCAAAAAATGTAGCTTCTTGGATATGTCTGGCGACTTCGGCTTTGCTTTCTGCTTGCACAAACTGCTCGTTTACGCCTTGTTGTCTATAAAACTGGTAGCCACTTACCCCTAAGGATACCAATACCAAACCTATAGCGGCATATTTCAACAAGGGCCGTATCCCTGACGTTTTTCGTTTTTCCGGTGTAAAAATGAACGGAATTTCATCTTCAAGGACCTCAACTTCCTCTTTAAGTTCTTCCCGTAGGATCGGGGAAGCCGCAAATGAGGAAAGACCAAAAGAAGAAGCCAAATAATTTACCTTTTCCTCTGGTTTAAATTGGATGCTACCTTCATGGTTCATCAATAATTTTCCAATGCCTGGAAGTTCAATGGATTCCCCTTGATTCAAACGCTCGTTCCATACCTTAGCTTCATTTTGGACTTCGTCCAACAACTGCTCATAAGCCAAGTTTTTGGATTTGGAAATATGGGAAACCAATAAGCCATCATTCTTGGACAACTGTTGGTTAAAGGAAATAATTTTGGTTGGAGGATACAGCGTATTGGATGCGTCATCAATACGGGCCGAAGCTGTATGTGCCAAAAAAGCACCAAAACCTGGCATTACTACACAGTTGTATCTGTATAATAGTTCTTCTATATAGTGTTCGACTCGCATCTGCACAAATATTGTAAAATTTGTAGGGGCGCAAAATAGGCCGGATAACTTTTTATTAACATTCTATTTGTTGAACTTTGTTGAAAACTCGATTAATTGAATCAATGTCTGAAAATGAATTGATTGCCTTACTCCGATTACAGAAAATTCCGAATATCGGTGACGTCATTGCCAAAAAGTTGATAGACCGATGTGGGACTGCGGAGGCAATTTTCAAGGAGAAACGGTCCACGCTTCTTAAAATAGATGGAATAGGCACCGTGACCTTGAACGGAATTCATGATGCGGAGCACTTGGAGGCCGCAGAGCAGGAAGCCAGATTCATTGAGGATAACCAAATACGCTATAATTACTTTAAGGACACTTCCTATCCCAACCGACTGAAACACTGTATTGACGCCCCCATACTCCTTTTTGAATCCGGAAAGATTGCCCTCCAAGACCAGAAGGTCATTAGCGTTGTAGGTACCAGAAATATGACAAGTTATGGGCAGGCCTTCTGCGAGCGGTTTATTGCGGATATTGCCCCTTTGAACCCCATTATCGTAAGTGGTTTTGCTTATGGTGTGGATATCGCCATTCAGCGGGCAGCCATGGACAATGGTTTGCAGACTATTGGTTGCCTAGCGCACGGTCTCAATCAAATTTATCCAAAGGTGCATAAGAAATATGTGGCCCGTGTTGAAAAGAATGGTGGGTTCTTTACGGAGTTCTGGAGCACCAGTAACCCGGAGCGGGAAAATTTTTTAAAAAGAAACCGAATTATTGCGGGATTAAGTGAGGCCACTTTAGTGGTGGAATCTGCGGAAAAAGGAGGAAGTTTGGTCACCGCGGATATCGCCCATGGATACCATAGGGATGTTTTTGCGGTACCCGGCAGGGCAACGGACAAGTATAGTTTAGGATGCAATAACCTTATAAAACAGCAAAAGGCACAATTGGTTACCTCCGCGGCAGATATCGTATATCTATTGGGTTGGCAGTTGGAACAAAAGCAGGAAGTTGCCGTACAAAAACAGCTGTTTGTGGAATTGGAAGAAACGGAAAAATCGATTTACACCTACTTACAAACAAACGGCAAGCAACTTTTGGATACCATTGCTTTGGAATGCGGACTGCCCATTTTTAAGGTTTCTTCTACCTTGTTGGCTATGGAAATGAAGGGTGTCATTCGCCCACTTCCCGGCAAATTGTTTGAGGCTATTTGACCGTAAACAGGGATTTAGCGCAGTTCATCGGCCTTGGCATGAACAGAAAGGGTGGTCTTGTTTCTAGGTATTTTAGCAGGTGAAAGATATCCTTTTATCCCCCTAAACCCCCAAATTTTTAATGAACTCAAGTGAAAAAGCTAATATCCCACCTTATCCCTAACCCTTTTTAGAACGCCATCGGCTACTTTTTTAGCCTTTTCAGCTCCCAAGGCCAGAGCTTCATCAATTTCATGGAGGTTGTTCATATAGTAGTCAAATTTTTCCCGCGGCGCTTCAAACTTTTTTAGGATGAGTTCATAAAGTGCCTGTTTGGCATGGCCATAGCCATAGTTCCCAGCAAGGTAATTCGCACTCATGGTTTCAATTTCTTCCGGTGATGCCAAGAGTTTGTACAATGCAAATACATTATCGTTGGTAGGGTCTTTGGGAGCTTCCATAGGCGTGCTGTCCGTAACGATGCCCATAAGTTGTTTGCGCAGTTTTTTATCCGGTTGGAATAAGTTGATGATATTTCCCTTGCTTTTGCTCATTTTTTCACCGTCCGTTCCGGGAACGTACATGGTACTTTCCTGCAGTTTGGTGTCCGGCAACACAAAGGTATCCCCAAATTGATGATGAAAGCGTGAGGCAACATCACGGGTCATCTCCAAATGCTGGGATTGATCTTTGCCAACGGGGACCACGTCGGCATCATACAATAAAATATCAGCGGCCATAAGCATAGGGTAGGTAAACAAGCCTGCGTTTACATCTTCCAATCGGTCCGCCTTGTCCTTAAAAGAATGCGCTAAGGTCAACCTTTGATAGGGAAACAAACAGCTTAGGTACCATGCAAGTTCAGTAACTTGGGGAACGTCACTTTGTCTATAAAAAACGGTCTTTTCAATATCCAGTCCAAAAGCAAGCCAAGTAGCGGCAGTGGCATAGGTATTTTGCCTAAGGGTTTCCCCATTCTTTATTTGGGTTAGGGAGTGCATATCCGCAATAAACAAAAAGGACTCATTATCCGGCTGTTTGGCCATATCTATGGCCGGCAATATAGCACCAAGAATGTTTCCTAAGTGTGGTGTTCCCGTGCTTTGGATACCCGTTAAAATTCTTGCCATTTTTTACATTTAAGGGGTAAATGTAAAACAATCCACCGTGGATAAAAAAACAAGTCCATATCAAATATGGGCAATCTAAGGGGATCGGTCCACAAAAAATCATTTAGGGTAAAGAATTCACTAAAAATACTACTTTTAAGGCGTGGTAAAATTCCTAAAAAATATTGGGCACGTCCTGTATCGCATTTGGTTCTATGTTCTTGTTGCCCTGCCTATCTTACTTTTTTTTCCAGTGCTACTGGTATTGACTTTTTCAGAGAAAACGTATCCGCAGTTCTTTTGGGTGGCCAGAAATATTTGGGCAAAGACCATTTTGTACGGCATGGGTTGTTTTCCAGTATTAAAATGGCATCAAAAATTGGAGAAACATAAAAGCTATATGTTGGTAGCCAACCATACCAGTATGTTGGATATTATGTTAATGCTATATGTAAGCAAGAATCCCTTTGTATTTGTTGGAAAGCAAGAATTGGTAAAGATTCCGGTCTTTGGGTTCTTTTACAAACGGGTGTGTATTTTGGTAGACCGTGATAATCCAAAAAGTAGGACCGCGGTGTATAGAAGGGTACAGCATAGGCTGAAACAAAATTTAAGTATTTGTATTTTTCCAGAAGGGGGCGTGCCAGATGAGACCGTACTTTTGGACCATTTTAAAGATGGGGCTTTCCGTATGGCGATTACGCATAACATTCCCGTTGTCCCCATATCTTTTTTGGATTCCAAAAAACGTTTTTCATGGACATTTTTGAGTGGTGGCCCGGGAAAACTGAGGGTAACGGTAAACCCTTTTTTTGAAACCTCAATTTTAGGCACGGAAGACACCTCTACCCTAAGGGAAGAGGTAAAGGAAGTAATTCTGACCGATTTAAATAGTGCCTAAAACCTAAATTGTACTCCGCTATAAACCCCAACGGTATAGGGATTAAAGGAGCCTGCAGTTTCCGTAAAAGTGTTTAGCTGATACTTGAATACAGGTTCAAGGTTCAACTGTATTTTTTGGGTGAATCTATAATTAATGCCCAAACCTATATTGGTGCTAAAACTGATATCGTTTACATTGTTTGCTTTACCAAGATTGGTGATCAGGCCATCAGACTCCAAAGACACGGCATTGTCTACTAAAAAGAGGGAACTTATACCTCCAATGACGGTTACGCCCACTTTTTTATCGAGCAAAGCGTAATTGAGTTCAAGGGGGACCTCCACAAAACCTAGTTGCTGCACCATACGGCCATCGAGTAGATTGGGAGAGGAGTTGAATTCCGCATTAGTTACGGAATTATCCGAGTCCCCAAGGTTTCTAGTGCTTCGGACCACCAAACTCCTAGAGGATTGGGAATATGTAATGTTATCGATAATTTCGCTGGTAGGGGCTTGTAGCGAGGAAGAAAAGGAGATTTCATTGGTGTCATATCCATAATCCACACGGTGGACCCCAGAACGTACTCTTAGCTTTTTATTGATATCATAGGACACCGTTAACCCATAGCTAAGGTTGAGGTTGCCCGATTTTGAGTTCTGGGAAAAATTGGAATGTATGGGCGAACCTTCACCAAGGGCATCAAAATAAACTGGGGCAACGGACGGCCCAACGGCCCAACGTTCGTAGACTTCTTTTTCTTTAAGCTCTTTGTCTTCAGCTTTTTTTTCCTTCTCCGCAATGGCATCAAAAATGGATTTTTTGCCTTCTTGTTCTTCGCTGTTTTTTGTAACGTCTTGGTTTTCCTTTGTCAGTGTATCGTCAAAAATTTCTTTTTGATCCAAGGTGCTTTTTGGTTCTGGAAGTAGTGTCGCAACACTTGTTCTATCGCTGTGTTTTTGGTCAATAGGGTCGGCAACTTCATTAGATTGTTTTTTGCTGTCATCTGTTTTGATACGATTAGTGCCGATGTTGGCTTTGGAATTTTCGACAACCTCTGTGTTGACCTCAGGGATTGGGTTTGCTGAAGTTTGGTAGGATTCCTTTTTTGGGATAACAATCTTACTTTTTGGACGGGAAGGTTGTTCTTCAATGGAATGATGTTGACCTTCCTTTTGTGATTCTTCAATTCCATCAGTAGTGGTAACCGCTGTATTTTGCGATTCGTTCTTGAATATGGGCTCCTGCCTTTCACTATTGGGGTTTTGCTTTTCTTCCAATTTGGATTTTTGGACAGCTTTTATCGTAACGTTTGGTTCGTTGGAAAACACATTTTCTTGGGGGGGTATAAGGATATAAAAACCAAGTGCCAATAGGGCAGCGACTCCACCTAACTTCCACCAAATAGGAATGATTCGTCGTTTACTTTTTTTATCCAAAGAGACTTCTATAGAATCCCAAACGCTATCGGCAGGCGTTTCCTTAAAACCGGAAAACTCATTTTGGAACAACTTGTCTAAATTCTTTTTTTCCATTGTTTATAGCTTAAGCAATGTTGATGTTTTCTTTTTCAATTTTTTGTCTTAAAATCATTCTGGCCCTAGCGAGATTGGATTTTGATGTCCCCTCAGAAGTGCCTAGCATTTGACTTATTTCTTTATGTGAATAATTATCCAATACATACAGGTTAAACGTAATCCTATATTTGGTGGGGAGTTCTTGAATATAGCCTAGGAGGGTAGTAAGATTGATTTCCTCCCGTTCATAAACAACCTCTTCAACATCCCCAAAATTTTCCGATACGACAGCTAGATGACGTTCCTTTCTATATTTCTGCAAAACCGTGGTAACGGCTATGCGTTTCATCCACCCCTCAAAAGAACCTTTAAAATTGAACTGGCCAATCTTATCATATATCGTCATAAAACAGTCATGCAGGTTGTCTTCCGCTTCCGTGCTATTGCGCGAATATTTTAAACACATACCAAAAAGGACAGGGGAGTATTTGCGATAAAGCTCCTCTTGGGCTTTCCGCTTTCCTTTTTTGCAGTTATTTACGAGCTCCTCAATACTCAAATCTTGGTTGGTTTAAGATGACATTGGACCAGTAGGGTAATTAATAGATCGTCCTATCTAACCGGGACAATATATTCCAAATATTCTGGATTGCCATTTTCATCGACACCTGTATAGAATCTAAAGGTATATGGTGCTGTCTCAAGGGCAGTAAAATTAAGGATGGCATCCCCTGTACCATCATTTTCTGCACAATCATCTTGTGTTAGTGCGGAACCAATAGCTACAATGTTGCGTTCTGAGCTACTTTCAACACTGATGTCAAATGCATGAAAAAAAGTGCATCCATCCGGTCTTCTAAACGTAATATTGATGTTGTGTTGCTCATTTTGATCAAAAGCCTCGGGCAAATCCGCAGCTATTACCTCTAGCGTTATGAATTGAAAATTTTCATCGGGTTCAATATCACAACCTACAATGCATAATAGTAGCATTAAAAAACCAAGGCGCAACAAGTTTTTTGGCATAATCCAACCATTTTACTACATATAGATGTCTTAGCAACCTAAGGGTTGCGTACAAGAAATTGATGGATACTTTAATTTATTGACACTGATAAAGGATATAACATTCCAAGGCCTACCGGTACGGCGGGCCTTGGAATTTAAATCTTGTTTCTTGAAAATGCCTCGCGCGGGCTTGCCCCAAGGTAATTTACTCCTTAACGGCAGTAATGGCCTCTTTGATTTTTTCTTCTAATTCCTCCGCTAGTTCCGGGTTGTCTTCCAAAAGGCTTTTAACCGCATCACGCCCTTGCCCTAGCTTGGTATCCCCATAACTGAACCAAGAACCGCTTTTCTTTACGATTTCATACGCTACGCCAAGGTCCAAGATTTCCCCAACTTTGGAGATCCCTTCACCGTACATAATATCAAATTCTGCAGTTTTAAAAGGTGGGGCTACCTTGTTCTTGACCACTTTTACCCGGGTTTTGTTCCCTAAAACGGCACCGTCGGTACTTTTAATTTGGGTAGAACGTCTAATATCCAAGCGTACCGAGGCATAAAATTTTAGGGCATTACCTCCTGTAGTGGTTTCTGGGTTGCCGAACATCACCCCAATTTTTTCACGTAATTGGTTAATGAACACTACGGTACAATTGGTCTTGCTAATGGAGCCTGTTAGTTTTCGAAGTGCTTGTGACATTAATCGTGCATGGAGTCCCATTTTGGAATCTCCCATTTCACCTTCAATTTCACTTTTTGGGGTCAGGGCCGCCACGGAATCTACAATCACGATGTCTATGGCTCCGGAACGAATCAAATTATCCGCAATTTCCAAGGCTTGTTCGCCATTATCCGGTTGGGATATGATGAGATTATCAATATCCACCCCCAATTTTTGGGCATAAAAACGATCAAAAGCATGTTCTGCATCAATAAAAGCGGCAATACCTCCATTCTTTTGGGCTTCCGCTATGGCATGCAATGTCAAGGTAGTCTTACCAGAAGATTCCGGACCATATATTTCGATGACCCTGCCACGCGGATATCCTCCCACACCCAATGCTAAGTCAAGCCCTAAGGAACCAGAGGGAATGACCGCCACATCTTCAATAACACTATCCCCCATTTTCATGACGGTGCCTTTGCCATAGGTTTTGTCAAGTTTATCCAGGGTAAGTTTTAACGCTTTTAATTTTGCCTCGTTCTCGTTGCTCATCGGTATAAAAATTTGACGACTAAAATACCACTTCTTTGGCATTTAATCCTAGCACGCAACCTTTTTAAAATTAGGTATCTTTTATATAGCTCCTTGAATACGGATTACGCTAATCAATATATGGGATAGACCACTTATATAAGACTTTTATCTATGAAAAAGAAAATATGGTGGCTAAGGCATCCTTCCCAAAGGGTGCCTTTTTTCTTTTCTGCCCTTGCAAGAAAATTAGTATTCCTATTTTTGCATATTGTTGAATTTCATCTGCCAGATGGCGGGCTTAATTTATTAGTATAGCATGCAACTGTACAATACGCTAAGTGCCAAGGAAAGGGAGAAACTTATTGAAGAGGCGGGCAAGGACCGCCTTACCATTTCTTTCTATACCTATGCGCACATAAGGAACACTACTGTTTTTAGGAACCATCTTTTTATACATTGGGACGCTTTGGACGTGCTCGGCAGAATTTATGTGGCGCATGAGGGTATAAATGCGCAGCTTTCTGTCCCGGCCGAAAATTTTGAAGCCTTTAAAACACATTTGGACAGCATTTCTTTTCTAAAGGATGTGCGTTTGAATGTAGCTATTGAACAGGACAACAAGTCCTTTTTAAAGTTGAAGGTAAAGGTGCGCGATAAAATAGTCGCGGACGGTCTAAATGATGCCTCGTTTGATGTGACCAATAAAGGGATCCATGTCAACGCCCAACAGTTCAATACGCTTATTGAAGATCCGGATACGGTATTGGTAGATATGCGCAATCATTATGAAAGTGAGATTGGGCATTTTAAAAACGCCATCACCCCAGATGTGGACACCTTTAGGGACTCTTTGGATATCATAGAAGAAGATTTAAAAGACCATAAAGAAGATAAAAAGTTGGTGATGTATTGTACTGGTGGAATTCGATGTGAAAAGGCCAGTGCCTATTACAAACACAAAGGCTTTAAGCAGGTCTACCAACTGGAAGGGGGGATTATTGAATATACCCGTCAAGTGAACGCCAACAACTTGGAAAATAAATTCTTAGGCAAGAACTTTGTCTTTGACCATCGCCGTGGTGAACGGATATCGGATGACGTTATTTCCAACTGTCATCAATGTGGAAAACCTTGTGATTCGCATGAAAATTGTGCCAACGAGGCCTGCCACCTCCTTTTTATACAGTGTGCGGAATGTGCCGCTGCAATGGATAATTGCTGTTCCCAAGAGTGTAAGGAAATCCATGCCTTGCCCTTTGAAGAACAAAAACGATTACGAAAGGGAAAACACGCCAGTAACAAAATTTTTAAAAAGGGAAGATCACCGGTATTAAAGTTTAAAAAGTAATACCATTTAGCCATAGGAATTAGGCCAAAGAAAATGAATTGTTTTTTTGCTGTACAAAAAAGAAAATTTAAGCATAGCCTTAGCTACGGGTGTATTTTATTTTGAAGTACAGTGAAAAAAGAAACTTTTTATCGGATGAATTTCTATGGGTAAATGGTATAAGCCCTAGCAACTCCTTAATTTTATGCTATCTTTACTATTGAGTTAAATATGAACCCTATTTAAGAAAATTGCCCGCAATTTTCTTGATTCAAGATATAAAATATGGGATGTAGCAGTTGTTCAACCGGTAAGGATGGGCAACCGCGTGGATGCAAGAACAATGGTACTTGTGGCACAGATGGTTGTAACAAGCTTACAGTTTTTGACTGGCTTTCAAATATGGCATTGCCCAACGGGCAAAAACCTTTTGATTGTGTAGAAGTCAGGTTTAAGAACAGTAGAAAAGAGTTTTTTAGAAATACAGAGGGTCTTACCCTTTCCATTGGGGATGTTGTGGCCACCCAAGCAAAATCTGGACATGATGTAGGAATCGTGACCCTAACCGGGGAACTGGTCAAGGTGCAGATGAAAAAGAAAAAGGTTTCTTTTGAAAGCAAGGACCTTCCCAAGGTGTATAGAAAGGCTTCACAACGGGATATCGATATTTGGCAAAAATGCAGGGACAAGGAAGAAGAGATTCAAAAACGATCCCGTGAAATAGCCATAGCCCTTAAGCTGGAAATGAAATTGAGCGATGTGGAATTTCAAGGTGATGGCTCTAAAGCAACCTTTTACTATACGGCCGAAGACCGTGTAGATTTCCGCCAGTTGATAAAGGATATGGCCAAGGCCTTTAATATTCGCATAGAAATGCGGCAGATCGGATATAGACAGGAGGCCCAACGTTTAGGTGGCATCGGCTCTTGTGGTCGTGAGCTTTGTTGTTCTACTTGGCTTACGGATTTTAGATCGGTAAGTACGGCATCCGCCAGATACCAGCAATTGGCCTTGAACCCACAAAAACTTGCCGGGCAGTGCGGAAAATTAAAATGCTGTCTTAACTATGAACTGGACATGTATTTGGAAGCACTAAAAGGGTTTCCAACCCAAGACAGTAAACTCCAGACTGAAAAAGGAGTGGCTTTTTGCCAAAAAACGGATATTTTTAAAGAGTTACTATGGTTTTCCTATAAAAACGAACCTGCCAATTGGCATACGCTCCACAAGGATCAGGTCTTGGAAATACTGGAAATGAATAAAGCCAATAAAAAAGTGGCCAGTTTGGAAATGTATGCCGCGGACAATGTGGTGCCAGAAGAAAAGATGTCCTTTGAAAATGTTGTGGGCCAAGATAGCCTTAACCGTTTTGACAAACCCAAGCATCGCAATAAAAACAGGCGAAAAAAGAAAAAACGTCCCAATAACAAAAAACAGTTCGCAAAAAATGGCTAAGAGATTGATTCTTGTGTTGGCCGTTGTACTGCTGCAATCTTGTGAAAGCAACACGGTATATTCAGAATATCAAAACCTCAACAACGGTACTTGGAACGTTACGGATACCTTGGAATTCCATTTTCCGGAAATGGATAGCACGGCAACATACAACATGTTCATCAACGTACGCAATGACAATGGATTTGCTTTTAGCAACTTATTTTTAATCACGGAATTTTCCGGACCTGCGGGGAACACCGTAAAGGATACGTTGGAGTATGAAATGGCCCAACCAGACGGCACATGGCTTGGTAAAGGTGTAGGTAGCATTAAGGAAAGCAAACTGTGGTTTAGGGAAAACGTCGTTTTTCCGGATTCTGGCGTATATCATATGAAGGTGTCCCACGCCATGCGCAAGAATGGCCAAATAAACGGACTCCAAGAATTAAAAGGAATCACGGATGTTGGTGTCCAAATTGAAAAAGCACAATAGATATCATGGCGCAGGCTAAAAAACAAAAGAATCGATTTTTTAAGTTCATCAAATGGTTTTGGGTATTGTTTGGAACGGGGCTCTTATTGGCCGTGATGGTTTTTCTGTTAGCATCATGGGGCGTATTTGGTGAAATGCCGGAATATGAATATTTAGAAAACCCAGAAACCAATCTGGCTACGGAGTTTATCTCTTCGGATGGGGAAACCTTGGGCAAACTGTATTTGGATGACAATAGGACCCCGGTAGATTTCAAGGACTTGCCGGATAATTTGGTAAATGCGCTCATAGCTACGGAAGATGCCCGTTTTTATGATCACGCAGGCATTGATGCCAGGGGGTTTGTGAGGGCTTTGGCCTATTTGGGAAAAAAGGGTGGTGCCAGTACCATCTCACAACAATTAGCTAGGCAATTGTTCGTTGGTGTCCGTTCAAGAAATAAAGTTGAAGCAATTACCCAGAAAATAAAGGAATGGGTATTGGCTACCCGTTTGGAAAGGCAATACACCAAAGAAGAAATTATAGCCATGTATTTCAACATCTATGATTTTGGGAATAATGCCGATGGTATTCGGTCCGCTTCACGTATTTATTTTGGGAAGGAGCCACAAGAACTAAGGATAGAAGAATCTGCAATGCTCGTGGGGATGTTTAAAAACTCTTCGCTCTATAATCCAAGGCCCCACCGTAACCCAGAGGGCACAAAGAATAGGAGAAATGTAGTCTTGGCCCAAATGTCCAAATACGGCTTTTTAGATGCCAAAGTCAAGGATTCGTTGCAACAATTAGAACTCAATTTAAACTATAATCCAGAATCGCACAGGGAGGGTCTGGCCACCTATTTTAGGATGTACATGCAAAAATGGCTGAACAGATGGGTGGATAAGAACCCTAAGCCCGGTGGCGAAAAGTATAATATTTATTTGGACGGTCTTAAAGTATATACTACCATAGATTCTCGCATGCAGCAAAATGCGGAAAAAGCGGTAGAGGCCCATATGGCCAAGTTACAGGCAGAATTTTTTGTACAGAACACCCCAGAACGGAACCCTACAACGCCTTTCTTGGATTTGGAGACTTTTGAGATTGATAATATCATGGAACGCGCCATAAAGACGTCACAACGATGGAGGGCGCTTAAAAGGCAAGGTGTTTCAGAAAATGAGGTAAGGGCTTCTTTTAGAAAGAAAACAGAGATGACCGTTTTTGATTGGAACAGTGATTCCTATGAAAAGGATACGGTGATGACCCCATTGGATTCCATCAGATATTATAAAACCTTTTTACGCACGGCCATGATGTCCATGGAACCGCAAACAGGCCATGTAAAAGCTTGGGTAGGAGGTATTGATTACAAACATTTTCAGTATGACAATGTTATCCAAGGGGCAAGACAGGCGGGCTCCACCTTTAAGCCTTTTGTGTATGCCGCTGCCATAGACCAGCTGCGTTTATCGCCCTGTGATTCCCTGCCCGATACCCAGTACTGTATAGAACCTTTAAAACATGGGAATCCAGAAGCATGGTGCCCAAAAAACTCAGACGGTAAATATTCCGGTGAAAAGCGGACCTTAAAGAATGCCTTGGCCAACTCCGTAAATACGATAACCGCAAGGTTGATCGATGAGGTTGGGCCAGGTTCCGTGGTCAATATTGCCAAGAATATGGGGCTAACGCGAGAAATTCCTGAAGTACCTTCCATTGCCTTGGGCACCCCGGACTTTAATGTCTATGAGATGGTAGGTGCCTACGGAACATTTGCCAATCAAGGAGTATATGTAAAGCCGGTTATGGTAACCAGAATCGAAGACAAAAATGGAACGGTCCTCTATGAATATGTTCCTGAGACCAAGGATGTCCTGAGTAAAGATGTAGCCTATGCCATGGTCAATTTAATGGAAGGGGTAACGGAGCATGGTTCCGGCGCAAGATTGCGCCATTCATGGAATAAGAACAATACCGTTTATAAAGAGATTATTACGGGGTATCCCTACAGCTTGTCCAATCCTATTGCCGGAAAGACGGGTACGACCCAAAACCAAAGTGACGGTTGGTTTATGGGAATGGTACCTAATTTGGTAACCGGCGTATGGGTAGGTGGTGAGGAGCGTGCGACACACTTTAAGAGTATCCTGTACGGACAAGGAGCTTCAATGGCACTGCCTATTTGGGGGATGTATATGAAAGCGAACTATGAAAATGAAGAATTAGGGGTTTCCAAAGCTGCTTTTCCGGAACCAAAGGACCTATCCATTAATGTGGATTGTTCCAAGGTGGTCGAGGAAATGAAAGAAGATTTGGATATTGAGGATGACTTGGAAGACCTAGATTTCTAAACGGAAGGGAAATGATAAAAAAAACGGTTGCGAACGTTGGCGATGCATTAACAGGGGTGAAGGATGGGATGACCTTTATGCTAGGGGGATTTGGCCTTTGCGGAATCCCTGAAAACGCCATTGCAGAATTGGTCCGTTTGGGCATTGCGAACATCACCTGCATTTCCAATAATGCCGGGGTAGACGATTTTGGTCTGGGATTATTGCTTAAAAACCATCAAATAAAAAAAATGATTTCTTCCTATGTAGGGGAAAATGAAGAATTTGAACGGCAGATGTTAAGTGGTGAGCTAGAGGTAGAATTGACCCCGCAAGGGACCCTAGCAGAAAAATGTAGGGCCGCACAAGCTGGTTTCCCTGCTTTTTATACCCCCGCAGGATATGGGACTGAAGTAGCGGAAGGAAAAGAGACCCGTGAATTTGACGGAAAAATGTATGTCTTGGAACCTGCCTTTAAAGCGGACTTCGCCTTTGTAAAAGCGTGGAAAGGAGACGAGGCGGGAAACCTCATTTTTAAGGGAACCGCACGTAATTTTAATCCCTGTATGTGCGGTGCGGCAACGATAACGGTTGCTGAGGTGGAAGAGTTGCTGCCAGCAGGAAGTTTGGATCCCAATGAAATCCATATACCGGGAATTTTTGTACAGCGTATATTCAAGGGCGAAACCTATGAAAAGCGTATTGAGCAGAGGACAGTAAGGAATATTTAGAGATGAGGCTAGTTTATACTTGCTCGATTTGTAAAAAACAAAATGTTTTTAAACCTAAAATGGAATCAAGAGCTCACCTACAAATGAAATTTGGTGATGAAGTAAAAGTAAATTGCAACAATTGTGGCAAATTTGAAAAGAAACATATTAACCGCATAAGTGCTGTCATAGATCAAAGACTAGTTATTGGAGGTTTTATTGCAGGATTGGCCTTCGGTGTTATCTTCTGCATTTATATTTTCTTTATAGCCAATGTCAGTCTATCTTTTTGGAAAGCGATAGCGGCATTTGGAGGTGCAATCGCTGGTATTCCCGTTTTCCTCTGGAATAGGGAGAATACTGCCGTAGGTAATTTTAACAGGTACGCTATTAAAAGATAATCATGCTTGATAAAAATGGAATAGCAAAACGGATAGCCCAAGAGGTGCAGGATGGATATTACGTGAATCTGGGAATAGGTATCCCCACCTTGGTGGCCAATTTTGTGCGTGATGATATTAGCGTTGAATTCCAAAGCGAGAACGGCGTTTTGGGCATGGGTCCTTTCCCCTACGAAGGTGAGGAAGATGCCGACATCATTAATGCGGGAAAACAGACAATAACGACCTTGCCAGGAGCTTCGTTCTTTGATTCGGCGACCAGTTTTTCCATGATTAGAGGAAAACATGTGGATTTAACCATATTGGGTGCTATGGAAGTAGCGGAGAATGGGGATATTGCCAATTGGAAAATTCCCGGAAAAATGGTCAAAGGAATGGGCGGTGCCATGGACTTGGTAGCATCGGCAGAAAACATTATCGTTGCTATGATGCATACGAATAGGGCAGGCGCATCAAAATTATTGAAGAAATGTAGTTTACCGCTTACGGGGGTAGCTTGTGTAAAAAAGATAGTGACCAACTTGGCCGTTTTGGAAGTGGTAGAGGAGGGCTTCCTACTTTTGGAACGGGCGCCCGGGGTTTCCGTAGATGAGATTAAAGCGGCTACGGAAGGTAATTTAATGGTTAATGGAACCATTCCGGAAATGAGTATCTAGTGAGTCGTTTTCGGTAAACTAAATGGAGGCAGCCCGAAAGCCATCGGAGTATTATATCCTTTGGTAGTGCCAATAAAAACAGAAGGTTTCTACCCTACACCACGTTCTAAATTAAGTTCACAACAAAAAGTTTCGGTTATGGAACGCTTGCGCGTACTTTGTAGTCATAAAGAATTCCCCAAATTAACCTAATAAATCCTAGAGTGATGATTACCGAATTTAACCACAGTCCTGTAGAGCAAGAAATCCAGGTATACCGCAATGATTTTTTTAGCGGTATAATGCGGTTGGTAAAAAAACTGTTCATGTTTTAAACCAACGTGCCGAACTCATTCAGACTTTTCAGTTAGCTAAAAAATAGCTGATTATCTCTTTAATCCAAAAAGTTTAAAAGAGTTCACAAAAAAATTTGAAGCCCAACATATGTTGGGCTTTTTTATTTGTACTCAATTCCTTTTCTTTAATGCATGAAGCTGCATATTGTTCCCTGTAACATAGCACATGTGAAAACCTTGGCTGAAATTTCCAAAAGCACTTTTTCAGAGGCCTTTGAAGCCGCTAACGACCCCAAGGATTTTAACCTGTATTTGGAACAGGCCTTTTCCTTGGAGAAGCTCAGTGACGAGCTGCAAGAGCCCAATACTTCCTTTTACTTTGCTTACCATAATGATAACCCCATAGCCTACTTTAAGCTAAACTGGGGTGATGCGCAATCAGAATTTAAGGAATTTGAAGGTATGGAGTTGGAAAGGATTTACGTAATTTCAGACCAACAAGGAAAAGGTGTGGGCAAGCAGCTGTTGGATGGGATTTTCAGTATTGCAAAGAAAAAGGGAATCCGCTATGTATGGTTAGGGGTTTGGCAAGAAAATCCAAAGGCGGTCGCCTTTTATGAAAGGCACGGTTTTAAAAAGATAGGCACTCATCCTTATGATATTGGTACGGACCGGCAAACAGATTGGTTAATGAAAAAAGAAGTTATATGATGAAAAGAACACTAGTGCTAGGAATGGGGATGTTTATTATTGGGTGGAATACCGTGCATGCGCAAGAGTACTATTTTCCGGAAAGGAACGCAGTATGGGAACAAAAGGTGCCAAAAGATTATGAGCTGAACGATGAGGCCTTAAAAAAAGCGGTGGACTTTGCCAAGGCCAACGAATATTCCGGTTCCCGGGATTTGCGTATCGCCATTGTAAAAGGGTTTGAACGGGAACCTTTTCATAAAATTTTGGGACCTACCAAAAAGAGGGGCGGCCCTGCGGGGATGATTTTAAAGAATGGGTATGTGGTGGCTTCTTGGGGAGATACCAAACGGGTAGATATGACTTTTAGCGTAACCAAGAGCTTTCTGTCGACCATAGCAGGATTGGCCGTTGACCAAAAACGCATTGCCAACACTAAGGATGAGGTAAGGAACTATATTTGGGACGGTACCTTCCAAGGAGAACACAATTCCAAAATTACCTGGGAACATTTATTACAACAAAATTCAGCATGGTCTGGGGAGTTGTGGGGTGTTAAGGATTGGGCCGATCGTCCACCTAAAGAAGGAAGTTTGGATGATTGGAGGTTTGAGAAACCAAAGGAACCCGGGACGGTCATGGAGTATAATGACGTACGGGTAAATGTACTGGCCTATGCACTTACCCATGTTTGGCGTAAACCCCTGCCCATGGTTTTAAAGGAAGAGGTTATGGATAAAATTGGGGCTTCCTCTACATGGCGTTGGCACGGTTATGATCATGCATGGACGGAAATTGATGGAATCAACATGAAGTCCGTTACGGGCGGCGGCCATTCCGGGGCGGGCCTGTTTATTTCAACGGAAGATATGGCACGGTTTGGGTTGTTGTTTCTAAATGGGGGGAAATGGAAAAATGACCGCTTGCTTTCCAAAGAATGGATTGCCCAAGCGACCTTGCCCTCGAAACCCAATGTAAATTATGGCTATATGTGGTGGCTAAATGAAAAAGGGGCCCGGCATTGGGAAAAGCTATCGGAAAATCTATATTATGCCGCCGGGTTTGGGGGTAACTTTATTGTTATTGATACCGAAAATAACTTGGTTACTGTTACTAGGTGGTTAGAACCCAATAAGATTGGGGACTTTATGCGTTTGGTCAACGCAGCTACATTAGAGTTTTAACATAGTGTCCATAAAAAGCATGTCTCCCTCCGCTTGAAGTTTTTGGGCAATGGAGTTTTCAAAAGCAACATGAATTAGAAGTGCTATGGCCTTGGCGTTTGATTTGGTCAAACTATTGGTTCTATAAACCACATCCCTGATCGTAGAAAAACTTACGCTACTCCTAAGGGCAATATTGGCAAGATCGTTTTTACTGGTGGTTCTTCTTAAAACGTTTGAAAGACGTTCAGATATGGGTTTGCCATAATCGTCGTCGGTAAACATGGTTTCGTTCCTAATGATTAGGCTGTACTTTTGTGATGAAGGCATAGCACTGTTTTAAGCATTGGATATCTAATGCGTGTTAGTATTCTATTCTTATATTTGTTTGTAATCCAATTACAGAAATCTGATTGATTTTTGCATATACCCATAAATATATGCAAAAATATTTCATATAAGTATAGAATTTGAATATAATAAAGCATTTAAGGCGTAAAAAGGGAGTAAATCAATCAGATTTAGCAACGGCAATAGGAGTAAGCTTAAGGACGATTCAGCTGTATGAAAAGAGGGATGCCAATATTCCTATAAAGAATCTCACCAAGATTGCGCAGTACTTTAATACGACCATTGCTGAGCTTTATATGCATGAGGTGAACGAGTCTGCAACTGGTTACGCCAAGCAAAAAGTAGTGAGTGCGGATGGCACTATGGCGTATGCCCTACCGGAGGGAAAGTACTTGGTTATGGCACCTGTGCTATTGTCAGGTTTCCAAGAGAAATTTCTTCAAGATTTAAAGCTAGATGACCTTCTTAAATCTGGGTTTTTGGTAGATTATTTTGATGAGGGCGGTTATTTGGCGTTTGAAATCATTGGAAATGCCATGAATGACGGAAGCATCCAAAGTATACCCAACGGATCTTTGGTTTTAGGGAAACGCATTGACAAGGAAGTGTTGTCAAAATCTGGAACAAATTCGTTGGTTGACCAAGCTTTGGTGTTGGTTTGTACTACAAGAATTATCTGTAAACGCTTTACGGGATATAATGTGGAGACCCAATCGATAGCATGCAACAACTTGAACAACGCTCCAGAGTTCAAGGATTTTGAAGTGCCCCTTGCAAATATCAGTAGTGTCTATCTGGTAGTAAAACGACAGCTTTAATACAGTACGGGTTAAATACGGTGGATGAGTTCAGCTGCTTTGTCCAAAGTTTCCTTTGTTTTGGCAAAGCAAAATCGCAATTGTCTGTGGTCCGCGTTGTTGAGGTTAAAGACGGATAAGGGAATGCTTGCCAATTGATGTTCCGTAATCAATCGCTTGGAGAAGTCAATATCACTTTCTTCCGTAATTCCACTATAGTCCACCACTTGAAAGTAAGTACCTTGTGATGCCGTAAAGGTAAAACGGGAGCCTTGTATCGCCCTTAAAAAGTAATCCCGTTTTTCTTCATAAAAGGCACTCAATGCCAAATAATGCTCGGGATTTTTTAGATACTGGGCAAGCCCTTTTTGCATAGGATGGTTCACACAGAACACATTATATTGATGTACTTTTTGAAATTCCCGCATTAAGCTTTTGGGCCCGGCAACATAACCTAGTTTCCATCCCGTTACGTGGAAGGTTTTGCCAAAGGAGGCGCAAATGATACTTCGTTCCGCAAGGCCTTTAAACTTTGCGGCGCTCTCATGGATACGGCCATCAAAAATGAGATGCTCGTATACCTCATCGCTTAAAAGCAGGATATCGGTGCCAGCTAAAAGAGATTCCAGTTGAAGCATATCGTCCTTACTCAAAATAGTGCCACTTGGGTTATGTGGGGTATTGATGATGACCATCCTGGTCTTTGGTGTTATTTTGGAATTTACCTCCGCCCAGTCCACCTTAAATTCTTGTCCCTTCAGTTCAATAGGGACTACGGTTCCGCCATTTAAGCTAATGGCGGGCTCATAGCAATCATAAGCGGGCTTAAAAACAATGACCTCATCGCCTGCTTTCACAAAAGTGGTAATGGCCGTAAAGATGCCTTGTGTAGCCCCCGCCGTAACAGTCAGTTCACTTTCTGGATGATAGGCTTTACCATATAGGGTTTCCATTTTTTCGGAAATGGTCTCGCGTAAGGAGAACATACCTTGCATGGGTGCATATTGGTTGTAATCGCTTTGCACGGCTTGGGCTACCAATTGGAGCAGTTTGGGGTCTGGCGAAAAATTAGGAAAGCCTTGAGAGAGGTTGACGGCATCATGGGCATGGGCAAGTTTGCCCATTGTAGTGAAAATGGTGGTACCCACATGAGGTAGTTTAGAGTTCATTATTTTCCATATGTTTTAAATGTTGCAATACCTGTTGTAGGCAGTTTTCCAATGCTGTATTGATTTGCTTGTCCCAAAAGCGAAATACGGTATACCCCATAGTTTTTAAAGCCATGTTCACCTCGTGATCGCGTTGCATGTTGCGTTCTATTTTAGCGATCCAGAACTCTTTGTTGGTCTTTAGTTTGGCTTTACGGGCTTCCCAATTATGGCCATGCCAGAATTCCCCGTCGATAAAAATGACGGTTTTGTATTTCTTTAATGCGATATCTGGCTTGCCAATAAGTTTTTTGTAGTCAATACGATAACGATACCCTGCTGCCCATAATGCCCGTCTAAAGGCCATTTCTGGTTTGGTATTCTTACCCCGGATCTTGCTCATTATTTTAGAGCGTTCCGGTGTGGTATAAAAACCGGATTCCTCATTAAACCGAGGCACTTTAATACGGTTAGATCCATAGGGCTTTGGCATAGCTTGAAGATAACAAAAAACCCAAACTCCTAACGGAATTTGGGTTTGATTTAAGAGGTTTTTCTTTAAAAAAGAAAGGTCTTTCTATTATCCTTTAACGCTTGCAGAAAGGTATTCCCTGTTCATACGGGCAATGTTCTCCAAGGAAATGCCCTTGGGACATTCCACCTCACATGCTCCGGTATTGGTGCAGTTACCAAAACCTTCCAGATCCATTTGGCGTACCATATTCAAAACGCGTTCAGACGCCTCAACCTGCCCCTGCGGCAGCAATGCAAATTGGGATACTTTGGCTGAAGTAAATAACATGGCACTGGCATTTTTACAAGCAGCAACGCAGGCACCACAACCAATACAGGTGGCAGCGGCGAAGGAAGCATCGGCAAGTTCCTTTTCAATAGGAATGGCGTTGGCATCAACAGGGCGTCCAGAGGTGTTTACAGAGATGTATCCACCAGCCTGTTGTATTCTATCAAAAGCACTTCTATCTACGATCAAGTCCTTCACTATGGGGAAAGCCTTTGCCCTCCATGGCTCAATGACTATACTGTCCCCATCCTTAAAACTACGCATGTGCAATTGGCATGCAGAAACCCGGGAATCTGGGCCATGGGGACGGCCATTGATCATTAAGGAACAGGTCCCGCAAATACCTTCCCTACAGTCATGGTCAAACTCCACAGGCTCCTCACCTTTGTTGATCAGCCCTTCGTTCAAGACATCCAGCATCTCCAAAAAAGACATGTCGTTCTCAATACCATCCAAGGTATATTCGACCATGCTTCCTTTGGATTCAGCATTCTTTTGTCTCCATATTTTTAAGTATAACTTCATAGCACTACAATTGTTAATAGTTATGAATTAATGGTTATTGGCGTATATTTTTCCTCTTTTAACCAATACCCTAATAACGCCGCTACTTGTAGGAGCGTGTCTTGACTTCAATATTTTCATACACCAGATTCTCTTTATGGAGTTTAGCTTTGCTTGGTTCCCCTTTGTATTCCCAGGCAGCTACATAGGTATAGTTTTTATCATCACGCAATGCTTCACCTTCTGGGGTTTGGTATTCATCCCTAAAGTGACCTCCGCAAGATTCGTTTCTATCCAAAGCATCCATGGCAAAGAGTTCACCCAACTCCAAAAAATCTGCAACGCGCCCCGCCTTTTCCAATTCTTGGTTTTTAGCATCGGCACTACCGGGCACTTTTACGTTTTCCCAGAAATCCTTGCGCAGTTCGGCGATTTCCTTCATAGCCTCTTTTAGCTCTTTTTCGTTTCTGGCCATACCACATTTGTTCCACATAATCTTACCCAACTTTTTATGGTAATAATCTACGGAATGCTCTCCTTTTGCGGATAGCAGTTTCTCTATGCGTTCCCGAACATGCTTCTCGGCGGCATCGAATTCTTCGGTTTCCGTGGAGATGGGTCCGGTACGGATATCATCTGAAAGGTAATCCCCAATGGTATAGGGTAATACAAAATAACCATCTGCCAAACCTTGCATTAAGGCAGATGCCCCAAGCCTATTGGCACCGTGATCGCTAAAATTGGCTTCACCGGCGGCATAGCAACCAGGTATGGATGTCATTAAGTTATAATCTACCCAAAGGCCACCCATGGTATAATGTACCGCAGGGTAAATCATCATAGGTGTTTTGTACGGGTTCTGATCCACGATTTTTTCATACATCTGGAAGAGGTTGCCGTACTTGGCCTCTACTACTTCCTCACCCAATTGGCGTACGGTAGCATCATCAGGGTTTTTCATCCCAGAAGTCAACGCTTTTTCACGTCCATAGCGCATAATGGCCGCGGCAAAATCCAAGTATACCGCCTCTCCGGTTTTATTGACACCGTAACCGGCATCACAACGCTCTTTGGCGGCACGGGAAGCAACATCACGGGGGACTAGGTTTCCAAAGGCAGGATACCTACGTTCCAAATAATAGTCTCTATCTTCTTCCTTAAGTTCTGTAGGCTTTAATTTCCCTTCGCGGATGGATTGTGCGTCCTCTATATTTTTTGGCACCCAAATGCGACCGTCGTTTCGTAAGGATTCCGACATTAATGTCAATTTGGATTGATGGTCCCCGGAAACGGGAATACAGGTAGGGTGTATCTGTGTAAAACAGGGATTGGCAAAAAAAGCACCACGCTTATGCGCTTTCCAAGCGGCCATTACATTGGCTCCCATACAATAGGTAGAAAGGAAAAATAGGTTTCCGTAACCTCCCGTCGCTAAAACCACGGCATGGCCGGAATGTCTTTCAATTTCCCCTGTAACCAGGTTCCTAGCAATAATACCACGTGCTTTACCATTGACCAAGACCATATCCAACATTTCATGTCTGGTGTATGATTTGATTTTTCCGCGTTGTATCTGTCGGTTCATGGCGGCATAGGCACCTAATAACAATTGTTGCCCGGTCTGTCCTTTGGCATAAAAGGTTCTGGAAACCAAAACACCACCAAAAGAACGGTTGTCCAACAAGCCACCATATTCCCTTGCAAAAGGCACACCTTGTGCCACACATTGGTCAATAATATTGGTAGATACTTCGGCCAAACGATGCACGTTGGCTTCACGGGAGCGGTAATCACCCCCTTTAACCGTATCATAAAATAAGCGATATACGCTATCCCCATCCCCTTGATAGTTTTTGGCGGCGTTTACACCACCTTGGGCGGCTATGGAGTGGGCCCTTCTTGGGGAATCTTGATAGCAAAAGGTCTTTACATTATACCCCAGTTCTGCTAAGGTCGCAGCAGCGGACCCCCCTGCAAGACCCGTACCCACAACAATAATGTCGATATTGCGCTTGTTGGCGGGGTTGACCAGGTCAATTTTATTTTTATGATTGGTCCATTTATCGGCCAATGGCCCAGATGGAATTTTAGAATCCAATACTCCCATAATTAATATGTTATTGGGTTAAGGTGGTGGTATAATGCAATAAATGCAAAACCTAGTGGAATAACCACCGCAAATATTTTAGCGAATTTTTTAATGGCCGGCGTGTATTTGTTGTTGACACCCATACTTTGCAATGAAGATGCAAAGCCATGCCATAAATGAAGGCTGAGCAGCACGAACGAAATTACATAAAGGACCGTTCTCCAAAATGGGGCAAACTTCGCTACCGTTTCTGCATGGTAGCGTGTAGGGTCTTCCGGAAGTATATCCACATACTTGTAGCTCATTTCATGTACCCAAAAGTCGTAAAAGTGCAACCCTAGGAAGGCCAAGACAACAAGCCCGGACCAAATCATGTTTCTGGAAACCCATGGTGCGTTGGCACCTCCATTGTACTTTGCATAATTGATGCCCCTAGCCTTTCTGTTTTGCAGTTCCAGAGCAAAGCCCATGACAAAGTGTATGACGACCCCCGCTATTAGAACAGGTTGCAATGCAAACTGCACAATAGGGTTATAGCCCATAAAATGGGACCATACGTTAAAGGTTTCTGGGTCAATGACCGATGTTATGTTGATGGTGAAATGTTGTGCCAAAAAGAAGACCAGAAAAAGACCAGAAAGTGCCATCACTACTTTTCTAGCCAGTGAAGACGAAATTAATCCACTCATTAGTAGTTAGTTTTGAAAACAAAGTTACGTCACAGGGGAGTTTTTAACAAACGTTACATAAACCAACCGTTCTTATTTAGAAGCATTATAAGCAAGTAGCGAAAACGTTTGATAAACTATGTTAAAATAGATGGGCAAAGTACCCAAATATTCAACAGAAAAAGATGCTGCTTTTCGATAAAAAGTAATTTCTATTGGTGCATTTGGTTTCTTTGACCGATATTGATAGTCTAAACTTGATCCAATACCTAAAAAATCATGGATATCGCCCTGTTGTCGGTTAGTCTAAGTGTTCATTCTACAAGGAGAATTGCACAGGAAGCAGAGAATTTAGGACATTATGTAGAACTCATTGATCATACCAAGTGTTCCGTAAAGTTAGGGGAAGGGAAGCCCAAAATATTTTTGGGGGAAGAAGATGTGACCAATGAGTTTGATGCCATAATCCCCCGGATCGGCACTAAGGTGACCCGCCATGGGGCCGCTATAGTAAAACAGTTTGAAATGAACGGGGTTTTTAGTACCGCCCGTTCCTTGGCCATTACCCGTGCCAGAAACAAAGTCCGCACGCTACAGATTATGGCAAGAAAAGGGATTCCAATTCCGGAAACGCTCTTTTCCATAAATCCTAATAACATCGAAGAACAAATACGTTTGTTGGGCGGACCACCCGTAATTATCAAAATTCAAGAAGGGACCCAAGGCGTAGGCGTTATTTTGGCCGAAAGCAAAAAATCCGCAAGATCCATTATCGATACCTTTTATAAAATGGATACCAGCATTTTATTGCAGCAATATGTAGAAGAAGCCAATGGGGAAGATATTAGGATTATTGTTGTAGGAAACAAAGTGGTCGCAAGCATGAAGCGCATTAGCGAGCGGGACGAGTTTAGATCCAATGTACACCGTGGAGGACAAACAGAAGCCATTGAAATTACCAAACGGGAACGTTACATCGCCTTAAACGCCACCAAACATCTTGGGCTCGGTGTTGCGGGGGTAGATTTGATGCGCTCAAAAAACGGGCCCGTACTTTTGGAAGTCAATGCCTCACCGGGATTAAAAGGAATTGAAAGCGCTACGGGGGTCAACGTTGCCAAACATATTATTGAATTTGTAGAACGAAATGCTTTTAAAAGACGAAAATAGAACCTTTGAAATCAATGGGGAAACCATTGCGCCGGGGGAGAATAAATTGGTAAAAATCAATATATCCCGCCTACCTACGGGCACCCTAATAGATATTCCTGTCCATGTTTTTAATGCCAAAGAAGCCGGACCTACGGTTTTGCTGCAGGCAGGATTGCACGGCGATGAGATCAATGGGGTGGAAACCCTAAGGCGCATGTTGGAGAACAAGGATTTTACCATTGCCAAGGGAGCGGTCATCGTAGTGCCCATCTTAAATATTTTTGGGTTTATCCATTTTTCTAGGGACGTACCGGATGGCAAAGATGTCAACCGAAGTTTCCCCGGCACCAAATCTGGCTCCCTGGCCAGTAGAATGGCCTATCATTATACCAATGAGATTCTACCGCAAATAGATTTTGGGATAGATTTGCATACCGGTGGCGGACAACGCCACAACTATCCCCAAATACGCTATACCAAGGATGATATTGCTAGTGAGGAATTGGCCCAGGTTTTTAATGCACCACTCTCTTTTGCCTCTAAGTTAATATCAGGTTCCTTTAGAAAAGCGGCATATACCATGCGTAAGGCCATAGTAGTATTTGAAGGAGGGGAAAGTATGCGTTTTGACGAATTTTCAATTACCGAGGGTATCCGAGGGATTAAAAATGTTTTGGCACATTTTGATATGCTGTCCAAAAGCACCCTAACAAAAGGAAAGACAGTGCATTTTGAAAACACTAGATGGGTGCGCGCATCCCGGGCTGGGATGTTCGTGCCTGCAGTCTCCAATGGCGCAAAAATTAAAAAAGGGGAAGTTTTGGGTATGATTACGGATACCATTGCCAAACGGAGTAAGGCAATCAAAGCACCCTTTGACGGACTAGTGTTTTGTATTAACCACCAAGCCGTGGTCAACCAAGGAGATGCTATTTTTCATGTAGGATATTACTAGAAAGCCCTTTGCCCTCCCTTGTTCTTAATTTGTGCAAGACTCCACGCTATGGCTTCTTCCAAATCCGTAAATTGTTTGATGGAATTTTTGAAAAACATACGTTCCAATACCAAACTGGCAAAACTGCCTTTGGTTTCTCCCACAACGGAATAAAAACTTAGTTGGTTTCTATTCGTGTAAAATTTGGCCCAATCGGTCGGTGTTACAAAATAGCTGTTTATTCTATTGGAAATGTAAGCTATGGGCATATCATCACCAAAAACCTCCCTTGCAGCGGCAATGGCTTTTTGGGCCATTTCCCAATTAAAGGTAACCCCATCCTTTATCTCGGAAATAACAAGTCCATGAAAGAAATAAAACTTACCAAACTCGTATTCCCGTATTTCTTTGATATTCTTGAAAAAAGGGATGTCCTGTACCCTTTTCATTTCCCCCGAATTAAAAATTAGTGTGTTAAAAGTACAGATAAAATAGTTAAACAAACTGTGGGAATCCTTTTGATTTTGCTGTCTAACCCCCATATTGGGTTAAGAGTGGAAGTCGATGCCAAAAAACGATGGATTTTTCTTACACCAACAGAAGCAACGCAGGTCTTTTTTATTCCATATCAAGGAGTTGTATACCCAAAGTCCTTGTGGACAGCCAGACTTCCAACAGCGATAAAAGCAAAGAAACCATTAAGAAAACAAGGCTTATCCCAAGGCTGATGTTGGTCCATGTCGTTAGTTTTATATAGGTCAAAAGCATGGTGATGCCTGCCAAATGGAAACTAATAATAACCGTTGCCCGCAGGTTTTTAAAATTTCTAATCGCTTATGCAATTGCGCTATCTGCGCCGCTAGGATTGGAGTACTGTTCCCTTTAAACTGCTCATGCTATTGTCGCATTAAAGCGGCAATGGCCAAATACCTTGCATTGTGCGCTAACATGGTCAATAAAATACCCGGGAACAATAAAGAGGGTATACTTAAGGGAGTTGTATAAGAATATGGATTTGTTGATAAAACTAATGGAACTAAGCTAAAAGAATCGCTGGTCTAAGCGAAAAACAACAGTATTGAATTTTGATAAAATGGTAATTTTGTAACTATTTAATTGCCAAATACATAAAATTTATGTTTATTTATTGATGAGTAACCATTAAAACTACAATTATGGAAGAGTATTTACCGTTGATTATTCAGTTGGTTTCCGGTGCCGCTGGGGGCAACTTAGCAGCAAAATTATTACCAAAACTCAATTTGGGAACCTTGGGGAATTCCATTGCGGGAATCCTTGGAGGTGGACTTGGAGGCACTTTATTGGGAATGTTAGGTCTTGGGACTGATGGCGGCATGGACCTTTCCGGTATCATTGGCAGCGTAGCTGGCGGTGGTGTTGGCGGTGGTGTGATCATGGCTATTGTTGGTGCTATAAAAGGCGCAATGTCCAAATAGCCAATCGGTTAAAATCTTTTTTTGAAAAAGGGGCTTTTGGCTCCTTTTTCTTTTTTATACAGCACCAAAAAGTTAAAGAGGGAATTCTGAAAAAGCAAACACTCCTTTTCCTAAGAAAAACACAAATTCCAAGGGCGCTGTAATCTGAAATATGCTTTTGCGTCCAAGTTGGTATAACATTAATTGAGTATAACCATGAAATTTACCGCATTCATATATATCCTTTTCATCTTTGTTTCTTGTGCCAACAAGACACCTAAGACGGCTCAAGAAACACCAAGCCGTAAAACAACGGAAGAAAGTAATATCGCAATAATTAAGGAAACAGAAACCCTAGAAGAAAACCAAAGTGTTGACACGGAACAGGAAAAAGAAGCTGTGATGTCTAAAACCCCGGAAATGGTTATAGAAAAAGACATGGAACAAAAAAAGGAAGTTTCCCCAATGCAAAAAACAAAAGATGAAATGGTGAAGACTGAAATGGAGGAAGAAACGAATGCTGAAAATCATACTCCTGCAGCAGAAGTTGAGGTCAAAGGCGATGAACCCGAAGTAAAAGAAGATACGCCTGTGGAAGCATCGAACCCCGTTTCCAAAGAGGAAGAAACTAAGACGGAAACCACCGAGGAGATTGTGTTGGCTAAAGTACCTTCCCATGCCAATTGGGACAAATTGCTGCGTAAATATGTTGACAATACCGGAAATGTTGACTACAAAAGCTTTAAAAACAGCAGCAGTGAACTTAGTGCCTATTTGGAGATGCTTGCCAAAAACAGTCCAAAAACGGACTGGTCCAAAAACGAAAGGTTGGCCTATTACATCAACCTATACAACGCGGCTACGGTAAAATTAATTTTGGATAATTACCCCACTAAAAGTATTAAAGATATCAGTAGGCCATGGGGCAAGGATATCGTTAAGATCGGAAACGATGTCGTTTCCTTAGGACATATTGAACACAAGATTTTAAGGAAAATGAATGAACCAAGGATTCATTTTGCGATTAACTGTGCCTCCTATTCCTGTCCAAAACTGGTGAACAAAGCGTTTACGGCTTCCGGCATGAGTGCACAATTGGAGGCGGCAACCAAAGATTTTGTAAACGATACCACGCGCAACCAATTTACTGCCAGCGAGGCAAAACTCTCCGAAATATTCAAATGGTACAAAGGCGATTTTACGGATAAGGGTTCCCTTAAAGATTACATCAACAACTACCTAAGCACGCCCATGACCGCTTCCACAAAAATCAAGTATTTAAAGTACGATTGGAATCTGAACGAGAAGCGATAAGGTTATAATAGTTTTTATTGGATTGTAAATAAAAAACACTCCTCCCTCGTGTCCTGAGCCGCATCGAAGGAAAAGGGAGGTGGCTTGATACAACGTATCAAGACGGAGGGATTGCAAGGGTAAAAAGTTCCCATTTTAGAAAATGGCGCTAAGAATGTCAAGTTTTAGAACTCGACAAGAAAACTGTTACGACTTTATCTTCCTCCCAAACTCCAATTGTAACTCCGTTTTTTTAAGCTGTTCGTTAAGTGCTTTGACCTCTACTTCCAAAAACGCATCGAACTTTCCCTGGGCTTTACGCAAGCGTCCGTTAAGTACTTGATATACCTCCCGTTGTTGGCCCGTAGGTTTAAAATCCACCCCAAAGCCGCCAATATCACTGGCCAAAGCGCTAATACGACCATACAGCTTCATGGGGGATCGGAATGCATCTTCGCGGGCTCCGGTCAAATGGATATCGTACAAGGCTGCCGCAATGTTTTGCGCATTGGAGAATAGCTGCTTGGCGGTAGCCTTATCTTGTGTTTTTTCTAATTGTGGAAGCAAGGCTTCCAGTTCCGCCTTAATGTCCTCAATAGCATTGATCATGGTCACCGCAAGGTTCATGGCATCGCGCAATTCCAAGGAAAAAGCGACCTGCTCTTTAATGGAGGCCAAATCGCCCGCGGAATTGGGGTCTTTGAGCACCTCAACATTACGCTCATAGACGTCATCTCCAATATGAAGTTTTATTTTATAGGTACCGGGAACTACCCGCGGCCCAAACTGCCCGCGCCATAAATCCAGGTCCCAAGTCACTAAAGGGCGCCATCCTTCCCCGTTCAATTGTACCCAAGGCCTGCCCGGGGGCGTAGTTTTTAATTTGGGTTTGTAGGTAGGCTCATAGCGCAAATCCCAAACGGCGCGGTGCACACCTGCGCTGTTTTCTCCTTTTAAAGTTCTAACGATTTGGTTTTCTTGGTCCAGTATCTGAATTTCTACTTTCTGGTCCGTGCTGTCTTTTAAATGGTAATTGATATACGCCCCGTATGCCGGATTTTCCCCTGCGTTTAGACTTGGACCATCGGTTTTAATGGCTTGTTGGTTTTGAAAACGGAACGCATCGCGCAAACTGAACAAATGGGCCTCTTTCCCGCTGGCCTCATCAAATTCCCTAAGGGCGGAAATATCATCTAAAATATAATACCCACGACCATAAGTGCCTACCACCAAATCATCAAAACGTTCTTGGATTTCCAGCCAGTATACCGGGGCCGGGGGTAGGTTGTTTCGTAATCGCAGCCAACTTTGGCCATCGTTATAACTT